>NZ_CP049780.1:1099581-1399581 GCF_011193355.1 Streptomyces sp. JB150
CTCGGGCTTTCCTCCGGGCGCTTCCCTTCGGTCTTGCGTTTCCGACTCTATCAGGCTTTTTCCGTCTCTCTGACCACCCTCCTGCAGGCATGCAGAAGGAGACCCCGAGATAGGATCTGACAAGTTGGGTTCCACCGGGCGAGGACGCCTTGGTCGCGTCGCTCAGCCCCAAGCAGGAGTACGACTGTACACGGGGCCGTCGAGCGGGTGCAAATCCCTGAAGGAGGTGGTCTAGACCTCTATTCAGGAGCTATCGTGCGGAACCGCCACTTCCTGTGACATACGCTGCTGATCAGTGCGTCGTCCGGGACAGGCAGTGACGGCCCATACATCTCCACCCCTGGGAGGCTTCCCATGACCACCGTGACGTCCCCGTTGTCAGGACGCGCCATCGGACTGGCGGCTGTGCCGGATCCGGTCTTCTCCGGGGCCATGGTCGGCCCTGGTACCGCCATCGATCCCGTGCGTGAGCCCTCCGAGGCGGTCGCGCCCGTCGACGGCGTCATCGTCTCCCTCCACCCGCACGCCTTCGTGGTCGTCGACCCGGACGGACACGGCGTGCTCACCCATCTCGGCATCGACACCGTGCAGCTCAACGGCGAGGGCTTCGAGCTGCTGGTGAACAAGGGCGACACCGTGACGCGCGGACAGGCCGTCGTGCGGTGGAACCCCGCCGCCGTCGAGGCCGCCGGCAAGTCCCCGGTGTGCCCCGTCGTGGCGCTGGAGGCCACCGTCGAGGCGCTCTCCGAGCTCCGCGAGGACGGCGAGGTCAAGGTCGGCGACGGTCTCTTCGTCTGGAAGTGACGTCACTGCCGTCCTAGGGCGGCCTGGTAGGACAACCACCGCGGCGGCGGGGCCCGCCGCACGTATCGGAGACGGGTGAGATGGAGACAACGCTGCGAGGCGTCGGCGTGAGCCACGGTGTGGCGATCGGCCAGGTTCGGCACATGGGGACGGCGGTGCTCGAACCGCCCGCCAAGCAGATCCCGGCCGAGGAGGCGGAGCGTGAGCAGGGGCGCGCCCGCAAGGCCGTGGAGGCTGTGGCGGCCGACCTGATCGCGCGCGGCAATCTGGCGGGCGGCGAGGCCCAGGCGGTGCTCGAGGCGCAGGCCATGATGGCGCAGGACCCCGAGCTGATCGCGGACGTCGACCGGCGGATCGTCGTGGGCAGCACGGCCGAGCGGGCCGTGTACGACGCGTTCGCCGCGTACCGGGATCTGCTGGCCGGTGCCGGTGAGTACCTGGCGGGCCGGGTCGCGGACCTCGACGATGTGCGGAATCGTATCGTCGCCCGGCTGCTGGGCGTTCCGATGCCGGGTGTGCCGGACAGCGACGAGCCCTATGTGCTGGTGGCGCGTGATCTGGCGCCGGCGGACACGGCGCTGCTCGATCCGGCGCTGGTGCTCGGGTTCGTGACCGAGGAGGGCGGGCCGACCAGCCACAGCGCGATCCTGGCCCGGGCGCTCGGTGTGCCGGCCGTGGTGGCGCTGCCGGGCGCCGGCGAGCTGGCCGAGGGAACGGTCGTCGCGGTGGACGGCAGCACCGGCGAGGTCTTCGTCGACCCGAGCGAGGAGAAGAAGGCGGCGCTGGAGGCGGCGGCCGCCGAGCGCAAGGCCGCGCTGGCCGCGTCGTCCGGTCCTGGTGCCACGTCCGACGGTCACAAGGTGCCGCTGCTCGCCAACATCGGCGGGATCGCGGACGTGGCCGCGGCGGTGGAGGCTGGTGCGGAGGGGGTCGGTCTGTTCCGGACCGAGTTCCTGTTCCTGGACGACAACAAGAAGGCTCCTTCGGAGGAGAAGCAGGTCGAGGCCTACCGGCAGGTGCTCGAGGCGTTCCCCGAGGGCCGGGTCGTGGTGCGGGTGCTGGACGCCGGGGCGGACAAGCCGCTCGACTTCCTGACGCCGGCCGACGAGCCGAACCCGGCGCTGGGTGTGCGGGGTCTGCGGACGCTGCTGGACCACCCCGAGGTGCTGCGCACCCAGTTGTCGGCGCTGGCGAAGGCCGCCGAGGGTCTGCCGGTCTACCTCGAGGTCATGGCGCCGATGGTGGCGGACCGTACGGACGCGAAGGCGTTCGCCGACGCGTGCCGGGCGGCGGGGCTGCGGGCGAAGTTCGGGGCGATGGTGGAGATCCCGTCGGCCGCGCTGCGGGCGCGGGCGATCCTCCAGGAGGTCGAGTTCCTGTCCCTGGGCACGAACGACCTCGCTCAGTACACCTTCGCCGCGGACCGGCAGGTGGGTGCGGTGTCCCGGTTGCAGGACCCGTGGCAGCCGGCGCTGCTCGACCTGGTGGCGATGGCGGCCGAGGCCGCCAAGGCCGAGGGCAAGAGCTGTGGTGTCTGTGGTGAGGCGGCGTCCGACCCGCTGCTCGCCTGTGTGCTGACCGGTCTGGGGGTCACCTCGCTCTCCATGGGTGCGGCGTCGATTCCTTATGTCCGGGCGGCGCTGGCGAAGTACACACTGGCGCAGTGCGAGCGTGCCGCGGCGGCCGCGCGGGCGGCGGACACGGCCGAGGACGCGCGCAACGCCGCTCAGGCGGTGCTGTCCGGCGAGTGATCCGGAAGTCCGGCCGAGGCTGTGGCCAGGGGCGCTCCACCGTCGGGTGGGGCGCCCCTGGCGCGTTCAGTGCCGGTGGGGTGGCGGTGCGTCGTCGCCGAGGTCGGGCGGCGCGCAGTAGTCGACGCCCGACTCGGGTGAGATCAGGTCGCCGGATTCGACGTCGGTGCAGTACGCGTCGAAGACCTCTCCGGCGGTGAGGGCTTCGAGTCCGTTGCCGCGCAGGCGCCAGCCGTAGACGCGGTCGGAGGTGCCGGGGGCGCTGGTGCGCATGACGAGGCCGCCGGGGCTGCGGGTGGCGATGCCGAGGGCGAGGACCGTGGTGAATTCGAGGGCTTCGGACTCGTCGAGCTCGGTGGCGCCGTCGTGGTCGTCGGCGTGCAGGACGGCGACGAGGGTCTCGGGGGTCGCCGAGACGCTGCACACGAGGTGGCGGTGGCCCGGTGGGGCCGTGTCGAGGATGCGGACGAGGAGGGCGGAGGCGCGGGTGAAGGCAGCGCGTCCGAGGTCCTCGCCGCAGGTGGCGCAGGTGCCGGCGCGGGCCAGCAGCGTCGACGCGTAGTCCCAGGTGGCCTGGCGGACGGCCGCCTCGACCAGTTCGGGGACGAGGTCGGTGAGGGGCCGGCCGTCGTAGGGGATGCTGGGGCCTTCGGCGGCCAGTTCGGCGGTGAAGCGGCTGCGGCTGGCCGGGGCGTCGGGGTCGAGGCCGGTGGCGGCGCAGTAGTCGGCGTATTCCTGCGGGTCGAAGAGGGCGACCGTGGTGTGGGTGCCCTGGGCGGCTCGGTTCTTGAGCAGGGCTTCGACCTGCTGGAGGTAGGTCCGGTGGTCGTCGAAGGTGAAGCTGCGGTAGCGCCGCATGGCGCGGAAGTCGTGCTCGTCGGTGAGCAGGCCGATGGTGCCGGCGATCTCGCGGTGCAGGACGCGCCGCATGGTCAGGTTGTCGGTGTGCGCCATTGTTTCCCCCTGTGCGCGCAGTCGATCAGTGCTCACTCACCGTAACGGGTGGCACTGACAACGGCGTCCGAGCGGCCTCGGCCGGCGCCGCGGGGTGCGGGTCCGGGGCCGCTCGGCGGGGTGGGCGCCGGGTGCGGTCAGGCGCGTTCGCGGGCCAGGTCCTCGTAGAAGTGGAGCAGGTCGAGGTTGTCGACGGAACCGGGGTTGACGGCTTTGTCGAGGGGGGTGCCCTGAAGGAGGCGCTTGACGGGAACCTCGATGCGTTTGCCGGTGAGGGTGTGCGGGACGCCGGGCACTTCGATGATCTCGTCGGGGACGTGGCGCGGTGAGAGCTGTTCGCGGATGGTCCGCTTGACGCGGTCGCGGAGGGCGTCGTCGAGGACGGCGCCGGGGGCAAGGTGGACGAACAGGGGCATCCAGTAGCCGCCGTCGGGCTGTTCGATGCCGATGACGAGGGATTCCCTGATCTCCGGAAGGCGTTCGACGGCTTCGTAGATGTCGGCCGAGCCCATGCGCACGCCCTGCCGGTTGAGGGTCGAGTCGGAGCGGCCGTGGATGACGACGGAGCCGCGGGAGGTGACGGTGATCCAGTCGCCGTGGCGCCAGACGCCGGGGTAGGTGTCGAAGTAGCTGTCGTGGTAGCGGCTGCCGTCGGGGTCGTTCCAGAAGTAGATCGGCATGGACGGCATGGGGTTGGTGACCACGAGTTCGCCGACCTCGTCGGTCAGGGGTTTGCCGCTCGGGTCCCAGGACTGCAGGTCGGTGCCGAGGCCGGGGGCCTGGAGTTCGCCGACGTACACGGGGAGGGTGGGGACGGCTCCGGCGAAGCAGGAGCACACGTCGGTGCCGCCGCTGACGGAGGCGATCCAGAGGTCGTCGCGGACCTCGTCGTGCAGCCAGCGGAAGCCGTCGGGCGGCAGGGGGGAGCCGGTGGTGGCGACGCAGCGCACGGCGGACAGGTCGTAGTCCCGCGCGGGGTGGACGTCCGCCTTGCGGCAGGCCATGACGTAGGCGGCGGAGGTGCCGTAGAGGGTGGCCCCGGTGCGTTCGGCGATGCGCCACTGGGCACCGGTGTCGGGGTGTCCGGGGCTGCCGTCGTAGAGGACGATCGTGGTGCCGGTGAGGAGGCCGGAGACGAGGAAGTTCCACATCATCCAGCCGGTCGAGGTGTACCAGAAGAAGCGGTCCCCGGGGCCGAGGTCGCAGTGCAGGCCGAGCTGTTTGAGGTGCTCGACGAGGATGCCGCCCTGGGACTGGACGATCGGCTTGGGCAGGCCCGTGGTGCCCGAGGAGTACAGGACCCACAGGGGGTGGTCGAAGGGGACCTGCTCGAATGCGGGCTCGACGTCCGCGCTGGTGAGGGCCGGCCACTCCAGGGTTCCCTCGGGTGCCCCGGTGCCGAGGAGGGGGATGTGGACGACCGCGCGGAGGCTGGGCAGCTCGCGGCGCAGTTCGGCGACGGTGTCGCGGCGGTCGTGTTCCTTGCCGCCGTAGCGGTAGCCGTCGACGGTGAACAGGACGACGGGTTCGACCTGCTGAAAGCGGTCGAGGACGCTGCGGGCGCCGAAGTCGGGGGCGCAGGAGGTCCACACGCCGCCGACCGCGGCGGTGGCCAGGAGGGCGACGACGGCTTCGGGGATGTTGGGGAGGTAGCCGCTGACGCGGTCGCCGGGGCGGACGCCGAGGGCGCGCAGTTCCGCGGCCAGGGAGCCGACCTGGCGGCGCAGCTCGGACCAGGTCACCGCGCGGGGCTCGTGTGTCTCGTCGACGCAGAGGAGGGCCGGTTCGTCCGCGCGGGTCGCGCTCGCGCGCAGGGCGTGTTCGGCGTAGTTCAGGGTGGCTCCGGGGAACCACTGGGCGCCGGGCATGGCGCGGTCGCCGAGCACGCGCGCGTAGAGGGTGGAGAAGCGGACATCGAACCATTCGGTGACGGCTTTCCAGAAGGTGTCCAGCTCGTCGACGGACCAGCGGTGCAGTGCGGCGTATCCGCCCTCGGCGGGGGCGCCGTGGTGTTCGGCGGCCCAGGCCTGGAACCTGGTGATCTGTGCCTGGGCGATGCGTTCCGGATCGGGCTGCCAGAGCGGCTGGGGGTTCACGGTCGACATGGGCGGCTCCCGGACTGTGCGCGTCGTGTGCGTCCTCCGCGCACGGGCTGGGGTGTGCGCGTGACGCGGCTGACACGGACGATGCCATGTGATCGACTTCAGCACCAGGGTCCGCCCCACATAGTCCGTGTCGTGAAGATGTGGTCCTGGCACGGGTGAACGGCAGTTGAACGCGACGCGCCGACCGTCCGGACAGTGGCAGGGTGAGCAGCATGGACGGTCGTGACCTGGTGCGTTCGGTGAAGGCGGTCGGTTCCGTGGGGGCGGCGCAGGGGTTGCGTATCGTGCGGGCGGCGTGGCGCAGGAGGCGCGCGGACGCCGCGGGGCTGCCGCCGCGGGGTGCGGAGCGGGCGCGGGTGCCCGGTGTCCTGGAGTGCGCGGAGCCCGGGCCGGGTGGCGGCACGCTGCGGTTCAGCCGGTCGGAGCTGCGGGTGACCGTCACGGTGAGCGGGGCGGTCTTCTGGGGGTGGGACGGGGCCGGTCCCGAGCCGTCGTACGCGCTCGCGGGGCGGTGTCCGGAGCCGGATCCGCGGGCGGTGCTGGAGCCCGACAAGGACGGCGGCTGGCGGGTGGTGGCCGAGCGGATGACGGTCGTGGTGTCGCGGCAGGGGGCGATCGAGGTCCGTACGCCCGGTGGGGTGACCCTGCGCCGCGATCTGCCGCCGCGCTGGTGGGAGCCGGCCGGTGGGGGCACCGCGCGGTGGCGGCAGCGGTCGGAGGTGCCGGCGGACGCGCGGTTCTTCGGGCTGGGCGGACGGGCGTGCGGGCCCCGGCTGCGGGACGGCGCCTACCGGCTGTGGAACACCGACCCGGGGCGGCCCTTCGGGCCCGGGGACGATCCGCTGTACATCACGATGCCGGTGCACCTGGTGGTGGCCGACGCGGGCACGCATCTGGTGTTCCACGACACCACGTGGGACGGGACGGTGCTGCTGCGCGAGGGCGAGGAGGGCGCGGGTTCGGGGCACGACCGCGGCGGGATGTGCGAGCTGCGGATGGACGGGGGGCCGCTGCGCTGCTGGGTGGTGGTGGGGTCCCCCTCGCGCGTGCTGCTCGGCTGGGCGTCGCTGACGGGGGCGCCCGCGCTGCCGCCGGTCTGGGCGCTGGGCCATCACCACGCACGGTGGGGTTTCGGCAGCGAGCAGGAGGTGCGGCGGATCGTCGCGGGCTACCAGGAGCGCGGTCTGCCGCTGGACGCGGTCCATCTGGCCACCGATCACCACGAGGAGCACCGGGTCTTCACCGTCGATCCCGATCGCTTCCCGAAGCTGCCGCAGCTCGCCGAGGACCTGCGGCGGGACGGGATACGGCTGGTGTCGGTCGTGGGCGCGGCGGTGCAGGCGGAGCCGGGGGACGCCGTGTACGACAGCGGGACGGCCGGGGACGCGTTCGTGCGGGACGCGTCGGGGCGGCTCGTGCGGGGTGTCGGGTGGCCCGGCGAGACGGTGTTCCCGGATTTCACGGACGCGCGGGTGCGGCGGTGGTGGGGCCGACAGTACGAGGAGCGGCTGGCGCAGGGTTTCTCCGGGTTCTGGCATGACATGAACGAGCCGACGTCGTTCGCGGCGTTCGGGGAGACGACGCTGCCGCGGTCGGCCCGGCACTCCCTGGAGGGGCGTGGGGGCGATCACCGGGAGGCGCACAACGTGTACGGGCTGGGCATGGCGCGGGCGGGCTACGAAGGGCTGGCCGGGCCGGCGCCGGGGCAGCGGCCGTTCGTGTTCTCTCGTTCGGGCTGGGTGGGCATGCAGCGTTACGGCGGTGCCTGGTCGGGTGGCGTGGCGACGGGCTGGCCGGGGCTGCGGGCGTCGCTGTCGCTGGTCATGGGGCTCGGTCTGTGCGGGGTGCCGTACTCGGGGCCGGACGTGGGCGGCTACGACGGCCGTCCTTCGCCGGAGCTGTATCTGCGCTGGTTCCAGCTCGCCGCGTACCTGCCGCTGTTCCGCACGCATGCCGGGCCGGAGGCGGGGCGCAGGGAGCCGTGGGAGTTCGGCACGCAGGTGCTGGAGTACGCGCGCGTGGCGCTGCTGGAGCGGCGGCGGCTGCTGCCGTACTTCGTGACGCTGGCGCATCTGGCCCGGCGTACGGGGGCTCCCTATGTGCGGCCGTTGTGGTGGGCGGCGCCGGAGGACCGGGCGCTGCGGGACTGTGAGGACGCCTTCCTGCTGGGCGACTGTCTGCTGGTGGCGCCGGTGCTGCAGCCGGGCACGGAGCGGCGGGTGGTGCGGCTGCCGCGCGGGCGGTGGTACGACACGGCGACGGAGCGGGCGTACGAGGGTCCGGGGCGGGTGCTGGTGGATGCGCCCCTGTCACGGATTCCGGTGTTCGCGCGCGCGGGTGCGGTGATTCCCGTCCGCGGGGACGACGGCGGCCTGGAGCTGGAGGTGTGGGCTCCCGCGCGGGGCCGGACCGGGCGTGGCCTGGTGGTGCGGGATGCCGGGGACGGCTGGGAGGAGGCGGAGATCGAGCGGTACACGTCCCGCCGGGCGGGCCGGCGGGTGGTGGTCGAGCGGTCCGGTGAGGGCGGCGGGGCGGAGCCGCCGTGCTCGGTGCGGGTGCGGGGGCTGGGCGCGGAGTGAGTCGGTAGGGCCAGGCGGCGGGGACAGCCGTGGGGCGGTGTCCGGCGGGGACAGGCGCGGCTGCGGCGGATTCGGCTGCGGTGCCCGGCTACGGTCGATCGGCTGCGGGGGATCGGCTGCGGTGTCCGGGGGGTGGCCCGGTTGCGGTGTCCGGGGGGTGGCCCGGTTGCGGTGTCCGGGGGTGGCCGGGTGCGGTCGGCCCGGCGGCCTCAGATGTAGCGGCCCTCGAACCAGCCGCGGACGGCGAGCGTGTGCAGGGGGAAGGCCAGTTCCTGCGGTCTGCGCAGGAGGTGCCAGCCCTCCGTCTCGTCGGTGGGGGCGGAGGCCGGGAGTCCGTCGGCGGGGCGTTCCGGCAGGAGGCCGAAGAGCAACAGGTGGCCGTCGGGGGAGCTCATCGCGTCGGCGAGGCGTACGTCGCGGGCCGCGGCGTCGATGCCGGTCTCCTCCGCGAGTTCCCGCACGACGGCCTGGCGCCAGTCCTCGCGGTCGTTGACGAAGCCGCCGGGCAGGGCGATGCCTCCGCGCGCGGGGGCCACGGTTCGGGTGATGACGACGAGGGCGGTGCCCTGGGTGTCGTACACGGGCTGGAGGGCCACCGCGACCGGCAGGGGGTTGCGGTAGGCCACGGTGCCGCAGGAGGGGCAGGTGCGGGGCCAGCCGGAGGCGCCCACTCCGTAAGGTGCGCCGCAGCTCGAACAGTGCGAGCCGGGGCCGGTGTGGGAGTACAGGGATTCGGACACGGCGCGGACTGTATCCGATCGCGGAGAGGGCGCCGACGGGGGGCGGCGTTCAGCGGGCGTGGGCGAGGACCGCGCGGAGACGGGGAAGTCGAAGTAGGTGTCCGGGTGGGGCTCGGGCTTGTAGGTGAAGTGCCACCACTCCTCGGGGAGGTTGTCGAATCCGAGGTCTTCGAGGGTGTGCTTCAGCAGCAGGCGGTTGGCGCGCTGCTCGCCCTGGACGCGCGGGTCGAGGGTGTGGGAGAGGGTGTCGAAGCAGTCGTAACCGGTGCCCATGTCGACGGAGTTGTCGGGGAAGCGCTCGTCCTGGGGGGCGTGGCAGGGCACGAGCGGCTGTCCGGGCACGTACGGCCTGGTCGGCTTCGCGGGGAGTTCGACGAGGGTCAGGTCGACGGTGGAGCCGCGGCTGTGGCCGGATTTCTCGGCGATGTAACCGTCCGCGAACAGGCGGGTCTTGTCGACGTTCGGGTAGAACTCGGCCTTCATGGCCTGGTCGTCGAGGTCCTTGGCCCAGCGGACGAAGTGGTCCACCGCGCGCTGCGGCCGGTAGCAGTCGTAGACCTTGAGGCTGTAGCCCCGGCGGAGCAGCGTGGACTGGGCCCGGTGGAGGGCTTCGGCGGCGGGGCGGGTGAGGATGCACAGGGGCTGCCGGTAGCCGTCGATGCGCTCGCCGACGAAGTTGTGGCGGGTGAAGTAGCGCATCTCCTGGATGATCGTCGGGTCGACGGTGCGCAGTGCCACGAAGTCGTCCGGTGCGATGGGCTCGGTCGTCGCCCGGGCGGGGGCGGGGGCGGTCGTGAGGGCCAGGAGGGCGGCGGCCGCGGTGATCAGGCCGTGGGCCGCGCGGGTGAGTCGTCGTGTCATGTCCTGCATCTATCAGGGGCGGGTCGCGTGGGGGAAGCGACCGGAGGGGCGGCAGGCCGTGCGTACGCTGTGTGACCGGCTGGGAATGCTGCGTGAACGTCTCATGAACTGCGCCGGGGCGGGTGTGCGGGCGGCGCCATCATGCTCCCGTGCACTCCTGGTCGGACACGCTCCGCTTCGCTTTCCAGCCGGTGGTCAATCTGTCCACCGGCGGGATCGCGGCGCAGGAGGTCCTCGCCCGCCCGGAAACCGGTGACGTGCTGGCCGAGGCCCGCCGGGATCCCGAACTCGACGGCCGGCTGGCCGCGTCGGCGGTGCGGGCCGCGGTGCGTCACGAGACGCTGCTGCCGCTGCACGTCAACGTGTTCGCCGGGACGCTCGCGGATCTCGGCGGGCTCGGCCCGCTGCACGACGCGGTGCGCGCGGCGGGACGGCTGCCGGGCGAGGTGACCGTCGACATCGGCCCGCCGTACACCCATGTGCCGCAGCGCGGCCTGCTGGACGCCGTGGCCGCCCTGCGGGGGCTCGGCTTCCGGATCAGCGCGGACGGTGTGGGGGACGGCGACCTGCCGCTTCGGCTGCTCGCGGATCTGGCGCCCGACCTGGTGAAGCTGGACGCGTCGCTGCTGGCCCGGCCGGCCGCCGTGCGGGCCATGCGGACGCTGTGCGACGAGCTGGGAGCGCTGCTGGCCGTCGAGGGGGTGGAGACCGAGGCGCAGTGCGCGGCCGCGCTGTCGGCCGGGGCGCAGCTGGCGCAGGGCACGCTGTTCGCCCCGCCGACCAGGCTGCCCGCGGCCGGAGTGTACGTTCCGGCCCGCTCCCCCGCCGTCGAGGGCGGGGCGCGCACCGGCCCGTCGGTACGGCAGTTCGTACGGCCGGCGGCGCTGCTGCCCGACACCGCGTCGGCGTCCGAGGTGCGGTCGCTGCTGACCGGGTCGCCGGACGTGTCCGGGGTGCTGCTCGTGGACCGCGACGGCCTGCCGGTCCGCTCGGTGCACCGGTCCCGGTTCCTGCTGTCCATGTCGGGGCGGTACGGGCACGCGCTGTACGCCGACCGGCCGGCGGCGCGGCTGGGCGATCCGCCGCGCACGGTGGGTGTCGAGGCCACCGCGTGGGAGGTGCTGGACGTGGTGGCGGACGGCGAGCGGGACCGGACGTCGGACGACGTGGCGGTCGTCGACGGGTACGGGCGGTGCGTGGGGGTCGTACGGCTGGCGGATCTGGTGCGGGCGCTGGCGGAGTCGCGGGTGGAGGAGGCGGCCGGGCTCAATCCGCTGACGCGGCTGCCGGGTTCGGACGCGATCACCGCCGAGGTGGACCGGTGGATCGCGGACGGGCGGGAGTTCGCGCTGAGCTGGCTGGATGTCGACCACTTCAAGCAGGTGAACGACGGGGCCGGGTTCGCGGCAGGGGACGAGCTGATCCGGTCGGTGGGGTGGGCGCTGCAGCGCGCGGCGTCGGGCAGTACCCGCGTGGGGCACATCGGCGGGGACGACTTCCTGGTGCTGAGCGAGCCGGAAGCCCTCGGTCCGCTCGCCGCGTCGGTGCTCGACAGCCCGTGGTCGGCGGGCGGACGGCCGGTGACCCTGTCGCTGGCCACGGTCGTGTGCGGGCCCGGCGGTGTGGGCGATCACCGGCAGGCGGCGGCCTGTCTTGCGCCGCTGAAGAAGGCCGCGAAGGCGTTGAGCGGGGCGAGTTGGGTGTTGGGGCGGGCGGGGGTGCCGGGGCATCGGGTGCTGCGGGGTGTGGAGGGGATGCCTGGGGAGGCGGAGCGTCGGGAGGCGGGTGCGGAAACCGGTGCCGGTGCGGAAGCGGCGCGTCGGGAGGCGGGTGCGGAGGCCGGCGCGGGTGCGGAGGCGGGGAGTGGGGTGCCCGCGTGGTGGGGTGCCGGTGCGCGAACGGGAGTACCGCGACGGGCGCAGGGCCGTGGAGAAGGGCCTCGGGTGGGGGGGCGGGGCGCCTAAGCGTGCGCGCGCGGGGTAGCCGGGACTGCGGCCCGTACCTCAGTCGGCGGAGGTACGGGCCGTTCCGGAGCTGTGGCCGACCTCAGGTCGCGACCGCCTGACGGCGGTCCGCGGCCTGGGCCATGGCGTGCTGGACGACGCCGACGAGGACGTCCTTGACCGATTCGCGGTCGCGGGCGTCGCACAGCACGAGGGGAACGTGGTCGTCCAGGTCGAGGGCCCTGCGGACCTCGTCGGCCGGGTAACGGACTTCCCCCTCGAAGCAGTTGACGCCGACCAGGAAGGGGATGGCGCGCCGCTCGAAGTAGTCGATGGCGGCGAAGCAGTCCTCCAGGCGGCGGGTGTCGGCGAGGACGACGGCGCCGAGCGCACCCTCGGACAGCTCGTCCCACATGAACCAGAACCGCTCCTGGCCGGGCGTTCCGAAGAGGTAGAGGACCAGGTCCTCGCGGAGGGTGATGCGGCCGAAGTCCATGGCGACGGTGGTGGTGTGCTTGCCCTCGACGCCGGTGGTGTCGTCGACCGGGCGGCTGACCTCGGTGAGCGGTTCCTCGGTGCGCAGCGGTCTGATCTCGCTGACCGCGCCGACGAGGGTGGTCTTGCCCACGCCGAAGCCGCCGGCCACGAGGATCTTGAGCGTGACGGGCTCGACCGGGGGCTTGCCGCGTTCAGAACGCCCGAAGATCATCGGTCTCTACTCCTGCTCGATGGGGGGGGTGAGTGGGCGGTGGGCCCGCTGTTCACGTGCCCGGTTCACAGTGCCCGGAGGCCGTTGATCACGTCGCGCAGAATACTTTCGTCCGGGAGTTCGGCCGGTGGCACCGGCCGGGTCACATGGACGAACTCCGCGTCCACGAGATCGCCGATGAGCACCCGTACCACGCCGATGGGCAGGTCGAGTTCGGCGGCGAGTTCGGCGACCGACTGCGGTGTGTCACGGCACAGTCCGACGATGCGCACGTGTTCCGGGGACAGCGTCGGGTCGGTCTCCGGGTCGCCCGCGTCGGGCTCCGTGACGACCACCGCGATCACGTCGAGGCGGTGCTGGGCCGCGTGGCTGGTGCGGCCGCGCGTCATGGCGTAGGGGCGCACGACCGGTCCTGCCTCGTCGTCGAACCAGTGGCTTCCTGCCTGTCCGTCTGCGCTCATGCCATCCCACTACCCGCCGGCGGGCAGGTCGGTGCGCGGAGCGGTGCCCAGATGCACCCCGACCCGCTTCACGAGGAGCGTCATCTCGTAGGCGACCTGGCCGATGTCGGAATCGGCGTCGGACAGGACGGCGAGGCAGCTGCCGTCGCCGGCGGCCGTGACGAACAGGAAGGCGTCGTCCAGTTCGACCACCGTCTGCCGGACGCTGCCCGCCTCGAAGTGGCGGCCGACGCCCTTGGCCAGGCTGTGGAAGCCGGAGGCCACGGCGGCCAGGTGCTCGCTGTCCTCGCGGGTCAGGTCCTTGGAGGCCCCGGTGGGCAGTCCGTCGCCGGACAGCACGACGGCCTTGCGGATGCTCGCCACGCGGTCCACCAGTTCGTCGAGCAGCCAGTTCAGCTCGCCTGACTTGCCGGTCGTGGCGTGGTCGGTCGCCTTCGGTGCGGTCATCGACCGTCCCCCTTAGTCGTTCGGTGTGGTGCCGTGGAGCTGTGGGCGTCGTCGCCCGCGGCGTTCTCCTCGCGGCCGCGCCGCCAGCCTCGCTGGAGGGAGGCCATACGGTTGCGGACCTCGTCGGCGTCCCGTTCCCCGGGTGCCGCGCGGTCGTCGGTACGGTGCGCCGGTCCCTGCCGCAGCTGCGGCGCGAGGCTGGCCTGCCGCACGCGGCGGGGCAGCGGGCCGGAGCCGGGATCGGTTCCGGGGTGAGTGCCGGCTCCGGGGTCGGTGCCGGCGCCGGGTCCGCGGTCGGTACCGGTTCCGGTGCCGGGGCCGGGCGCGCGGTCCGGGCTTTCGGTGCGGCCCCGCAGGGCGCGCAGTGAGGTCGTCGCGCGGTCGCTCGGGTGGGAGGCCCCGCTGTCACGGGAGTCCGCGTTCTCGCGGTTCTCCCGGTGGGCCGGTGCGGTGGTGCCGCGGCCGAGCGGGGAGCTGCCGCGGCGGCGGGTCGGGAGCGGCGTCGCGCGGTCCGGGTCGGCCGGGCGCGGGGCGGGGCCCTCCGGCGGTTCCTCGTCCGGGCCGGCGCGGCGGGTGCGCTGCTCGGTGACCGGGCGCCCGTGGGAGCTGACCAGCTTGGGTGTACGGCGGCGGGGCAGTGGGACGGGCGCGTCGAGGTGGTCGTCCTCGTCGGTGCCGTCGCCCGCGGACGCGTCGCGGGTGCGGGAGGCTCCGTGCTGACGTGGGCCGGGGCGTCCCGGTGTGTCCTCGTCGGCGGCGAGGAGCGAGCGGCGGGGGCGGAACAGGCCGCCGCGGTCGGTGTCCTCGCCGTCGAGCACGCCGGGGAAGTCGTCGATGGCATCGATCGCGTCGATGGTGCCCATGGCGTCGAGGGCGTCGAGGTCGACGGGGGCCTCCAGCTCGACCGGCCCGTCGAGCAGCGCGGGGGGCAGGCCGGGGACCTTCACGGGCGCCTTGGAGAGCGCGGCCCGGCGGCCGCCGGCCTCGGTGTCCTTGGCGGGCCGCGGCCGGTCGAGGCGAAAACCGATGCCGTTGGTGTCCGGGACGTCGTCCGTCAGCAGGGTGTCGGGGATGAAGACGACGGCGGTGGTGCCGCCGTACGGGGACGGCTGGAGGGAGACCCGGACGTTCTGCCGCTGCGCGAGCCGGCTGACCACGAACAGGCCGAGCCGGTCGGTGTCGGACAGCTCGAACTCCGGGGTCTCGGCGAGCCGGAGGTTGGCTTCGAGGAGCGCGTCGGCCGCCATGCCGAGGCCGCGGTCGTGGATCTCCAGGGTGAAGCCGTTGGCGACCCGCTCCCCCACGACCTGGACGGCGGTGTGCGGCGGGGAGAAGACGGTGGCGTTTTCCAGGAGTTCGGCCACGAGGTGGGTGAGGTCGGCGACGGCCGGGCCGGTGACGGCGATCCGCGGCAGTCTGCGGACCTCGATGCGCTCGTAGTCCTCGACCTCGGCGACGGCGGCCCGTACGACGTCCATGAGCTGGATCGGCTTGCGCCACTGCCGGGACGGGGCCGCGCCGGAGAGGATCACCAGGCCCTCGGCGTGCCGGCGCATCCGCGTGGTGAGGTGGTCGAGACGGAAGAGGTCGGCCAGTTCCTCGGTGTCCTCGGTGCGGCGTTCCATGGTGTCGAGGAGCGTGAGCTGCTTGTGCAGCAGGACCTGGCTGCGGCGGGCGAGGTTGACGAAGACCTCGGAGACCCCGGCGCGCAGTTCGGCCTGCTTGACGGCGGCTTCGACGGCGGCGCGCTGGAGGGTGTTGAGGGCCTGGCCGACTTCGCCGATCTCGTTCTTGTCGTACTCCAGGCGCGGCACCTCGGTCTCCACGTCGACCTGCTCGCCCGCGGAGAGCCGGCGCATCACGCTCGGCAGCCGCACGCCGGACGCCTCGTGGGCCTCCAGGCGGAGCTGGCGCAGGTCCCGGATCAGGCCGCGGCCGATGCGCACCGAGACCACGAGGGAGACGAGCAGGGCGGCGAGGCCGAGGGCGCCGGCGACGACGACCTTGACGATGACGCCGGTCGCGATCGGGCGGACGCGTTCCTGGTAGCGGTCGGCGGTCTCGTCGTCGAGGGTGCCGAGTTCGGCGAGGACGTCGCCGGCGGCGGTGTCCCAGGTCCGCGCGGTGACGCCGCTGGGGGTGCCGGACCTGGTGGCGACGGCGGCTTCCTCGGCGACTCGGAGGGGGGCGGTCTCGGCGTTCTTCCAGAACCGCTCGTAGCGGTCCCGGTCCGACGCCGGGAGCAGGGCCCGGTTGGCGTCGTAGAGCAGGGTGCGCTGGGCGATGAGGTCGGAGATCCGGCGCACCTCGGTGCGGGAGAGCCGGCCGACGACCAGGGCGGAGCCGAGCAGGGCGTCCTCGCGGGAGAGGAGTTCGCGGGCGCGGGAGAGGTTGACGAGGGCGCGGTACTGGGTGTCCATCTCCACGTTGTCGACGACGTGGAGGTTGGCCAGCAGCGCGTAGCACGGGTCGACCAGGCGGTTGTACAGCTCGAAGGCCTGGGCGCGGTCGACGGTGCCGTCGGCGATGCTGCGGCGCAGGGACTCGATGCCGTCGAACGCCTCCAGGACGGCGGTCAGCCGCTCACCGTCGCTCGCGCCGAGGGCGTCCCGCACATCGGGGTCGCGGGCGTTCTTGCGGATCTCGGCCACGGCCGCGTCGGTGGCGGCCTGGCTGCGCCTGAGGGCGGCGAGGCCGTTGGAGGCGCGGGGATCGGCGAGGTAGACGAGGGCCTGGCGGCGCTCCTGCTGGAGTACGCGGACGGTGTCCTCGGTGGGGTAACCGATCTCCTCGACGAGGGACGACACACTGAACAGCCGGGCTGCCTCGCGCCCCGTGAGCACCGTGGCGAACGCCCAGATCGCCGTCAGGGACACCAACGGCACGAGCAGCAGTGCCACGATCTTCCGGCGGATGGACTTCCCGCGAAAGCGCATGGCCTCCCCCAGCTCGACCCCCACCGGCCGGGGGTACACATGTGCGTCAACAAACGGCGCGAGCCTACTACCGTCACACGGGGAACTCGAAGGGCGTTCCGGAGGGCGAACTTCCGTACTGGCCGCCCATCATGGGGAGTTGTCGGGTCATTGCGGGAGATTGCCTCCCCGATTCGGGCGGTGCGCCGAGGGCCGCACCCGATGGGTTCGACCGGACGATTGGCCGGATTTTTTCGGCGGCGGGGAATCTTCGCGGAGTGCCGTTCGTCCTTCATGGCAGGGAATGGGGGCGGAATCGGCCACAGGAGCCGCATCCCGCACCCGGGCGGCGTAAAACAGCGCAAGCCGGGCAGCCACACGGGGAGTCGGGTCTTCGGACCGAGGCGAGCGGATCTGCTGGGCGGTGGGGAGTGGACACGATGATGGGCACGGCGGAGCGGCAGGAGGCGCCCGTGGCGAGCGTGGCGGGTGCCCGCAGGTCCGACGACCCGGGCGGCGCTCAGGAACGGCCGTATTACCGGCCGTTGTGGGTCGAGGAGCCGGCGAAGCGGCGCCGGCTTCCCGATCCGGTGCGTACGGCGGCCGTGCGGGCGGTGCTCATCATCGCGGTGACGCTGATTCAGGCGATGGTGGCGTTCCTGTGCACTCTGGCCGGATCATGGCTGGCGTTCCCGATGGTGCTCAGCGGCGTGGCGAGCACGGTGGTGGCCACGTGGGCGGCGCTGGACGTGTGGGTGACGCGTCAAGTGTGGACCCAGCGCAACGGCGTGGTGTCGACGCCGAGCAGCACGGCACGCGCGCTGCGTCGCGAACGCCGCCGGGCGCGTCGGCAGGCTCGCGTCGCCGAGCGGAGGCAGGAGCGCATACGCCGGTCCGGCGGGGCGGAGCAGCTGTCGCATTCCTGAGGACGGCGGAGCGGGGACACCAGTCGGGATCCGGACGCTTCGGTAGCATGTTGTCTCGCATGGCGCATTGGCCGGCGCTGTGCGCAACAGAACCCACACGTCAGGCGGGACGACCGTCGCGTCCAGGGATTCCCGCAGAGGCGGCCCGAAGTGGCCGTCAGGCAGTAAGAGTCGAGTGATGGTCCGCACGCAGAGCCAGTCCGCGCCCGCCGGTGACAGCGCCTCGCCCGCAGCGAAGCGGGGCGGCCGGGGTGCCACCAGTGCCGTGCAGTCGGTGGATCGCGCCGTCAGCGTCCTGGAGATCCTGGCCCGGCTCGGGGAGGCGGGCGTCACGGAGATCGCCGAAGAGCTGGACGTGCACAAGTCCACCGCGTTCCGGCTGCTCGGCGTCCTGGAGAACCGCGGCCTGGTGGCGCAGGCGAAGGACCGCGGCAAGTACTACCTGGGAGCCGGTGTGCTGCGGCTGGCGGGTGCGGCGGCGGTCCGGCTGGACATCTCGCAGGAGGGCGTCCCGGTGTGCCGGGAGCTCGCCGACGAGCTGGGCGAGACCGTCAACATCGCGGTCCTCGACGACGACGCGGCCGTCAACATCATGCAGGCTCGCGGCACGGCGTCCGTGACCGCGCAGAACTGGCTCGGCCGGCGCACCCCGCTGCACGCCACGTCCAGCGGAAAGGTGCTGCTCGCGCACATGCCGCCGGCCCTGCGCGAGGGCCTGCTGGCCCGTCCGCTGCCCCGGTTCACCGAGCGCACGGTCACCGGCGCGTCCACGCTCCGCGGCGAGCTGGAGGCCGTGGTCCGGCAGGGCTACGGGATGACCGTCGAGGAGCTGGAGCTGGGACTCGCCGCCGTGGCCGCGCCGGTCCGGGCGCACGACGGCCAGGTGATCGCCGCGATCAGCGTCTCGGGGCCGGTCTACCGGCTGAACGCGGACCGGCTGCCGGAACTGGCCCAGCGCATGGTGGCGGCCGGCGCCGAGCTGTCGCGCCGTATGGGCTACGGCTTCTGAACCGCTCCACGGCTTCCAGAAGGGCCGGCCGCCGCAAGGGCTGAGCACTTCCGCGGCGACTGCTGGGCACTCCTCCGGCGACTGCCGAGAACTCCCTCGGCGACCGGCTGCGCACCCGCTGACGGCGTCGCTTCACAGGGCGCCTGTTTCAGCCGACGTGGACCGCCGGCGGATGACGGAACGGCCGATTCCGCGTCGGATCAGGCCTCCCATGTCCTGATGAGTGCCGCCATGTCGCCCTGGAAGCGGCCGGGCCGATTCCGGCCCGTATAGATCAACTGTTCGGGGGCAGAGCCCGTCAACTTGTGTGCCTGGTGTGACAGCTTGTGCAGCAGTGGCGACCGTGGACGTCGCCACTTCTGACTGTCTGTCGCATTTCTCTTCTGACTTCCTGTGGGGGGAAGCTGATGCATTCGCGTGCTGGGCGCACGCCGTTTCGGCGTGCCCGGAGAACACACAGAACAGCCTTCGTCGCCGCGATCACCACGGCCGCCCTGGTGGTCGCCGCGGCGCCCGGCCTCGCAGCGACTCCTCGGCCACAGTTGCCGGAGCCGGAGAGTCCGTGGACGAATGGCATCGCGTCCTCGACACCCGCCTGAACGACGCCCTCGTGGCCCGGGTGAACCTGTCCAACGGCAACCTGATGCTCGCGGCCACCGACTTCGACATCGCCGGCGTCGGCCAGAAGCTGCAGCTCGCCCGCACCTACAACTCCCTCGAGGCGCCCTGGGGGAAGGTCTCGCAGCGCTGGTGGCAGGGCTACGAGCGCTACCTCCAGATTGGCGACACCGAGGTGGTCGTCTTCGACGCCACCGGGGCAGCCCTGCGCTTCAAGCAGACCAGCACCGGCACCTACACCACGCCGACCGGCTACGCCAAGGACCTGAAGAAGAACGCGGACGGCACCTACACCCTGACCGACCGCAAGTCCGGCAGCCGCGACACCTACGACGCACACGGCACGCTCACCAAGGTCGCGGACAAGAACCACGGCACGATCACCGTCGACCAGCACGACGAGAGCGGCGAGCACAAGGGCTTCAAGCTCACCGAGACCCGCTCGGGCCGCTGGATCGACCTGGTCAAGACGTACGGCAACCAGTGGCAGGCCAAGGACCACACCGGCCGTACCGCCGTCTTCGACCTCGACACGCACGGCCACCTCGCCAAGGTGACCGACACGGCGGGCAAGGCCACCTCGTACACCTACGACGGCGACGGCCGCCTGACCAAGGTGACCACCCCGGAGGGCACGGTCACCCTCTTCACCTACGACGGCCACAACCGCGTGACCTCCATGCAGCGCGCCACCGAGTCGTCGGCCAGCGGCCACACCGGCCCGACCTGGCGCTTCGACTACAGCGCGGCCACGCCGCAGGACGCCGGCACCACGACGGTCACCGACCCGGACGGCGACGCCACGGTCCACTGGCACAACGCCGACGGCGAGGTCACCAAGGTCAAGGACCCGCTGGACCACTACCGGCACGCCAGCTACACCAACCACCTGACCCAGACCACGACCGACGCGATGGGCACGGGGACGGACGGCACGGGCGGCAACGTCACCACCTACGGCTGGGACACCCGTAACAACCCGGTCAAGACCCAGCTGCCCATGGGTGCCACCGCGTCGGTGACGGCGTACCAGACGATCGCCGGCACGGACCTGCCGAACGACTTCACCTCCGCCGACGGCCGTAAGGACTCGTTCTCCTACGACACCAACGGCAACACCATGTCGGTCACCACGTCCGGCACCGCCGGCGGGCAGCGCACCTACACCTACAACAAGGCCACCCCCACCTGCGGCGGCTTCGAGGGCCAGCGCTGCACGGCGACGGTGAAAATCAACGACACCCGCTCGTCGAAGACGTCCTTCACCTACGACGACAAGGGCAACTTGTCCAAGGTCACGCCGCCCGCGCCGCTGGGTGAGACGACGTACACCTACGACGCGCTCGGCCGCGTCGAGACCGTCACCGACGGCCGCGGCATCAAGACCGTCTACACCTACGACACCCGCGACCGGGTCACGAAGGTGTCCTCGACCAACGCGACCGTCACCTTCGACTACGACGGCGACGGCAACCTCAAGGTCCGCACCGACGCCTCCGGCACCACCCGCTGGGACTACGACAAACTCAACCGCGAGAGGATCCGCACCCTCCAGAACGGTGCGCAGACCGCCCTCGCCTACACCCCGGGCGGCGAGGTCGACCACTACACCGACCCCACCGGGAAGACCGACTACACGTGGGACGCCGCCGGCCGCCTGGACTACCTGACCGCGCCGGACGGCAAGAAGACCGACTTCGAGCACAACAACAACGACAAGCGCACCAAGACGGTCTACCCCGGCGGCACCACCCAGTCGGCCACCATCGACAAGAACGGCCGCCCGTCCGCGATCAAGACCACCGCGGGCACGACGACGCTCATCGACCTGACCTACACCTACACCAACAGCGCGGGCAAGGACACCACCAAGATCCGCACCCGCACCGACAACCTCACCAAACTCAGGACCACCTACGACTACGACACCCAGGACCGGCTCCGTTACGCCCTGGAGACCGACTCCGCGGGTACCCGCAAGGCGTCGTGGCTGTACTGCTTCGACCAGGCCGGCAACCTCACCAGCCAGGACGGCTCCGCGGCCACCTGCCCCGGCTCGGCGCAGTTCACCTACAACGACGCCCTCCAGCTCACCGCCCAGACCGGCTCCACGACACCGTGGTCGTACGACAAGACCGGCAACGAAACAGCCGGCGGCCGCGTCGCCGCGACGGCGCGGTCGAACGAGAAGTGGACCGACTACCACCAGCTGGCCGACATCACGGTGGGCGGCACGAGCCACGACCTGGTCCACGCGGGCACCGACAACAACGAGCGCACGAAGTTCGGTGCGACGTGGTTCCACCACACCGCAGTCGGTCTGGCGTCCACGACCACCAACGGCGTCGACACGGGATTCATCCGCGAACCGGCGGGCACCTTGAACTCCATGACGACCGGGGGTAAGTCGTACTACTACCTCACCGACGCCACGGGCAACGTCCTGGGTCTGGCGGACGACACGGGCAAGCGCACGCACACCTACGCCTACGGCCCCACCGGCCTGCCCCGCGGCACCACCACCGAGGCAACCCCCCAACCGTTCCGTTATGCCGGTGCCTACCTGGACGCGACGGGTCTGTACAAGATGGGCCACCGCTACTACGACCCCCAGCTCGGCCGCTTCACCCAGCCGGACCCGTCCGGACAGGAAACCAACCCCTACCTGTACGCGGGCGGCGACCCCGTCAACAACGGTGATCCCACCGGGCTGCTCTCACTGGACACCCTGGGGAACATCGGCAGTGGGCTTTCCGTTGCCGGCATCGTCTATGAAGGCCTGACCGGCGGCCCGGACGCGGCGGAAGCCGCAACGGCGGGTGTCATCGCGGACATCGGCATCACAGGTCTTTGTGAAGCCGGGGCTGCGGCCGTGGGAGGGCCGGCCGGAGCGGGGGCAGCGGTGCCCTATTGCGCAGCCATAGGAACTGCCGCGGGAGCCTACGTCACGGCGAACTACCAGAACAGCGCGACGTGAGAGAAATCTGCCCGGACACGGTGTCGACCGTGTCCGGGCAGGACTGATCCGACGGAGGAAGTGACAGTGGAACTCGCCAGGAACGAGAGAGAGAACCGCAGGACTGCGGTGATTCTCGCGGCCATCAGTGCAGTCGAGTTGGTATGCGGGATCGTGCTGGGTTTCCTGTCCTTCCCCTCCTGGGGTATGGCTGACAGTTCCTTCATGCTGGGCAAAGTATTGAGTGTGGTCTTCATCTGCGGCGCCTTCGCTTGCCTTCTGGCGGCGATGGGAAGGAGCCGGAAGTGACACACGCGGCCGTACTGGCAGCCAGCGGCAAATACTCACCAGTCGAAAACGCGCAGGATGCGCTCGTCTTCACCATAGTTTTCGTCGCGATCATCGTCGCGCTGTACATACTCGTGAAGATCCGACGCGGTAGGTGAGGCAGCGCCAAGCCCCCCCGAGGCGTCGGACGGAAGCTGCGTGAAACGGGGGCCAGAGCGTGACTGGGCCGTCGGCGTACTGGCCGGAGAGACCGGCCCTCGAGTGTGCCAACCGGTCCGCCCCCCCGCTACGGGAGCGGACCGGTTCGGCGTTCGAGGGTGCAGCAGGCTTGTGCGGGCCCGCGGCCACGGTGCTCGTCCCGCGCCTCTCAGGTCGTCGACGGCGCCGGGCGCTTGTACATCCTGGTCGCGGTGATCTCGCTGTGGACCGCCTCCCCCGCCTGCGGCGGCTTCGGCAGGCCGGGGCGAAGGTGCTCCTCCACGCTGATGTACTTCAGGCCGGCCCGCAGGTCCGCGTCGTTGCGCAGGCGGATCACCAGCGGGAACTCGGCGAGCGCCGTGGTGTCGAACAGGCCGGTGGTGTACAGCAGCTGCACGCCCAGCGCGTCCGAGACCGCGCGCTGGAGCTCCAGCAGGTACGTCGCGTTGGCGCGGCCGATCGGGTTGTCGAGGAACAGGGTGCCCGCGTGGCGGTGCTTGTCGCTGCGGCCCCGGTCGTTGGAGCGCAGGGCGGCCATCGTGCAGTACAGGGCGATGGCCGCGGTGAGCAGCTGGCCGCCGGAGAACACGTCACCCATCTGTCCGACGGGCACCCGCTCGGCGCGCAGCACCGCGTCGGGCTTGAGGATCTCGACGGCGACGCCCTTCGGCTGGAGCGCGGCGGCGACTCCGCGCAGCAGCAGGGACATGCCGTCGCGGCGCAGGTCGGAGTTCTTCTTGACCGCCGCGCGGGTGGCCTCGTCGATGACCTCGCCGAGGCGTTCGGTGAGGGTGGCCTGGTCTGGTTCCTCGAAGCGGATGCGCAGGAACTCCTGCCCGGACCACTCGCCGAGCCCTTCCGGCAGCCGGGACAGCCGCTGCGCGGAGCGCAGGGTGGCGAGGGCGGACTCGACCATGCCGCGCAGCCGGTCCACGATCGAGTCGCGGTTGCGCTCCAGCTGCGCCAGCTCGTCGGTGAGGACGCGCAGCCGGGGCGCGAAGGCGTCCGCCCAGCGCTGGGCGTGCTCGGGCAGGGCGGACGCGGGCAGTTCGCGGATCTGCTGCCGGGCGGGGGTGCGCACCTGCTCGTAGCGGGTGGAGTTGGCGTGCCGCACCAGGACGTCGCTCGCCTCGCGGACGGCGGCCTCGGCGGCCGAGAGGTCGGCGGCGCAGCCGCGCAGCGACCGGCGGGCCTCGGCGGCGGCCTGCCGGGCCTCCTCCAGGCTGCCCGGGTACGGTTCCGGCTGCTCCTGGTCGTCCTCCGCGGCGGGCTCGCGCAGCAGGTCGCGCAGGAGGGCGGCGATCTCGTCGAAGCCGCCGGCCGCGTCCTCGGCGGCGCGGTGGGCGGCCAGCAGTTCGGCGTGCGCCTCGCGGGCCTGGGCCAGCGCCTCGGTGCGGGAGGCGAGTTCGGCGGTGGCAGTGCGCAGCAGCGCCTGGGCGTGCTCGGCGTCGCGCGGGACCAGCTCCTCGGGCAGCTCGGTGTGCGCCTCGCCGTCCTCGGGGGCGTGCCGTTCGGCCTCGCCGCGCAGCCGGCCCAGCTGCTCGCTGGCGGTGGACATCCGGGTCTCCAGGAGCTGCACCAGCTCCTCCGCGCGGGCCGCGGCGGCCTGCCGGGACGGCCCGTCGGAGCCGTCGGGGGACTGGAGCAGCTGCTCCGCGCGGGTGCGCACCTTGTTGCTGAGCCGGTCCAGTTCGGCGCGGGCGGCGCTCTCGTCGCTTTCCGCGCGGGCCTGCTCGGCGCGCAGGTCGGCGCCGACGCCGACCTTCTCGTACACCTGGGAGGCGGCCCGGTAGGCCTCGCGCAGGGCGGGCAGGGACGCCTTGGGCGCGTCCGTGTCCGGTTCCGGTACGTCGTCGGGGGCGCCGGCGATCTCGGCGCGCTCGGCACGCAGGGCGCGGGCGGTGCGGCGGGCGTCGTCGGCGGCGCGCTGGGCGGCGCGGCGGTCCTCGTCGGCGGCGCGGGCACGTTCCAGGCAGGCCTGGGCGCGGGCCTCGGACTCGGCGGCCTCGTCGGCGAGTTCGCGCAGCTTGGCCTGCCAGCCGGCCCGTTCGCGCAGCCGGAAGGCGAGGCCGGCGAGGGCGTCGGCGGCGCGCCGGGCCTTCTGGGCGGCCTCCTGCTTCTCGTCGCGGACCCGGGCGGCCTCGGTGGCGGCTTCCTCGGCCTCCGCGTGGACGGTGCGGGCCTCGGCCAGCTCGGCCTCGGTCTCCTCGGCGAAGGCGCGCGCCTCCTGGGCGGTGCGGGCGAGTTCGGCGAGGCGGCCGGCGGGGCAGCCGGTGCGCCAGGAGGCGAGCCGGGCGGCCAGTTCGCGGTCCTTGCCGAGGCGGGCGGCGAGGGCGCGGATCTGCTCGTCGCGCTCGGTCGCGCGGGCGCGCAGGGCCTGTCGTTCCTCGTCGGCGGCGTGTTCGTCGTGCATGGCCGGGTTCGGCGGGACGAGGAAGACGTCGCCGGAGCCGGCGGCCGGGGTGGGGGCGAGCAGGGCGGCGGCGGTGCCGACGGCCACGGCGGACCGGGGCAGCAGCGCGGCGTCGCTGAGGGCTTCGCGGGCGCGGGCGTGCGAGTCGGGGTCGGTGATGATCACGCCGTCGACCAGCTCGGGCCGGGCGGCCAGCACGCGCGCGTGGTCGGCGGGGTCGACGGCCTGGGCGAGGTAGCGCCAGCCGGGGAGCGCGGGGATGCCGTGCTCGCCGAGGAACTCGACGGTGGCCAGCACGTCGGGGCCGGGCGGCAGCAGCCCGCCGTCGCCGAGCGCGCCGAGGATGCGGGCGTCGTCGGCGGCGGCGGTGCGCAGGTCGAACAGCTGTCGCTCGGCGGAGGAGACCGCGTCGTCGAGGAGTTCGCGCAGCTCGTCGGCGAAGCGGTCCAGCTCCTCGGCGGTCAGGGCGGTCGCGGCGGGTGCGGTGTCGTCCTCGGGGGTGCCCTCGCCGTTGCGGGGCGCGGGCACCAGGGCGCGGGCGCCGGCGGAGGCGCCGGGCAGGCTCAGCAGTTCCGCCAGCCGCTGCTCGGCGGCCAGCGCCTCGGCGGTGCGCCGTTCGCCCTCGTACGCCCGTTCGGCCGCGGTGGCGGCGTCGGCCGCGCGGGCGGCGGTCAGCTCCGCGCGGGACTCGGCGGCGGCCGCCTCGCGCGCGTGCTCGGCGGCCCGGCGGGCGGCTTCGCGGGCGGTGTCCCAGGCGGCGACGGCGCTCTTCTCGGCGTCGCTGGCGGCGAGGGCGGCGCGCGCGGGGTCGGCGTCGGGGGCGCTGTCGTCGAGCCAGCCCGCGCGGACCGCTTCGGCGGTCTCCTGCTCGACCTCGGCGAGGCGCTGCCGCAGGTGCCCGATCTCGCTGCGGGCGCGCTGCGCCTCGGTGGCGGCGGCGGTGGAGTCCCGGTAGGCGAGGTCGCCGGCCTCCTGGAGCGCGGCGGAGCGCTCCTCCTCCTCGTTGGCCAGGGTCTCGGCGCTCTCGGCGGCGGCGTGCAGGGCGCGCACCAGATCGACGGCGGCCTTGGTGCGGGCGGCGAGCGCGGGGGCGGCGTCCCGCTCGGCCTCCTGGATGGCGGCGGCCACGCGGGCGACCCGGTCGGCGGCGGCGCGGTGGCGCAGCACGGCCTCGGCGGCCTGCCAGGCGGAGTGCAGGGTGCGCGCGTCGGCGAGTTCCCGCTTCTGCGCGGCGGCGGCCTTCTCGGCGGCGGCGAGCGCCAGGGAGGCGTGCCGGTAGGCGAGTTCGGCGGTGATCAGGGCGCTGCGCTCGCGGGCGCTCTCGGCGTGGGTGACGGCGTAGGCGGCGGCGGTGACCCGCTGGGCGAGGTCGGCGGCGCGCACGCGTTCCCGGGCGCCGCGCGCGGAGAGCCGGCGGGCCAGGGTGCGGGTGCGCCGCTCGGCTCCGGCGTGCACGTCGCGCGCGCGGGAACGGGCCTCGGCTGCCTCGACGATCTTCCCGAGCAGGTCCACGGACCCGGCGGTGAAGTCGCGTTCGGCGATCAGCTCGGCGCGGCGGCCCAGCTTGTTGCCGAAGCCGCTGACGAGGTCGGCGAGCCCGTCGGTGTCACGGGTGTCGGTGACGGCGCGCAGCAGCAGGTCGGTGAAGTCGGAGTCCTTCTTCACCGCGAACAGGCCGGCCGCCTCGCCCTCGTCGGCGTTCATCTCGCGCTGGTACCGGAAGAGTTCGGGGTCGAGGCCGAGTTCGCCGAGGTGTTCGGTCCAGCGCTCGTGAATCTCCTCCCAGTGCACCTCCAGGTGCGGGTAGGCCTTGCCGGCGTCGGTGAGGGCGTCGCGGAAGCCCTTCATGGTGCGGCGGCGGCCCTGGGCGCCGGACTGGCCCTCGGCGGGCGGGCGGACGGCGGTGGACTCGGCGACGGGCAGGTTGTCGAGGGTGAGTCCGGGGCCGGGCCGGAAGGAGTACCAGGCCTCGGCGAACTTGCGCGGGTCGTTGGAGACCTGCCGGCCGCGCCATTCGCTGACCTTGCCGACGACGACGCACTCGCCGGTCTGCACGTGCTGCCACTCCAGGGCGACGTGGCCGCAGTCGTCGGCGAGCAGGAACTTGCGCAGCACGCCGGAGCTGGCGCCGCCGAGGGTGTTGCGGTGGCCCGGCAGCATCACCGAGAAGATCAGCTTGAGCAGGACGGACTTGCCGCCGCCGTTCTCCAGGAAGAGGACGCCTGCGGGCGCGGGGCGGCGCGGCGGGCCGACGGGCTCCTCCTCGAAGAACTCCGCCTGGGCGGGCGCGGGATCGGGCACGGGCGCGCCCACCCCGCGCAGGTCAAGCACGGTGTCGGCGTAGCGCGCACCGGCGGGCCCGATGGAGTAGAGGCGGACCCGGGACAGCTCGTACATGGCGGACTCTCGTAACGCTTCGGCAGATCGGGAGGAACGGGGAGGTGCGGGGGTGCGGCTCAGGAGGAGTGGAAGGGCAGTCCGGCGTCGGCCACCAGGTCCAGGTCGTCGCTCTCCTCTGCGGGCAGCAGGGTCGGTGTGCCGTCGGTGACCGGGACGACGCCCAGTTCCAGCAGTTCGGCCAGCGCCGCGCTGCCCGCCATGTCGCGGACCTGGAGCTGGTACCGCGCGGTGGTGCGGTAGGTGCCGCCGTTGTCGTCGCCGGTGCGCTGGAGGAAGCCGGAGTCGGTGAGGAACATGACGGCCTTGGCGACGATGCCCGTCGTGGAGGCGGCCGGCCGGCGCGCGTCCTTGGTGGCGCCGGTCGCGCTGCGTCTCGACCAGACCCGCCAGGCGGCTTCCAGACCGGGCGCGTCCGTGGCCGGGTCGGTGTTCTCGCCCTGCTCGGCGGCGCGTTCCTCCAGGCGGCGGCAGGCCTGCCGGACGAAGGCGTCGACGCCGTTGACGGTGACGCGGCCGATGTAGCCGTCGTCGGCGAGGTCCTCGGGGCGCGGGAAGGCCATCGCGGCGACGGCGAGGTGGGCGAGGCCGTGCAGGAAGCGGTCGCCGGAGTCGGCGGAGGTGCGACGCGCGTAGTCCCCCATGCGTACGGCGAACACCGAGTCCTCGGCGGCCGTCACGGCCATGCCCGCGCGCGGGGACACCTCCAGCACGACGAGGCCGAGACCGGCGGCGACGGCGTCGGCGAGGCGGGCGAACGGCGGGTCCTCCCGGTAGCGGCGCAGCAGGTCGGCGTACTCCTGGTCGCGGGCGGGGAGCAGCTTGGGCTGGAGCCCGAAGGCGACGAGCCGCGCCGCGTCGGCGGCGTCGGCGGGAGTGACGGGAACCTGCGCCGACGGGGCGGATGCCTCCGGCTCACTCCACTCGGCGTGCTCGGTCACGGGCGGTGCTCCTTGATGCGCTGGTGCTGGGTCATGCTGCTTCCGTCCTGCCGGCCGCCATCCCGGCCGCGTCCAGCAGCGCCGTGCCGACGATGAGGTCGGCGCCGCCGAACTCGGGGTCGTCCAGCTCGGTGCCGTCGTCCACGGCGAACAGGAGTTTCTCCTCGCCCTGCCGGTAGGCGGTGCCGACGGGCGGGCTGGCCGCGTGGACGGCCAGCAGGGCGATCAGGTACGGCAGGTCGGGGTCCTGGGGGTGCGTGCGCCTGGCCTCGGCCAGTAGGCCGGAGAGCCGGCGGGGCGCGTCGGCCGGGAGGTCCAGCAGTTCCGTCGCCGCGGCGAGCTGTTCCTCGCTGAAGCGGCTGTCGTCCGGGGTGGCGATGAGGTCGGGTTCGGGCATCTCGGCGCCCAGGTGCTCGCGCTCGACGGGCGGGGTGAGCAGGATGTCGACGAGGTCGCCGACACGGACGGACACCGGGGTGCGCAGGCCGGTGCCCTGCGCGAACCAGGCGTCGGTGACGCGGGTCGCCTGCTCCAGGGGCAGCGGCAGGACGGGGGCGAGGAGGTGGCCGTAGACGTCTATGCCCGCGGTCGACGCCGGGGTGGCGAAGGCCTGGCGGTCCTGCTCGGCGCGGAACAGGGGGCCGGCTTCCAGCAGGCGGGACTGGAGCTGGGTGTGGCGGCGGATGCAGTCCTTGACGATGTCGACCAGCTCGGCGGCGCGGCGCTTGTGCTCGGGGTCCTCGGACTCGTCGCGGGCCTTGCGGATGTTGGTGAGGATCGCGTTCTCGTGCCGGTAGCGGTCGGCGACGTGGTCGAGGGCCTCGGCGATCATGTCGGGGACGGCGTTGAGCCAGTCCACCGCGCGGACGTTGCGGCGGGTGGCGTCCAGGGCCTTGCGCAGGGTCTCCGAGTACTGCACGGTGCGGTACCGGGCCTGTTCGGCGGCGAGCTGGGCGTCGGCGAGGCGGCCGCGGCTGATCAGCACCTCCAGCTTGACCTCGGCGGCGATCTGGGCACTGGTGACATCGGTGTCGAGGGCGCCGACGAGGACGTTGACCGCCTCGTCGGTGGTGCGCAGGTAGACGCTGCCGCCGGGGCCGGGGACCTCCTCGATCAGCTTGAAGTCGTAGTCCCGGCGGACGTACGTGCCGTCCGGGCCGAAGGTTCCGTAGACCGCGCGGAAGCCGCGGTCCACGCTGCCGACGTTGATGAGGTTCTCCAGGACCCAGCGGGCGACCCGCTCGTGCTCGGCG
Source organism: Streptomyces sp. JB150 (assembly GCF_011193355.1). Taxonomy (GTDB): domain Bacteria; phylum Actinomycetota; class Actinomycetes; order Streptomycetales; family Streptomycetaceae; genus Streptomyces. The sequence continues at coordinate 1,128,850 of NZ_CP049780.1, forward strand.
GCGGGCCGCTGCGGGGCCTGGGCGGCGATGCGCGGGACGAGCCGGGCGACGACCTGTTCGTGGTCGGCGCCGGTGTCGAAGTCCATGTTCAGCGTAACGAGGTCGATCGCGGCGAGGGCGATCTCCGCCATCCCGTACACCGAGTACTCACCGGCGAGATTCGCCTTGCGGGCGTCGAGGTCGTGCAGCGGCGCGGTGCAGGCGAGCGCGCGCAGCCGCCGCGCCAGTCCCTCGTCGGCGGCCGGGCCCATGGCGGGGCGCGGCCCCGCGCTGAGCTGGGGCGGAACGCTGTCCGTCGATGCAGGCGAAGTCACGGTGCACAGACTAGGTCCTCGGTCTGACAACGGCCCAAACGGCGGGCGGCCGTGCGAGGGGACCGGGGCGGGGACCGTCCGGCGGGAGCTGCCGGCCGTGCCCCGGCGGTGGCAGGCGGTGGCCCGGCGGCGCCCCGGCAGTGGCAGACGGTGGCCCCGTGTCGCCCCGGCAGTGGCAGACGGTGGCCCCGTGTCGCTTCAGAAGCGGTCGTCCGTACCGTCCGTGCCGACCCGGCGCCGGTAGACCTCCACCACGCGTTCCAGGGAGTCGTCGAGGTAGCCCGCGAGCAGGTGCTCGGCGCGGGCGGGGTCGCCCGCCTGAAGGGCCTTTAGGATCTGGACATTTCGCGCGATGTACGGTTCGTGCAGTTGCTGCGGCTCGTCCACGACGTGGAACGCGAGGCGCAGTTCGGCGAAGACGCTGCGCATGAGCTCGTCGGTGCGCTCGCTGCCGGAGAGCGCGACCAGCTCCCGGTGGAAGTGGATGTTGGCCGTGCCCACCGCCTTCCAGTCGCCTTCGCGCGCGGCCCGCCGGCCCGCCTCGACGGCCGCGGCGAGCGCGTCGACGGCGTACGGCGGCTCGCCCAGCCCCCGGACGACGGCGCACTCGACGAGCCGGCGGGTGCGGTAGATGTCCTCGACGTCCTCGACGGTCAGAACCCGCACGAAGACGCCGCGGTTCAGCTCGTGGACGAGCAGCCGTTCGTGCGTGAGCAGCCGGAACGCCTCGCGCAGGGTGTTGCGGGAGACCCCGAGCGCGCCGCCGATGCTCTCCTCCGACAGCCGGGTGCCCGGCGGGAAGTACCCGTCGGCGATCCGGCTGCGGAGGATGTCCGAGACCCGCTCCGCGGTGCTGGTGCGCCCGAGGAGCGCGCGGTCGTCGGCGAGGTCCGTCAACTGCTCTGCCATGCCCGGAATTCAAGCGCAGACATCAGAACGAAACAACAGGGGTATTGAAGGATCGTTGAACGATCCTCTACGTTGCTGTGCGTTGGCTCACTCTCAAGCACCGTCCTCTTCCTGCGAGGTGCCCATGAGCACGACCCCTCCACCGAAGGCCGTGACCGGCCAGACGCCCCGCCCCGTCACCGGTGAACACCCTGGCGATGACGGCCCGTTGGGCTGGCTGCGCGCGCTCGGTCCGCGCGGCCGGCGCGCGTTCGCCGGGGCGTTCGGCGGCTACGCCCTGGACTCCTACGACTACTTCACCCTGCCGCTGAGCATGGTCGCGCTGGCCGCGTACTTCGGCCTGGACAGCGGCCAGACCGGCCTGTTCACCACGGTCACGCTCGTCGTCTCGGCCGTCGGCGGCGCCCTCGCGGGCGTGCTGGCGGACCGGATCGGCCGCGTCAAGGCCCTGATGATCACGGTGATCACGTACGCCGTGTTCACGGTGGCCTGCGGATTCGCCCCCAACTACGAGACGCTGCTGGTCTTCCGCGCCCTTCAGGGACTCGGCTTCGGCGGCGAGTGGGCGGTCGGCGCCATCCTGGTCGCCGAGTACGCGAGCGCGAAGCACCGCGGCCGCACCCTGGGCGCCATCCAGAGCTCGTGGGCGGTCGGCTGGGGCCTCGCGGTGATCGTCTACACGCTGGTCTTCTCCGTCCTCGACGACGGCCTGGCCTGGCGGGTGATGTTCTGGACCGGCGCGCTGCCCGCGCTGCTGGTGGTGTGGATGCGGCGCCGGGTGCAGGACGCCCCGCAGGCCGTCGCCGTACGCGAACACACCCCGGCCAAGGGCTCCTTCACCGCCATCTTCGAGCCGGGCCTGCGGCGCACCACGGTCTTCGCGGTGCTGCTGTCCACCGGCGTCCAGGGCGGCTACTACACCCTCGCCACGTGGGTGCCGACCTACCTCAAGACGGAACGCGACCTGTCGGTTGTCGGCACCGGCGGCTACCTGACGTTCCTCATCTCCGGCGCGTTCACCGGGTATCTGACGGGGGGTTACCTCACGGACCGGCTGGGCCGGCGGCGCAACATCTGGCTGTTCGCCCTGCTGTCGGCGGTGTGCATCCTGGCGTACGCGAACATCCCCAGTGGCGCCGACTCCCTGCTGCTGGTGCTCGGTTTCCCGCTCGGGTTCTGCATGTCGGCGATCTTCAGCGGCTTCGGGTCCTTCCTCAGCGAGCTGTACCCGACGGCCGTGCGCGGCACCGGGCAGGGGTTCACCTACAACACCGGCCGCGCGGTGGGCGCGGTCTTCCCCACGACGGTCGGCTTCCTCGCCGACAGCTGGGGCGTGGGCGGCGCGCTGGTCTTCGGCGCGCTCGGCTACGGCCTCGCCGCGCTGGCCCTGCTCGGACTGCCCGAGACCCGCGGAAAGGAACTCACATGACCCGCCCGCCCGTCGGGAGCGACCCGCTCGCCGCGCCCGCCGGCGACGACCGCCCCTTGACCGTCGTCGACGCGCACGCGCACGCGTGGACCCCCCGTGAGGCCCGGGCCCGCATCCGCGCGGGGCTCACCGGCCCCACCGCGGGCGTCGCGGCGGGCCACACCCAGGCGAACCTCATCGCGGTGCCCGCGGACTGGGCGTACGACATGCTGCTGTTCTGCCAGCGCAACCCCAAGCCCTGCCCGGTGCTCGACGTGACCGACGCGGGCTCCTGGACCACAGTCCTCGCGGACGGCGCGGACCTGCGCACCGACCTGCCGCGCTACCGGGTCTGGGAGCACGGCGAGCTGGTGGACGAGCCGGTGGACGTGCGCGCGCACTGGCGCGAGGACCTGGTGTCGTTCCTGATCGGGTGCAGCTTCACCTTCGAGGGGGCGCTGACCGCGGCGGGCGTCCCGATGCGCCACGTCGAGCAGGGCCGCAACGTCCCGATGTACGTCACCAGCCGCCCCTGCCGGCCCGCCGGACGGCTGCACGGGCCGATGGTGGTGTCCATGCGCCCGGTCCCGCCGCGCCACCTGGAGACGGCCATCCGGGAGACCAGCCTGCTCCCGGCCGTGCACGGCAGCCCCGTACACTGCGGCGACGCGTCGGCGCTCGGCATCGCCGACCTCAGCCGGCCCGACTTCGGCGAGCCGGTGACGGCCGAACCGGACGACATCCCGGTGTTCTGGGCCTGCGGCGTGACCCCGCAGGCCGCCGTGATGGCCTCCCGCCCGCCGTTCGCGATCACCCACGCGCCGGGCCGGATGCTCCTCACCGACGCCCGCGACGAGCAGTACCGCGTGGCGTGACCCAGCGAGACAATGAGGGAACCATGACCGCGATCGATCTGAACGCCGACCTCGGCGAGGGCTTCGGCCGCTGGCGGCTGACCGACGACGAGCAGCTCCTGACCGTCGTCACCAGCGCCAACGTGGCCTGCGGCTTCCACGCGGGGGACGCGGTCACCATGCGCCGGGTGTGCGAACTGGCGGTGGCGCGGGGGGTGACGATCGGCGCACAGGTGTCCTACCGGGACCTGGCCGGGTTCGGGCGGCGCGCGATGGACGTGCCGCCCGCCGAGCTGGCGGCCGAGGTGGCCTACCAGATCGGCGCCCTGGAGGTCTTCGCGCGCGCGGCGGGCTCCCGCGTGGCCTACGTCAAGCCGCACGGCGCCCTGTACAACCGCGTGGTGCGCGACGAGCGTCAGGCAGCCGCCGTCGTCGAGGGGGTGCTGCTGGCGGGCGGCTCGCTCCCCGTGCTGGGCCTGCCCGGGTCGCAGCTGCTGGAGCTGGCCGGGAAGGCGGGACTCCCCGCGGTGCCGGAGGCGTTCGCGGACCGCGCGTACACCGAGGAGGGCACGCTGGTGCCGCGCGGGCAGGACGGCGCCGTGGTCACCGACCCGGAGGCCGTCGAGGAACGGTCGGTCGGCATCGCCCGCTCCGGCACGGTCACCTCCCTGGCCGGCACCCCGGTCGGGGTCCGCGCGCGGTCGCTGTGCCTGCACGGGGACACCCCCGGCGCGGTCGAGCTGGCCCGGCGGGTGCGGCGGCGCCTGGAGGCCGCGGGTGTGCGGGTGGAGGCCTTCGCATGAGGGTGCTGCCCGTCGGGACCGGCGCGTTGCTCGTCGAGGTGGACTCGGGCGAGCAGGCGCAGGCGCTCCACGCGGAGCTGCTGCGCCGCCGCGCGGAGGGCTCGCTGACGGTGCGGGAGATCGTGCCCGCCGCGCGGACGGTCCTCCTCGACGGCCTGACCGACCCGGGCCGGGTGGCCTCGGACCTGGCCGCCGCCGACGTGCCGCCCGCGCCGCCGCTCCCGGAGACGGTCGTGGAGATCCCGGTGCGCTACGACGGACCCGACCTGGCAGACGTCGCCGCACACTGGGGGGTGTCCCCCGAGGAGGTCGCCCGCGTCCACGCGGCAATCGAGTTCCGGGTCGCCTTCTGCGGCTTCGCCCCCGGCTTCGGTTACCTCACCGGGCTGCCGCCGCGCTACGACGTCCCGCGCCGGGCCACCCCGCGCACCGCGGTGCCCGCGGGCTCGGTGGCACTGGCGGGGCCGTACACCGGCGTCTATCCGAGGTCGTCGCCCGGCGGCTGGCAGCTGATCGGCACCACGGACGCCGTGCTGTGGGACCCCGCGCGGGAACCGGCCGCGCTGCTCGCCCCGGGCACGCGGGTGCGTTTCGTGCCGGAGGCGGAGGTGGCCGCCCGATGACCGACCGCGCCCTCGCCGTCGTCCGCGCCGGAGCCCTGACCACCGTGCAGGACCTCGGCCGCCCCGGATACGCCCACCTCGGCGTACCGCGCTCCGGGGCGCTCGACGCGCCCGCGGCGGCCCTGGTGAACCGGCTGGTGGGCAACCGGCGGGCGGCGGCCGTGCTGGAGACGACGCTCACCGGGTGCGCGCTGCGCCCCCGCTGCGCCGTCACCGTCGCGGTCGGCGGCGCCCCCTGCGCGGTGACCGTCGACGGGCGGCCGGCGGCCTGGGGCGCCCCGGTACGGGTACCCGCCGGGGCGCTGCTCGACGTGGGCCCGGCCCGCGCGGGCGTCCGCAGTTACGTCGCCGTTTCCGGGGGCGTCGCCGTCGAGCCGGTGCTCGGCAGCCGCTCCACGGACCTGCTGTCGGGCCTGGGTCCGGTGCCGCTGACGGACGGGGCGGTACTGCCCCTGGGCACGCCCGGTGCGCCCCACGCGCGCGTGGACACCGCTCCGCAGCCCGCCCCGCCCGCCGAGCTGGTGCTGCGGGTGACGCTCGGCCCCCGCGACGACTGGTTCACCCGGCGGGCCCTGGGCGACTTCACGTCCCGCGCGTACCGGGTGTCGGCGTCGAGCAACCGCATCGGCCTCCGCACGGAGGGCCCCGCCCTGGAACGGGCCCGGCCCGGTGAACTGCCCAGCGAGGGCATGGTGCTGGGCGCGGTCCAGGTCCCGCCGGACGGCCGCCCGGTGGTCTTCCTCGCCGACCACCCGACCACCGGCGGCTATCCGGTGATCGCGGTCGTCCACCCCGCCGACCTGCCGGCGGCCGCCCAGGCCCTGCCGGGAACACCGGTCCGCTTCGTGGCGGTACGCCGGCGGTGATCCCGGCGCCGGCCGCCGCCCGGCTCCCCCGCGCGCGGCAACGCCCCACCGCCGAGCCTGCCACCCGCGAACCCGTCACCGGCCCGTCCCCCCGCGCTCCGTCTCCCTACGCCGCCTCCCTCCCCTCCCCCACCGGCAACGCGGCAAGCGCCGCGGTCACCGCGTGGGTGGCTCGCAGGTCCAGGCGGGCGCTCGTGCCGCGCGCGTGGTGGTGGATCTCGTCGGCGGCGAGGCGGAGCAGCTGGGGCAGGAGGTCGGTGCAGCGGCGGGCCACCCAGCCGGTGCCCGCCGTGGCCAGCCACCACAGGGCCGCCGCTCTGGTCGGCGCCGGGGAGTTTGGTTCCGGCGAGGGCGGGGTCCCGGTGGCGAGGCCGGCCCGGGCCAGCAGGGCGTGGCAGCGCACGGCGAACTGCCGGTGGCCGCGCTCGCCCGGATGCAGCCGGTCCGCGCTCCACAGGGCCCGGTCCCGCAGCCAGTCCCCCTCGCAGGCGTGCAGGTGCACGGCCCCGTACCGCTCGGACAGCGCGTGGACCACGGTGTTGACCGCCCGCTGCCGCCGGGCGAGGGGGCGGGCCAGGGCGCCCGGCAGGCCCAGCATGGTGCCGGGGTCGGGCAGACAGGCGGTGAGCAGTGCCGCGCCCTGCCCGGCGAAGGCGCCGTAGACCTCGTCGAGGCGGGCGGCGACGGCCTGGATGTCGAAGGTGCGGCGCAGCGTGTCGTTGACGCCCACGACGACGGACACGAGGTCCGGCCGCAGGGCGAGCCCGGCGGGCAGCTGGGTCTCCAGGACGTCCCGGGTCTGCGCCCCGCTGACCGCGAGGTTGGTGAACCGCACGGGCTGCGGGGAGAGCCCGGCGGCGAGCAGCGCGGCCCAGCCGCGCCATCCGTTCCCGGCGGGGTCGCCCACTCCTTCCGTCAGCGAGTCGCCGAGGGCGACGAACGTCAGGGGTCTCATCCGGCAGCCCCCTCGGCGACCCCCACCCCGTGCCGCGGGACCCCGGTGCCCGTCCGGGCTCGTTCGCCCTGCCCGCTCTCCCCGCGCGGGGCGGCGTCGGCGCCCGGGGCCCGGACCGGACGGCTGGGTGCCGTCGCGTCGTGCGCGGCGAGGAACGCCGCCACCGCCGCGTCCCAGCCGAACAGCTCCGCACGCGCGCGTGCTGCCTCCCGCCGCTCCCGCTCGGGCCGCGCCAGCAGCGCCTCGACGGCGTCCGCGAAACCCTCCCCGGTGTCCGCCGCGACGGCGCCGGCGGCTCCGACGACCTCGGGCAGCGCCGACGACGCGCTCACCGCGACCGGCGTGCCGCAGGCCATCGCCTCCAGGGCGGCCAGCCCGAACGTCTCCGCGGGCCCCGGCGCCAGGCACACGTCGGCACTGGCCTGGAGCGCGGCCAGCAGCCTTGGTTCGGAGACGTGCCCGAGGAAGGCCACCGGCAGATTCCGCTCGCGTGCGCGCTGTTCCAGCCGCCCCCGCAGCGGCCCGTCCCCGGCGACCACCAGCACCGCCCGCCTGCCCCGCCGCCGCAGCTCGGCCAGGGCGTCCAGCGCGGTGCCGGGCCGCTTCTCCACGGACAGCCGCGAGCACATCACCAGCAGGTCCTGGTCCACGCGCGCGTGGAGGCCGCGTATCCCCGCGTCACGCAGCGAGGGGTGGCGGCTCGTCAGGTCGACGCCCAGCGGCGCCCGTACGACGTTGCGGGCGCCGATCCGCACGAACTCCCGCTCGGCGAACTCCGTCGTGCACACGACGCGGGAGTACGCGTGCGCGGTGCGCACGTTGAGCGCGTCGGCCGCGCGCCGGGCCGCCGCCTCGGGCAGCCCCCAGGTGCGCAGCACCCCGTCGGCGGTCTCGTGGGAGACCATCACGGCGGGCACCCGCGCGCGCCGCGCCCACCGGCCGGTCCAGCGCAGGGTCGTCCGGTCGGAGACCTCCAGGCGGTCGGGTGCCAGGTCCTCCAGGAGGGCGGCGACGCGGCGCCGGTCGGTGAGGACGCGGTAGCCGCCGGTGCCGGGCAGCAGCGGACCGGGCAGGGTGATGACGCGGCCCTGCTCGGTGTCCCGGTCGGTGTGCCGCTCGCCCGGCACGATCAGCACGGGTTCGTGTCCGGCCGCCCGGAAGCCCTTGCCCAGCTCGCGCAGGGCGGTGCGCAGGCCCCCGGAGGCGGGTGTGACGAAGTTGGCCAGCCGGACGATCCGCAGCGGGCCGTCCGTCCCGCGTGGGGTGGTCATGCCGCCAGCACCGCCTTCCGCGCGGCGAGCACGTCCTCGTAGTGCTCGATCAGCCGGTCGCCGACGGCCGCCCAGGTGCGGCCCTCGACGGCGTCCCGCGCGGCGGCCCCGTACGCGGCGCGCAGGGCGGGAGCGGCGGCGAGGGCAGCCACCGCGTCCCGCAGGGCGTCCGGGTCGCGCGGCGGGACGAGCAGTCCATTCCGGCCGTGGCCGACCAGGTCCAGTGGCCCGCCCGTGGCGGGCGCGACGACGGGCACCCCGCTCGCCATGGCCTCCTGCACGGTCTGGCAGAAGGTCTCGAAGGGGCCGGTGTGCGCGAACACGTCGAGCGAGGCGAAGATCCGGGCGAGGTCGTCGCCGGTACGGCGGCCCAGGAACACCGCGCCGGGCAGCGCCTGCTCCAGGCCGGGCCGGCTGGGCCCGTCCCCGACGACCACCACCCGCACGCCCGGCAGCGCGCAGGCCCGGGCGAGCAGTTCGACGTGCTTCTCGGGGGCGAGCCGACCGACGTACCCGACGATCAGCTCACCGTTCGGGGCCAGCTCGCGGCGCACCGCCTCGTCCCGCCGGTCCGGCCGGAAACGTACGGTGTCGACCCCGCGCGGCCACAGCCGTACCCGGGGCACGCCGTGCGCCTGAAGGTCGCGCAGGGAGGCGGTGGACGGTGCGAGGGTGCGGTCGGCGGCGGTGTGCACCGCGCGGATGCGCCGCCAGGCCGCGGCCTCGCCGGCGCCCATGTAGGTGCGGGCGTATCCGGCCAGGTCGGTCTGGTAGACGGCCACGGCGGGGATGCCGAGCCGGGCGGCGGCGGCCATGCCGCGTACGCCGAGCACGAAGGGGCTGGCCAGGTGGACGAGGTCCGCGCGGTGCTCGATCAGCGCGGCGGTCAGGCGCCGGCTGGGCAGCGCGACCCGGACCTGCGGGTAGCCGGGGAGCGGCAGGGAGGGGACGTGGACGACGGGGCACGGTGCGAGGGCGTCGGGCCGCTGTCCGGGAGCGGGAGCCGGTGCGACGACGAGGGGCGCGTGACCGCGGTCGACGAGGTGCCGGGCGGTCTGGAGCGCGCAGTGGGCCACGCCGTTCACATCGGGGGGAAAGGATTCGGTCACGATGACGACACGCATACGGGTGTTGTCGCCGCGCTGGACGTGGCCGCGTCAACGTGGATCTTTCCGGGCGAGGAACGTCCCATGAGCGTTGGTACGCGCACCCGCGTGGGTCAGGATCCGGCCACGCGTCTCTGCCCGGCGGGTCACCCGGAGTTCACCGGACGAGCCGACCGGCGCTCCTCCGTCCCGGATCCAGCCGCACCGACGGCGGTCCTCCGTTTCGGTTCCGGCCAGCACCGACGGCGATCCTTCTGTTCCGGTCCCGGGGTGCCGTCATCGGCACCCCGTCCGCGTCCGCCGACCTCGTCACGGCCCTCGCCCCGACGCCAGGCCGACTCGGGCCGCGAACGCCGTACCGGCCCACCCCGCGCGGGCCCTGTACTCGCTCACCCCGCGCGCCCCGTACCGGCTGCCATCCCGGACCCGCCTCCCGCGCGCCCCACCCTAGGGCGCCCTACGGACTAACTCTCGCGCCCCCACGACCGGCTCACACCGCCGGCGCGTCCGGTCCGATCCGGCTGCGTACGGCCGTCTGGACCTCCGCCTCCTCGGCCGGATCGGCGGCCAGCCTGCGCAGCTGCTCGACGACGCGGGTGTCGCCGGTCTCGGCGTGCCGGGCGGCCAGTTCGCGGGTGGACTCCTCGCAGTCCCACAGGCACTCGACGGCGAATCCGGCGGGGAAGGAGGGATCGGTGGCGGCTAGCGCGCGGGCGGCGCGGCCGCGCAGGTGGGAGGAAGCGGTCTCCCGGTAGACGTGCCGCAGTACCGGCGCGGCGCAGGCGATGCCGAGGCGTCCGGCGCCGTCGACGAGGGTCCACAGGGTCGGCGCGTCGGGGCCCTCGCCCCGGACGGCCTCGCGCAGGGCGCCGAGGACGAGGTCGCTGTCCTGGGTCCCGCCCCGGCAGGCGAGCACCCGCCCGGCGGCGGCGCCCAGCGGGTCGGGGCGGCGGGCCCAGCCGCGCGCCCGGTCGACGGCGGCGGTGCCGCGCATCCGTTCGAAGGCGTCGACGGCGGCCTCCACGACGGCCGGTGATCCGGTGCTCACGGCGGCCTCGACCAAATCGAGGGCGTCGGGATCGTCGCGGTCGGCGAGGTAGCGCAACGCGGTGCTGCGGGCGCCATCGGTGCCGTCCTTGGCCGCCTGGATGATCTCGGGCCGGTCCTCGGGCCCGGCGACGGCGATCAGGCAGCGGGCGGCGGGCACGTGGAGGGCCGCGCCGCGGTCGAGGCCCTGCTGGGCCCATTCGAACACCGCGCGCACGCTCCAGCCGGGCCGGGGCCCGGTGGGCCGCATCTGCCGCTGCCAGCGGTCGAAGCAGCCGGTCTCGTGGGCGGCCCGGACCCGGCCGGAGATCCATGCGCGCGGATCCTCGGCCCACAGCCGCCAGGGCCGCGGCTCGAAGGCGTCCCGCACGGCGGCGGCCAGCTCGGCGTCGCCCTCGGCACCGGCCGGGAAACGCGCCAGGACGGGCGCCGCGAGGGCGCGCAGACCGGCGTCGTCGTCGCGCAGGGCGAGTTCGTCGAGGGCCCAGGCCCAGTTGGAGCCGTGGGCGGCGTACCTGCGCAACAGCATCAGGGCGTCCCGCCTGCCGTAGGACGCGAGGTGGCCGAGGACGGCCAGGGCGAGCCCGGTGCGGGACTCCTCGGGGTCGAGGACGTCCTCGGGGTCGAAGAGGTGTGCCTCGATGGCGTCCAGCTCGCCGTTCAGGTCGAGGTAGAGACGGGCGTAGTAGAGGGAGCGGTTCTCCAGCTGCCAGTCGTGGCGGGGGTCGCGCAGCACACAGTGGTTCAGGGCCGTCAGGGCCTCGTCACGGGGGGCGGTGAGCGCGTGCAGCGTGCCGTCGCCGCGGCCCCGCTGGAGCAGGCCGAGCAGCGTACCGCTGGGCGCTATGACCGGATCGAACATGGGAAACACAGCCTCACATCAAGCGTCGACGCAACCGGGGAACACGCACTACCTGGCCGCGTGACAACACGTCGGGGCGCCCGCCGTCTCATGCTTGCTGTAGACCATCTTCCTCTGCCTCTCGTCGGTGGCCCTCGCGGACCGAGTCACGGCCCGCGCGGTGCGGCAACACTTGCCCGGCCATCGCGTCCGTGAATCACGACGTCATGATGACTCGGCGGTTCTCGATGCCGCGACCGATATTTCCGGCGGCCGCGTACCGCCTCCCCCGTGGTCGTCGTCCTGCCTGGTCGGAACGTGCGTTTTACCTGATCAGACGCGGTGAGATCAATCCGCGCCGAAGAGCTCGAGCAGCTCTGCCTTGCCGAACATCCGGGCCGTGTCCACGGCCGACGGCGTGCCGGCGGAAGGGTCGGCTCCGCCCTCGAGCAGCGCCCTGATGACCTCCTCCTCGCCCTTGAAAACCGCTCCGGCGAGGGGGGTCTGGCCTCGGTCGTTGACGCGGTCCGCCTCGGCCCCGCGCGCGAGCAGCGCCCGTACGGTCTCCGCGTGGCCGTGATAGGCGGCGAGCATCACCAGGGAGTCGCCGCGGTCATTGGTGAGGTTGGCCGGAACACCCGCGTCGACATACGCCACGAGGGCCTCGGTCTGTCCCTGCCGGGCCAGATCGAAGATCTTCGTCGCCAGCTCCACGACCTCGGGGTCGGGGGCTTCACTCATCGGCCGGACCGCCTCTCACTGCAACCGTTCAGGTGAATCGCCAGGGTACTGGCTCGCGCCGCACATGACCCGATCTGCCGGAGGTAAAGATCACCACAGCCCCGGCCGGGCCCGATCGCCGGGCTCGATCAGCGGAACACAGCTCGGCCGAACGAGGGAAATCGCCCGAATTTCACCCACTTGCACCTTTTATCGTATGGATACATGCTGTGAGCCTGGAAGTACTCATGGTGACTGTCCCCACGAACCAGGAGCACTCACATGATCCTCTCCATCTCAGGCGTCGTTCTGCTCGGCGTGGTCGTCTTCATCTTCTTCCGCAAGGACGGCCTCAAGGCGTCGCACGCCCTGGTCTCGGCCCTGTTCGGCTTCTACCTGGCGAGTACGGCCATCGCGCCCAGCATCAAGGCCGGCGGCGAGAGCCTCGCGAGCCTCCTCGGCGGCATCAAGTTCTGACGTCCGTCCCGCCCGTACGCACCTTCAGGAGACAGCAGTGGCCCGGCGCCCCCTCCCCCGCATCCTGAGCACAGGCAGCGCGCAGATCGCCCGGAGCCGGGAGCTGGCCCGGACGGCGGCCGACAGCGCCACCGACGTTCTCCATCCGCTGATCACGATCACCCGCGGTCTGCGCCGGCTGGCGGCGGCCGGACGGCGCAGGTGGGCCGACACCCCGAAGGACAAGCGCGGCCCGCTGCTGTTCCTCGTGGCCTCGGTGATCCTGGTCGTGGCCCTGGCGCCGTACGGCCCGCTGCTCGCCGTCATCAGCCTGATGGCGGCGGCAGCCTGGCAGGGCCGGGACCGCCCCCCGGCCGTGCCGGACGGGCCCGACGCGTCCCAGACGGAGCGGCTGAAGTCGCTCTACGAGGCACTGGTCCCCTACTTCTCGACCGCCGAGGACCCCGAGCCGCTGTACACCCACGGCGGCGACTGGGAGAAGGCCTTCCCCGAGTACGAGTTCGACGGCTCGGGCCGGGTCGCCCAGCTGGCGATCCGCTACCCGGCCTACTTCCCGGACGGCGAACCGGAGGCGCGCGCGCGCGTGGAGCACCTGCTCAGCGCCAAGTCGGGCCGCGGCCGGGAGTACCACTTCGCCTGGGACGAGGAGGGCAACCAGCTCACGGTCACCGTCCTCGCCCCGCTGCCCACCGACATCGCCGCCCAGCGCTTCGTCACCGCCCCCGGCGAGACGGTCCTCGGCTTCACCGACCCCACCGAGGTCCAGCGCACGCTCCCCCTCACCCACGGCGAGGAGCGGCGCGACGTCCCGCCGGTCGTCTGGCGCACCGGCATCCGCTCCACCGAGCCGCATCTGCTGGTCATGGGCCAGCCGGGCACCGGCACCTCCACCCTGCTGCGCTCCATCGCCCTCCAGGCCCTGCGGCACGGCGACATCCTCATCGTGGAAGGCGGCGGCACCGGCGAGTACGCCTGCCTGACCGGCCGCGACGGCGTGCTGGCGGTCGAGTGCTCCCTGACCGGGGCGCTGGCCGGCCTGGAGTGGGCCGCGGCCGAGACCGAGCGCCGGCTGATCGCCGTCAACCGCGCCCGGCAGGAGGGCAACCCGCCGCCGGAGGACACCAAGCGCCCGCTGTGGCTGCTGCTCGACCGGCCGACGGCACTCGGCCACGTCACCGAGGCGGACGGCGACAAGGACCCGCTGTCCCTGCTCCAGGTGCCGCTGCGGCACGGCCGCGCCGCGGGCGTCACCGTGGTCGTCGCCGAGCAGTTCGACAGCCTGGACGCCCTCCCCGACGCCGTACGCCAGCACACACGCGCGCGGGTCGCCCTCGGACCGGCCGGCGTCGCGCAGCTGGAGGCGGTCCTCGGCGCCCCGCCGCACACCACACCCACCTCCCACGTCCCCCCGGGCCGCGGTTACGCCCGTCTCGGCGCGGGACCGGTGCTGCGCCTCCAGGTCCCGGCGACCCCCGACCCGTACGACGACGCGACCAGCGACGCCCACCGCCAGGCCGTCCTAGACCTGCTGCCCCCGCGCACGACACCGGCGGACGAGGAACCGGAAGCGGTGGAGCCCGAGAGGGTGCGGCCGGAGACGGTGGAGCCCGAGACGGTCCCCGAGACCGACGGGCAGACGGACGGTGTGGCCGAGCCGGTCCCCGCGAAGGCGGTCGCGGCGGAGACGTCCTGACCGCAGGAGTCACCCGCCGGCACGAGAGTCACCGGCACCGGAAAAGGGCGGGCCCCGCGCGGGGCCCGCCCTTTTCCGTGTCGCCACGCCGTGTCGCACGCCGTGTCACACGCCATGTCACACGCGATGCCACGCGCCCCGCCACGCGAAGGTACGCGTCACGCGTGCCCCATGCCATGCCCCACGAATCCGCCCCTCACGCGACGAACGTGCGCGGCGCCTCCGCTCCCGCCGTGCCCCCGCTCTCCACCAGCCGCGCCGCCGCGGCCAGCCGCGCCGCCGCCTCCTCCGCCACCGCGCCGCCGACGGTGAACGGCAGCCGCACATACCCCTCGAACGCCCCGTCCACACCGAACCGCGGCCCGGACGGAACCCGGACGCCGACCCGCTCCCCCGCCTCGGCGAGCCGGGACCCGGACAGGCCCCCGGCGCGCACCCAGAGCGTGAGGCCGCCCTTGGGCACCTCGTACTCCCATTCGGGCAGCTCCCGCCGTACCGCCGCGACCAGCGCGTCCCGGTTGTCCCGGGCCTGCTGCCGCCGCAGCTCCACGGCCTGCTCCCAGCCACCGGTGCTGAACAGCCAGTGCACCGCCAGCTGCTCCAGCACGGGCGTGCCCAGGTCGGCGTAGGCGCGCGCGGCCACCAGGCTGCGGACCACGTCAGGCGCCGCCCGCACCCAGCCGATGCGCATCCCCGCCCAGAACGCCTTGCTCGCCGACCCGACCGTGATCACCGTGGACCCGGCGGGGTCGAAGGAGCAGACCGGCGGCGGCATCGCGCCCGCCATGTCCGCGTCGAGCCACAGCTCGCTCATCGTCTCGTCGGCGACCAGCACGGTCCCGGCGGACCGGGCCGCCTCCACCAGTCGGCGCCGCTGGTCCTCGTCGGCGAGCGCGCCGGTGGGGTTGTGGAAGTCGGCGACGACATAGGCGATGCGCGGCGCGGCGTCCCGCAGGACCTGGCGCCAGCGGTCCATGTCCCAGCCGCTCAGTCCCTCGGCCATCGCGACGGGCACCAGCCGGGCGCCCGCCTCGCGCATGAGCTGGAGGATGTTGGCGTACGACGGCGACTCCACGGCGATCCGCTCGCCGCGCCCGGCGAAGAGGTGGCAGATGGCGTCGATGGCGCCCATCGCGCCGGTCGTCACCATGATCTGCTCGGGCATGGTGGGGATGCCCCGCGCGGTGTACCGCTCGGCGATCATCGCGCGCAGGGCGGGCAGCCCGGCCGGATAGTCGCCGTGCGTGTGCGCGTACGGCGGCAGTTCCTCCAGGGCGCCCTGCACCGCGCGCGTGAGCCACGGTTCGGGCGCGGGCAGCGCCGCGCAGCCGAGGTCGATCAGCGAGCCCAGCGCCTCGGGCGGCAGCGGTTCGAGGCCCCGCGCGGGGAGCGGGTTCCCCGCCGGGACGGCGGTCCAGCTGCCGGCGCCGCGCCGCGACTCCAGGAAGCCCTCGGTGCGCAGCGCCTCGTAGGCGGCGGCGACCGTCGTACGGCTGACGGACAGGGCGAGGGCCAGCTCGCGCTCGGCGGGCAGCCGCGCGGCGACCGGCACCCGCCCTTCGAGCACCAGCAGCCGGATCCCGTCGGCGAGCGCCCGGTAGGCGGGCGGGCGGCGGGTGCCGGGGCCCGCGGGGCGGTCCTGCTGGGACTTGAGCAGCCGGGCGAGCTGCGCGGCCCCCACCGCCGAGGTCCACTGCGCCATGATTACCAGTCCACCTTCCCGCGATTGGCCCTGGATGACGTTTCATCCCAAGCCACAGAGTGTCATGCGTCAGGCCACCAACACCACCAGGGGGGACCTCTTGTCGACACACCGGTCCACGGACTCCACACCGTCCACGGAAGACGGCGGGCGCGAACCACGCCACCTAACGCGCCGGCTGATCCAGCTGTACGCCGGTCTCGCGCTGTACGGCGCCAGCTCCGCCCTCCTGGTGGAGGCGGGACTCGGCCTGGAGCCGTGGAACGTGCTCCACCAGGGCCTGGCCGAACGCACCGGCCTCACGATCGGCGTCGTGTCGATCATCGTCGGCGCCGTGGTGCTGCTGCTGTGGGTCCCGCTGCGCCAGCGCCCGGGACTCGGCACGGTCTCCAACGTGTTCGTGGTGGGCATCGCCATGGACGGCACGCTCGCCCTCGTCCCCGAGGCGCACACCCTGCTCGTCCGGGTCCCCCTGATGCTGGCCGGCATCGTCCTCAACGGCGTCGCCACCGGTCTGTACATCGCCGCCCGCTTCGGTCCGGGGCCGCGCGACGGGCTGATGACCGGGCTGCACCGGCGCACCGGCCGGTCGATCCGGCTGATGCGGACGGCCGTCGAGGTCGCGGTCGTGACCGGCGGTTTCGTCCTGGGCGGCACCATCGGCGTGGCCACGGTGCTGTACGCGGTCGCGATCGGCCCGCTCGCCCAGCTCTTCCTGCGGGTGTTCGCCGTCCCGTCGGCATCCGACGGCAGCACGGTCGTTGCCGAGGGGCAACCGCGGCGCGCGATACTGCGACGGTGAGCACGCGCGTACGCCATCCGTATCTCGACCATCCCGGCCCCATCCCGTTCGCCCACCGGGGCGGGGCGGCCGACGGCCTGGAGAACACCGTGCTCCAGTTCCGGCGCGCGGTCGAGGCCGGCTACCGGTACATCGAGACCGATGTGCACGCCACGCGGGACGGCAAGCTCGTGGCGTTCCACGACACGACGCTGGACCGGGTGACCGACGGCACGGGCCGGATCGCGGAGCTGCCGTGGGCGGAGGTGCGGCACGCGCGCGTGGGCGGCCGCGAACCGGTGCCGCTGTTCGAGGAGCTGCTGGAGACCTTCCCCGAGGTGCGCTGGAACGTCGACCTCAAGGCGGAGTCGGCGCTGCACTCGTTCCTGAACCTGGTGGCGCGCACCGACTCCTGGGACCGAGTATGCGTCGGCTCCTTCTCGGAGGCCCGCGTGGTCCGCGCCCAGCGGCTGGCCGGACCGCGCCTGGCGACGTCGTACGGCACCCGGGGCGTGCTCAATCTGCGGCTGCGCTCGTGGGGTGTCCCGGCGGCGCTGCGCCGCTCGGCCGTCGCCGCGCAGGTGCCCGAGTCCCAGTCGGGGATCCAGGTGGTCGACCGCCGCTTCATCCGCGCCGCCCACGCGCGCGGGCTCCAGGTGCACGTATGGACGATCAACGAACCGGAGCGGATGCACCGGCTCCTGGACCTGGGCGTCGATGGCATCATGACCGATCACATCGACACACTGCGCAGGGTCATGGAGGACCGCGGCCTCTGGGTGTGACCCGCCGGGCCCGCCGCCGCCCGGCCCTTGCGCGCGGCATCGGCGGGGAAGCGGGGCACGGGTGGGCACGGACACCGGGCGGACCGGCGCGCGGGAGGCGGACGGCGAGTCCGCCGCGCGACGGCGTGAGCAGCGTGGCTGGTACGTCTACGACTGGGCGTGCTCCGTCTACTCGACGAGCGTCCTCACCGTCTTCCTCGGCCCCTATCTGACCTCGGTCGCCGAGTCGGCGGCGGACGCCGACGGGTTCGTGCATCCGCTGGGGATCCCGGTCCGCGCGGGAGCCTTCTTCGCGTACGCGGTGTCCCTGTCGGTGGTCGTGGCCGTCCTGGCGATGCCCCTGGTGGGCGCCGCCGCCGACCGCACGGGCCGCAAGAAGCCCCTGCTGGCCGCCGCCGCGTACGTGGGCGCCACGGCCACCGCGGGCATGTTCTTCCTCTCCGGCGACCGCTATCTGCTCGGCGGGGCGCTGCTGGTCGTGGCGAACGCGGCCCAGTCGGTGGCGATGATGCTCTACAACTCCTACCTGCCGCAGATCGCGCCGCCCGAGGAGCGGGACGCGGTCTCCTCGCGCGGCTGGGCCTTCGGGTACGCGGCGGGAGCGCTGGTCCTGGTCGGCAATCTGGTGCTCTACCTCTCCCACGACTCGTTCGGCCTCTCGGAGAGCGAGGCCGTGCGCGTCTGTCTGGCCTCGGCGGGGCTGTGGTGGGGTGCGTTCGCGCTGATCCCGCTGCGCCGCCTGCGCGACCGCCCGGCACCCGGGCCGGCGCCGGCCGTGACCGGCCGGCGGCAGCTGCTGGCGACCCTGCGCGACATGCGCCGCCACCCGCTGACCCTGGGCTTCCTGCTGGCGTACCTGGTCTACAACGACGGCATCCAGACCGTGATCAGCCAGGCCTCGGTGTACGGCTCGAAGGAGCTGGGGCTCGGCCAGTCGACGCTCATCGCGGCGGTGCTGCTGGTCCAGGTGCTGGCGGTGGCGGGCGCGCTGGCGCTGGGCCGGCTGGCGCGGCGGTACGGCGCGCAACGGACGGTGCTGGGGTCGCTGGTGGCGTGGACGGTGATTCTCGCCACGGGATACTTCCTGCCGGCCGGGGAGCCGGTGTGGTTCTTCGCGCTGGCCGCCGCGATCGGCCTGGTCCTCGGCGGCAGCCAGGCGCTGTCCCGCTCCCTGTTCTCGCACCTGGTCCCGCCCGGGAAGGAGGCCGAGTACTTCTCGGCGTACGAGCTGAGCGACCGCGGGATGAGCTGGCTGGGCCCGCTGCTGTTCGGGTTGACCTACCAGCTGACCGGGAGCTACCGGGACGCGATCATCTCGCTGGTGGCCTTCTTCGTGCTGGGTTTCGTGCTCCTCGCGCGGGTACCGGTACGGCGGGCGATCGGGGACGCGGGCAACCCGGTTCCCGAAAGGATTTAGCACTCGGCGCGAAAGGGCTGTAGTGTACGCGTTTGGCCTGCCAGGCGTACCGTTACTGCGTCAAAGATGATGAAACGCTGGGTGACATCTCCGATCAGATGTGACAAACCGGGCGCCTGTGGGTACTGCACTGGTTGACAAGGCTGCGGCTACGACGGCGACGCATGACCCGGAACGGGACTCCGAACGGGAATCTTTACCGCCGACCGGACGTTGACCGGATGACGACGACAGCGACACCTGTCCTGTGGGCGACAAGCCCGGGAGGCACGATTCATGAGTGAGCGAGCTCTTCGCGGCACGCGCCTCGTGGTGACCAGCTACGAGACGGACCGCGGCATCGACCTGGCCCCGCGCCAGGCCGTGGAGTACGCATGCGAGAAGGGGCACCGGTTCGAAATGCCCTTCTCGGTCGAGGCGGAGATCCCGCCGGAGTGGGAGTGCAAGGTCTGCGGGGCCCAGGCACTCCTCGTGGACGGTGACGGTCCGGAGGAGAAGAAGGCGAAGCCGGCCCGTACGCACTGGGACATGCTGATGGAGCGCCGCACCCGTGAGGAACTCGAAGAGGTCCTCGAGGAGCGGCTCGCCGTCCTGCGTTCCGGCGCGATGAACATCGCCGTTCATCCGCGGGACAGCCGCAAGTCGGCCTAGCCCGCGGGGCCCGGCCCGATTTCCAGCGCACGCACCTGACCGCGGGCGCCGTACGTGAGGCCACGTACGGCGCCCGCGGTCGTCGTGCTGCCCTGACGGACCCGCTCGGTGCGTGGGGCGGTCAGCGGTTCAGCGGCGGGTACTGCTCGCGCGGCGGGTCCGCCGGGGTGTCGCGGACGACCTCGCCCTGGACGACCTTGCCGTCGGGGCGGTACATGCGGGTCTGCTGGAAGACGTCACCCAGGGAGCCGGGGGCGGTCCGGCGCAGCCTGCGCTCCACCGTGCGCTCGGTGTACCGGCCGAGGGCCTTCCGGACCGGCGGGACGAGCAGGAGCAGACCGGCGACGTCCGAGATCAGACCGGGCAGCATCAGCAGCAGGCCGCCCAGCATCAGCAGTCCGCTGCCGCCTCCGCTGGAGGGCGCGGTGCCGCTCTGCAGCGCCTCGTTGAGATTCCGGAAGGCGCGCCGGCCCGCCCGCTTGATGACCAGGGAGCCGAGCACCAGCCCGGCGAGCAGCAGCAGGAACACCGTGAAGCCGCCCGCCGCCTCGGCGACCACGGTGAGCAGCCAGATCTCCAGCACCAGCGACGCCGCCACGGCGAGCGGCAGCGCCGTGCGCAGCCGGGATCGCCGGGGCCGGGTGAGGGGCGGAGGGGTCGGAGCGCCAGTCGTCATGCGTCCAGTGTGCCCGCACGGGGCTCAGCACGGGATAAGGGCCGTGCCCGGCCGGGGACGCCCTACCGCTGCGGCGCCCCGCCGCCCCGCCGCAGCAGCTTGCCGACCCGCTCCTCCACGCCCCAGGAGGTGACCCGCCACAGGGCCTCGACGAGGATGTCGCGGCTCATCTTGGAGTCGCCCAGCTCCCGTTCGACGAAGGTGATCGGCACCTCGACGACGTGGTAGCCGGCTTTGATCGCGCGGCGGGCGAGGTCGACCTGGAAGCAGTAGCCCTGGGAGGCGACCTCCTGCAGGCCGAGGCCCCGCAGGGTCTCCGCGCGGAAGGCGCGGTAGCCGCCGGTGATGTCGCGCAGCGGCAGGTCGAGCGCGAGGCGCGAGTACAGGCTGCCGCCGCGGGAGATGAACTCGCGGGACTTGGGCCAGTTGACCACCCGGCCGCCCGGCACCCAGCGGGAGCCGAGCACCAGGTCGGCGCCCTTGAGCGCGGTCAGCAGCCGGGGCAGTTCCTCGGGCTGGTGGGAGCCGTCGGCGTCCATCTCGATCAGCACGCCGTAGTCCCGCTCCAGGCCCCAGCGGAAGCCCGCGAGATAGGCGGCGCCGAGGCCTTCCTTTCCCTTGCGGTGCAGCACGTGGACCTGCTCGTCGACGGCGGCGAGCTCGTCGGCGAGCTTGCCGGTGCCGTCGGGGCTGTTGTCGTCGGCCACCAGAACGTGCGCCTCGGGGACCGCCTCGCGCACCCGGCCGACGATCGTCTTGATGTTCTCCGCCTCGTTGTAGGTCGGAATGATCACCAAGGCCGTGCCGAGCGGGCCGAAGCGCCTCCCCTGGGCCTTGGCCGCGCGGGTCCCGTCGCCGTCGTTCACTGCTGCCCCTTCATGTCCGTACGCAGAGGTCCACCATAGTGGCCGCGGCCTGCGCGGATGCGACAAGGCGTGCGGACGGTGGTGTCGGCCTCGCGCGAGCGGGGCAGATGCGCGGATTTGACCGGCCCCACCGGCCACCGGTGCGGCGGATGGGGGCCCGGCGCCCTTCGGTCCGACCTGGGACCCGCTGGCTGCGGGTCTACCGAAAGCCGTTGTCTACTGAGCACCCGGGCCCCACCCGGGTCACACCTTCCCGACCGGCCGGAACGCTCCCCCGCGTGCGGTGCGGACGCTGAGCCTGGCTCCCAGTGACGGTGCCCCGGTGCGGTACACCATCCCTGACCCAGCGGCACCGCGACGCGTGTGCGAACGTCCCCGGTCGGGTGTCCGGTGGTGGACCCGGCCGAACCTACCGGCCCCGGGCCGCCGCCTGTCAACAGCCGTTTGACCTGCGGGTTTCCTTCGAAACCGCAGGTCGGAGCGGAGGATGCGCAGGTCGCGCGACGGTGCGCCGGGCGTGCTGCGCCCCGGCGTCACCCCCACAGATCACTCGCCCGGCCGTACGAAGACCGTCCGCCCGCCGACCACCGTGCGCAGACAGACGGGCAGGTCGGCGCCGGGGGTCAGGTCGGGCAGGCCGGGCGTGCCGGAGCGCGGGTCGGTGGACCAGCGGGCGACCCGGTCGTCGGGTGCCTGCACGACGAGTTCCCCGGTGCGCCACACCGCGTAGTCCGCGGGCGCGCCCGGCACCAGGACGCCCGCGTCGTCGCGGCCGACCGCCCGCCAGCCGCCGCGGGTGTGGGCGGTGAAGGCGGCCCGTACGGAGACCCGGTGCTCGGGGGTGCGGTGGAAGGCGGCGGCGCGGACCGTGCCCCACGGGTCGAGCGGGGTGACGGGGCTGTCGGAGCCGAGGGCGAGCGGGACCCCGGCGCGCAGCAGGGCCGCGAACGGGTTGAGCGAGCGGGCGCGCTCGGCGCCGAGCCGCTGGGCGTACATGCCGTCCTCGCCGCCCCACAGGGCGTCGAAGGCGGGCTGCACGGAGGCGGTCAGGCCGAGTTCGGCGAAGGCGGCGATGGTCTGCGGGGTGAGCATCTCGGCGTGCTCGATCCGGTGCCGGGCCGCCCGGACGCGGGCGAGGCCGAGCTTCTCGGCGGCCGCGCGCACGCCCTCGACGACGGCGGTGACGGCGGCGTCGCCGATGGCGTGGAAGCCCGCCTGCAGGCCCGCCTCGGTGCAGGCGACGACGTGCGCGGCGACGGCTGCGGCGTCGAGGTAGGCAGTGCCGGTGTGGGCGGCGTCGGCGTACGGCTCGTGCAGGCAGGCGGTGTGGGAGCCGAGGGCGCCGTCGGCGAAGAGGTCGCCCGCCGCGCCGAGCGCGCCCAGCTCGCGCGCCTTGTCCACGTCGCGTTCGGCCCAGTAGCCGACGACGCGCGGGCCGGGCTCCTCGGCGGCGAGGCGGAGCAGGCCGGTGAAGTCGTCCTCGGAGGAGATCTCCGGGCCGCCGCACTCGTGGACCGAGCCGATGCCGAGGGAGGCGGCGTGGGCGAGGGCGGCGCGCTGGGCCTCGGTGCGCTGCCGCGCGGTGACGGCACCGAGGGCGGCGGCGCGGACCGCGTGGTGGGCGTCGGCGGTCAGCGGGCCGTCGCCGACCGCGCCGAGGCCGGGGGTGAGGTCGAGCAGGGCGGTGGTGACGACCGCCGAGTGGACGTCGATCCGGCTCAGGTAGAGGGGGCGCCCGCCGGTGGCCTCGTCCAGCTCCGCGCGCGTGGGCGGGCGGCCTCCGGGCCAGCGGGCGGCGTCCCAGCCGTGGCCGAGCAGCACCCGGTCGTGCGGGCGGGCGGCGGCGAAGTCCCGTACGAGGGCGAGAGCGTGGTCGAGGTCGGGTGCGGCGGACAGGTCGAGCCCGGTGAGGGCGAGGCCGGTCGCGGTGGTGTGGACGTGGGCGTCGGTGAACGCGGGCGTGACGAGGGCGCCGTCGAGGTCGATCACCTCGTCGACGCCGTCCGCGAAGGCGTCGGCCGCGCCCTCGGAGCCGACCCAGGCGACCTGGCCGTGTTCGACGACCATGGCGGTGGCGAACGGGTCGGCGGGGCTGTGGACCTCTCCGCGGCGGAGGAGGACGGTCTTCGTCGGGGCGGTGCGCTCACTCATGGGAACAGTTTCGCGCCCCGCGTGCGCCGCCCCGCACCCAGGTGCTCAGATACGCGGGGGCCGGGCCTCGTACGGCGTCGACAGGACCACGGTGGTACGGGTCGAGACCCCGGCGAGGCTGCGCAGCCGGGCCAGCAGCTCCTCCAGTTCGTGCGGGGTGGCCACCCGCACCTTGAGGATGTAGTTCTCGTCGCCGGCGACGCTGTGGCAGGCCTCGATCTCGGGGACGCCCGCGAGGCGGTCGGCGATGTCGTCGGGTGCGCTGGGGTCGAACGGCTTGACCGAGATGAAGG
Organism: Streptomyces sp. JB150; assembly: GCF_011193355.1. GTDB lineage: Bacteria > Actinomycetota > Actinomycetes > Streptomycetales > Streptomycetaceae > Streptomyces. The sequence goes on from NZ_CP049780.1 coordinate 1,152,059, forward strand.
CGGTCAGGGGCAGCCCGACGGCCTCCGGGTCGACCACGGCGGCGTACCCGCGGATGACGCCACGCTGTTCCAGCCGGCGCACGCGCTGATGCACGGCCGAGGTGGACAGGCCCGTGGCCTTGCCCAGGTCGGTGTAGCTCATCCGCCCGTCCTTGACGAGCAGCTGCACGATCTGTCGGTCCAGCTCCTCCATGGCGCAAGAACCTACAGTGCGGCTGATCTCCACGGATAGCCGAGCGGCGCAGGTCATACCCGGTTCGTGATGTGGTGGCCTGGATGTTGGGCCATCCGGGCGGTGCGGGCGCCGGGTGGGGCACCTGCGCATGGCATGTGACGAACGCCACAAGATCCGGGCCGTCTCCGTGATGTTCTCGTGATTACCCCCCGAGCCCGCTGGGCAGTGCTTGGTGTGGTCGAGGCCGCAGTGCCCGAACGGCCCAGCCCGAGGGGGAGAATCCCAATGCAGAGTCTTAAGCGCCCTGGTCGTACCGTGCCCAAGCGGCAGCAGCCGGTCGTCGAGCCCGAGCCGGAGGGTGTCGAACCCGACGCCCTCGACGACGCCGACGAGTTCGACGCGTACGACACCTTCGAGATGTTCCGGGTGATCTGCCCGGACTGCGCGCAGCCCATCGCCCTGCTGGCGGACGAGGAGGTCCTGCCGGAGCACGCGCTGTGCGCCTCGCCGTGGAACCCGTTCGGCCTCACGGTCTGTCCCGGCACCGGCCGCCGGGCCGCCGACGCCCGGCCGGCGGACGAGTCGTTCGAGCCGCAGGAGCAGGACACCGCCCTGCTGCTGACCCTGCCGCAGGGCCTCGACTGGCGCACGCAGCCCTTCTCGCACGTCGGCGGCCCGGGCTCCCGCCCGATGCGCGTCCCGTCGCTGCGCCGCCGCGCCGCCTGACCACACCGCCGGCCGGCACCGGCGCGCCGTCCTGAAACACCGGCGCGCCGCGTGGCGGCACTGCTGCACGGACGGCGACATCCCCGCGCGGACGGCGGCAACCCCGCGCGGACCGCAGCGCCGTCACTCCGACCGCAGCACCGCCGCTTCTCCGGCAGCGCCGCCGCTCGGTCCGCAGCGCCGCCGTATCCCCGGCAGCACCGCCATGGACCGGCGGCGTCGCCGCGCTGCTCGGCCGTGGTCCGGCCGTCCGGCCGCAGCGGCACAGCGGCACTCCCGTCTCACCGCTCCGCACCGCGGCACCGGCCGCCGCAGTGCGGTTCGGCGGGCCCGGATGCGCCGTACGAGTGACATCCGCTTCGGAGTGCGACCCGCGCGCCCGCGCGCCGGTGGAGCTTCCGGGCGCCGGGCGCCGTCCGGAACGTACGCCCGATTCCGCGCACCGGTGACCTGTCCGGCCGGTGGCGCGTTGCCCCGGTATGACCCCCACCTCTTTCACGACCGGGCGTCAGCGCACCCTGTTCGTCCCGAGCGTCGCAGAATCGGTTCCGCTTCCGTCGTCGGCGGCTCCGCCGCACCTGCAGGACCCGCCGATCTACCGGGACCTGCTGCACGCCTGGGCGACCGGGGGCCGCACCCTGCCGGGGCGCCACGACCCGGAGTGGGTCCGGCTGGCGGCGCCCTTGGTCAGGCCGGGACAGTTCAGCGGGTCTCCGGACCGATGAGGTGGCGGGCGACGACCATCCGCTGGATCTGGTTGGTGCCCTCGACGATCTGCAGCATCTTGGCCTCGCGCATGTAGCGCTCGACGGGGAAGTCCGCGGTGTAGCCGTACCCGCCGAGGACCTGGACGGCGTCCGTGGTGACCCGCATCGCCGTGTCGGTGCAGTGCAGCTTGGCCATGGCCGCCTGCTGGGCGAACGGCCGGCCCGCGTCGCGCAGCCGCGCCGCCGCCAGGTAGAGGGCGCGGCCCGCCTCGATCTGGGTCGCCATGTCGGCGAGCATGAAGCGCAGGCCCTGGAAGTCGGCGATGGGCCGGCCGAACTGGCGGCGCCCCCGCGCGTAGTCCACCGCCGCGTCCAGCGCCGCCTGGGCGAGGCCGATCGCGCAGGCGGCGATGCCGAGCCGCCCGGAGTCGAGGGCGGACAGGGCGATCGCGAAGCCCTGCCCCTCCTCGCCGATGCGCCGCTCGTCGCCGACGCGCACGCCGTCGAAGTGGACCTGGGCGGTGGGCGAGCCCTTCATGCCCATCTTCTTCTCGGGCGCCGCCGCGCTGAGCCCCTCGGCGTCGCCGGGCACCAGGAAGGCGGTGATCCCGCGCGGGCCCTCCTCGCCGGTGCGGGCCATGACGGTGTAGAAGTCGGCGATGCCGCCGTGGGTGATCCAGGCCTTGGTTCCCGTGATCACCCAGTCGTCGCCGTCCCGGACGGCCTTGGTGCGCAGGGAGGCCGCGTCGGAGCCGGAGGCGGGCTCGGAGAGGCAGTACGCCCCGAGCAGGCCGCCGCCGAGCATCGCGGGCAGGTGCTCGACCCGCTGCTCCTTGGTGCCGTAGGTGGCGAGCGCGTGGGAGGCGAGGGTGTGCACGCTGATGCCGAGGCCGACGGTGAGGCGGACCGCGGCCAGCTCCTCCAGGACCTGGAGGTAGACCTCGTACGGCTGCTCACCGCCGCCGTACTCGGCGCCGTAGGGCAGTCCGAGCAGGCCGGATTCGGACAGGAGGGCGAAGACCTCGCGCGGGAAGCGGCCGGCGTCCTCCTCCTCGGCCGCCTTCGGTGCGATCTCGCGCTGCGCTATGTCGCGGACGAGCGAGATCAGGTCCCGGGCCTCGTCCGTGGGCAGTTGCCGGTCCACCGGCTGCGGGGCGTGGTCGGGCATGGCGACGCTCTCCTCCCGTATCGGGCACGTCGGCGGACGGGCGCCGTTGGGTGGGGCGGCTCCGCCGGTCTTACTGAGGCCGGCCGCGGGGACGGGCTTCCGGGTCTCGGAAGTCGCTGACCAGCGGCTGTGCGCAGTGAGTATGCCCGATCGGCGCCTCCGCGTCACCGGTTAACGACCGCTCACTTCAAGAATTCCCGCGCGGCTCTCCCGGCAGTCCGCCCGGACGGAAATTGGTCCGCACCATTGACCCAACTGGTCTAGTCCTCCTACGGTGTCGCATCACCGAGCGCGTCTTTCGCGTTCATGCCAACCGGCGTGCGTTCCCCTCTCCCCCACGAGGAGACACCCGATGCGAACTTCCCACCGTCCCCGCGCCCTGCCCCGGTCGCTCCGCTTCGTTCGAGCAGGCGGCACCCGGGCGCTCGTCGCCGCCGCCTGTACCGCCGTCCTCGGCGCCGGACTCCTCGCGGGCGCGGGCGCGACCACCGCCACCGCCGCCCCCGAGGCGGAGGCCGCGGCCGGCTCCAAGGTCGTCGGCTACTTCACCGAATGGGGCACCTACGACCGCAAGTACCTGGTCAAGAACATCGACACCTCCGGCTCCGCCGCCAAGCTCACCCACATCAACTACGCCTTCGGCAACGTCTCCGGCGGCAAGTGCGTGATGGGCGACGCCTACGCGGCCACCGACCGCACCTACACCGCCGCCGAGTCCGTCGACGGCGTGGCCGACACCTGGGACCAGCCGCTGCGCGGCAACTTCAACCAGCTGCGCGAGCTGAAGAGGAAGTACCCCCACATCAAGGTGCTGTGGTCGTTCGGCGGCTGGACCTGGTCGGGCGGGTTCGGCGAGGCGGCGAAGAACCCGGCCGCGTTCGCCCAGTCCTGCTACGACCTGGTCGAGAACTCCAAGTGGGCGGACGTCTTCGACGGCATCGACATCGACTGGGAGTACCCGAACGCCTGCGGCGCCACCTGCGACACCAGCGGCCGGGCGGCGTACAAGAACCTCATGGCGGCGGTCCGCGCCAAGTTCGGGTCCGGCAACCTCGTCACCGCGGCGATCCCGGCGGACGCCACCACCGGCGGCAAGATCGACGCGGCGGACTACGCGGGCGCCGCGCAGTACGTGGACTGGTACAACCCGATGACGTACGACTACTTCGGCGCCTGGGACGCCGCCGGCCCCACCGCCCCGCACTCGCCGCTGACCTCGTACTCCGGCATCCCGAAGGCGGCCAACCACACCTCGGCGACGATCGCGAAGCTCAAGGGCCTCGGCATCCCGGCCCAGAAGCTGCTGCTGGGCATCGGCTTCTACGGCCGCGGCTGGACCGGCGTCACCCAGTCCGCGCCCGGCGGCACCGCGACCGGCCCGGCGGCCGGTACGTACGAGCAGGGCATCGACGACTACAAGGTGCTGAAGACCAAGTGCCCGGCGACCGGCACCGTGGGCGGCACCGCGTACGCCAAGTGCGGCAGCGACTGGTGGAGTTACGACACCCCGGCCACCATCGCGACCAAGATGACGTACAAGAACCAGCAGGGCCTCGGCGGCACCTTCTTCTGGGAGCTGAGCGGGGACACGGCGAACGGCGAGCTGATCAAGGCCATCAACTAGCCGGCCGCACGGGCGGGCACGAGGGGCGGCGGCCGGTCACCGGCTGTCGCCCTCAGCCGTCGCGGCGGGCGGGCCGCGGCGCCGGGCAGGCGGGGTCCAGTTCCTCGATGGCCCGCATGGTGCCGCCCAGCGTCTTCACCAGCAGCTCCCGCATGAGGCCGCGGGACAGGCCGGGCCGGTCGATCCAGTCCAGGGTGGCGCCCTCGACGCCGCACACCCAGCCGAGCAGCCCCATCCGTGCCAGCGGCGTGATCTCCCGGCGGCCGTACGCCCCTTCGGCGATGGTCGCGACGATCGCCTCGCGCACCCCGTCCCGGATGGCCTGCACCTCGGTGTCGAACCCGACGCCCCCGCTGACGATGGTGCGGTACGCCGCCTGGTTGTGCTCGGCGTAGCGCAGATAGCCGTCGACGGTGCGCTCCACCCGCTCCCGCGCGGGCAGTTCGATGCCGCTCGCCGCGAAGGTGACCAGGTCCGCGACGGAGTCCTGGACGATGGCCAGGTAGTAGCCGCGCTTGGACTGGAAGTAGTAGTAGATCAGTCCCTTGGCGACGTGGGCCTGGCGCGCGATGTCGTCCATCGACAGCGCGTCGTAGGAGGTGTCGGCGAACAGCTTGCGCCCGATGGCGATGAGTTCGGCGCGGCGCGCGGCGGAACGCTCGGTTCCGCGCGCCCGGGGACGGGCGGCGTCGCGCTGTTCACTGATCTTCACTGTCGACCCTGGTTCCAACGGGCGGCGGGACATCCGCAGTATGGCAGGTCGGGCCCGAGCGGTATGTATCAGGTCACAGCGCGACTGTGCCGCGGGTCACAGCAGTCCGAGCTGGGTGATCAGCATGGCGACGACGGCCACCAGGACCCAGCCCATGACATGCTCGACGATCTTCGGACCGTCGTCCTGGGGGCCGCCGGTGCGGACGCGGGTGGCGGTGAGCGAAGTGGCGGTCATGTGTGTCTCGCTGATCTCGTGCGGAGCGGGGACAGCGGTGGGCGTTCCCCACCGGTCTGTCCACCTTGCCACCGCGCGCGGCCTTTGCGGCCGAGACGTTGCTCACAGCCCCGGCCGCTCCCCCGGCGTCCCCGGCTCTCCCGGCTCGCGTCCGGGCGCGCTCCGGGGACGCTCCCCGCGGGGCTCCCGCAGGGCTCAGCGCACGCCGACCGCCGCGAGCGCCGCCCGCTGGCGCGGGGTCGGGCGGGCCGGGAAGTAGAGGTAGCAGACGCCGCCGGTGCCGGAGACGACCTTGCCGGAGGCGTTGTACCGCTTGGTCCGCAGCCAGATGTTCTCGAACTCCCGCCGCTTGTAGACCCGCCGCACCGCCTCGTTGCTCGGCGAGGCCGGGTCGTTGGCGATCACGTCGCCGTCGGCGGTGAAGCCGATCACCGTCATCAGGTGCCCGGCGGTGCCGTAGCCCGCGCCGGTCAGCTCCTCCTTCAGGAAGGACTGGGAAGTGATGGCCGGGATGCCGGCCGCGATCAGCGTCTCCAGCTCGGTGAGCGACGCCAGCCGGGTCACCACGCCCTGGAGACCTTTGAAGGTGGCCGCGTAGGCCGCGTTGAACGGCCAGTTGCCGCAGCCCGCGTACTGGTAGTCGTAGGTGTAGCGGGCCGCGTGGCACACCTGCGGGTCGGCGTAGTCGGGGTCGACCCAGGACAGCTGCTCGGGGGTCAGCCGGCCGCCCCAGTACTCGATGATCATCTGCGAGGAGGTGGGGCTGCACCAGGCCTCGCCGCCGTTGTCGTACTCGGGGTACTGGCCGACGTGGATCTCCTGCGAGTAGCGCGGGACGGCCAGCTCCTGGGCGAGGCCCGGCGTGGAGGCGGGGACGGTGAACCGGTCGGGGATGTCGGAGCCCATGGCCCCCACCCGCCACACGGTCGGCGTGAGCCGGGTGCCGGGCCGCCGGTACAGGGTCAGGCGCAGCCGGTACGACACCAGGCGCAGCCCGGACGCCGGGGTGTCGATGGCGAAGGTGTCCGTCCAGACGCTGCTCCTGCCGTCGCCCTGGTCGTCGACCGAGGTGCGCCGGATGTCCTGGTCGCCGGCGGCCCAGCGGCCCATGACGTACCAGGGGGTGTCGGTGCCGTCGGAGTAGGTGCCCTTGAGCTGGATCTGGATCCAGGTGCCGTCGGGGGTGTGCGCGTTCCAGGACGGGACGGCCTCGGTGGCGGGCACGGAGAGGCGGTGGACGGGCGAGGTCCAGGTCGCGTACTCCCAGCGGGAGGTCTTCCCGGTGTGCGGGTCCTGGTAGTCGAGGGTGCCGAGGGGCGTGGCCAGCGCCAGGCCGGGACGGGCGCCGGCGACGGCGCGGGTGCCCTTGGCGGTGCCGGAGCGCCAGTCGGTGTACGTGATCCAGGCGCGGTAGTCGATGGGGCGGGCCGGGGCCGCGGTGCGGGCCCCGCCGGCGGTCGTGGTGCTGTCGGCCAGGGCGGTGCCCGCGCCGCCGGCGACCGCGGCGACGACGGCGGCGGCCAGGACGGTTCGGCGGGACGGCTGTTCGGCTCTGCTCATGGGCGCGTGACTCCCAGGGGTGCGAGACGGGCAGGTCCTTGCACGGCTGTGGGGGGTTGTGTCCGCCAACTATGGACGCGCGTGGACCGCCCTGCCAGCACTTCGGGGCGTGCCACACCCACAAATATTGGTCGACACCTCTGACGGACCCGGTCGGCCCCATGGCCGCCCCCCACGGACGGCTTCGGTCGACTCCTGCCGGCTCCGGTCGGCTCGGGTCGGCTTGCGGTCGGCTCGGGTCGGCTTGCGGTCGGTTCGGGTCGGCTTGCGGACGCTTCGGGGCGCCTCCCCGGACGGCCCGTGGACGGCTCGGGTCGCCCCCCCCGGACGGCTCGGGTCGGCCTGCGGACGGCTCGGGTCGGCCGCAGCCCGGTCGGCCCCCGGACGGCCCCGGTGGGTGCCGGCGGCGGTCCGGTCCCGCCGGCGCGGGATGATGGGCACGTGTCCCACCCCCTGAGCGACCTCGCCCGCGCCCTGCGCCGTCTGCCGCCCTCCTGCGGCCCGGTCCGTCTCGTCGGCGTCGACGGGCACGCGGGCTCGGGGAAGTCCACCTTCGCCGGGCGGCTGGCCGCCGCGCTCGGCGGGGCCCCGGTGCTGCACCTGGACGACATCGCGAGCCACGAGGAGCTGTTCGACTGGACGCAGCGGCTACTGGACCAGGTGATCGAGCCGCTGCGCCGCGGGGCCACCGCCCGCTACGCCCCCTACGACTGGCGCGCCCGCCGCTTCGGCCCGCCGCGCCCGCTGCCGCCCGCCCCGGTGACCCTGATCGAGGGCGTGGGCGCCGGACGCCGGGCGCTGCGCCCGTTCCTGGCGCGCCTGCTGTGGATGGAGCTGCCCCGTGAGGAGGCGTGGGCGCGGGGCCGCTCGCGGGACGGGGAGGAGCAGCGGGAGTTCTGGGACGGCTGGGTCCGGGCGGAACGGCGGCATTTCGCCGACGACCCCTCACGGCCGTACGCCGACCTCCTGGTGCACCAGGTGACAGGGGGGTACCAGGTGCTTCCGGGGCCGGTGAGACGGCCGGGCGAGGACCAGCACGTGACGCTCCGTGACGGGTTGTCTTCGATGTGGTGAACCTGTGAAGACCCTTGCGTGCGAACTTGGCCGAGTGCTCCAACTCGGCTTGACCCAGGGGCCGTACAGGACTTACGTTCTCAATGTGCGGCCAAACGGAGCCGCCGAGAAGACGCGAAGCCCCCGGTTGTTCCCCCGTGACCGGGGGCTTCGTTCTGCCCATATCGCCTTTTCCGGCCCCGGCGCGCTCCCGTTCGCTCACCCTCGGTCACCACACGGTGTGCGCCCCCTCTGCTCCCACCTCGCCAAACGTGCCCTGCGGCGCCCTACGGCAGGTCCCCGGCCCGCGGGTACGATGCCCACTGTCGCAACTCCGGTCCGCTGCACAGCGGTTCGACCGAGCGGCCGCCGGGTGACGGCCCGGCGGTGAACCAGCGGGGGCACGGTTTGTGGGGGGACGTGATGGACTTCGCCGCGCAGGGCCCCGAGGCCCCGGCCGACCTCGCCTGGCTGCGAGGCGTGGACGCCTACACGATGGGCGCCTATCCGCAGGCGGAGGAGGAGTTCCGGACCGCGGTGCGCCTCGACCCCTCGATGGCCGACGGCTGGCTGGGGCTGCACGCGCTGCGCGTCGACACCACCACCGCCCTGCTGCGGATGTTCCGCCACCGTGACCGCTTCGGCGAGCAGCGCGCCCGCCACCGGCGCACCCTCAACTCCTGGTACTGGCTGGGCTGGTGGGTGCAGCCGGTGCTGGAGAGCCCGCGCGATCTGCTGCTCGCGCACGCCTCGCACTGGCTGGACGGCCGGCACGTCCCCGAGCTGGACCGGGCGCTGGCCGGACTGCCGCCGGTCGACACCGATCCGCAGGTGCGTTTCCTGCACGCCTGCCGGGCCTATCTGGTCAAGGACTGGGAGCAGTTGGTCCGGCACACCGACCCGCTGCTCGACGATCCGCTGCTCGGCATCGAGGCGGGCCTGTTCGGCGGCATGGCCCGGGTCCGGCTGGAGATGTACGGGCAGGCCGAGCCCCTGCTGTCCACCGCCCTGATGCGCTGCCGCAGCGAGCAGCCCCAGCGCAAGGAGCTGCGCTACTGGCTGGCGCGGGCGCACGAGGGCACCGGCCGCTCGGCGGCCGCGCTCCCCCTGTACCGGGCGGTGCACCGCGTCGACCCCGCCTTCATGGACACCTCCGCGCGGCTCGCCGCCATCGCCGAGGGCGACGGGTACGACGAGAGCGACGGCCTCACCGCGTTCAGCCTCTCCGGCGCCGGTCCGGACGGCCTCGACGGCACCGACGGACTCGATCCCCTCTACGGCGCCGAGGACCGCAACCTGAAGCTGTCCGACCCCGGACCGCCGCCCGCCGGTCCGCTGCCGTCGGTGGGCGATCCGGCGGTGCGCGAGAAGACGGTGCTGTCCGTGCAGCCGCTGCCGACCGGGCCCACGGACCCCGACCTCCTCGAGGAGGCGCTCGCCGAGCTGGAGCGCATGGTGGGCCTGGAGCCGGTGAAACGCCAGGTCAAGGCGCTGTCGGCCCAGCTGAACATGGCGCGGCTGCGGGCCGGTCAGGGGCTGCCCGTCCAGCCGCCCAAGCGGCACTTCGTCTTCTCCGGCCCCTCCGGCACCGGCAAGACCACCGTCGCCCGCATCCTCGGCCGGGTCTTCTACGCGCTCGGCCTGCTCGGCGGCGACCACCTGGTGGAGGCGCAGCGCGCCGACCTGGTCGGCGAGTACCTGGGGCAGACGGCCGTCAAGGCCAACGAGCTGATCGACTCCGCGCTCGGCGGGGTGCTCTTCGTCGACGAGGCGTACGCGCTGTCCAACTCCGGCTACGGCAAGGGCGACGCGTACGGCGACGAGGCGTTGCAGGTACTGCTGAAGCGGGCCGAGGACAACCGCGACCACCTGGTGGTGATCCTGGCCGGCTACCCCGAGGGCATGGACCGGCTGCTCGCCGCCAACCCCGGTCTGTCCTCGCGTTTCACCACCCGGGTCGACTTCCCCTCGTACCGGCCGCCGGAGCTGACCGCGATCGGCGAGGTGCTGGCCGCGGAGAACGGCGACGTGTGGGACGAGGAGTCGCTGGAGGAGCTGCGGTCGATCGCCGGGCACGTGGTGGACCAGGGCTGGATCGACGAGCTGGGCAACGGGCGGTTCCTGCGGACGCTGTACGAGAAGAGCTGCGCGTACCGCGATCTGCGGCTGTCCACGTATCCGGGGACGCTGACCCGGGAGGACCTGGCGACCCTGCGCCTGCCGGACCTGATGCAGGCGTACGGCGAGGTGCTGTCCGGGCGGGGGCCGCAGGACCCGTCGGCGCTGTGACCCGCCCGGCGGCCGCGCCCGCGGGCCGTCGGACGATCAGCGGCCTGCCGCCCCGCCCGCCGACCGCCAGGCCGATCAGCGCCCTGCCGCCCCGCCCGCGCCACACCACGTGGCGCGGGCGTTCGCGGCCGGGTGCCGAGTCTGCCGCGGTCGGTCCGGCGTCCGGCCGCTCGTCAGGCGGTGAGCACCTCCTCGCCCGACCGCGGTACGGACCCCGACCGCGGCTCGGTCACCGTCGGCACGGGCTCCCGGTGCGCCGGGTCCCGTACCTCCCCGACCAACAGCTCCAGGACGTCCTCCAGGGCCACGAGGCCCAGCACCCGGCCGGAGGCGTCGGCCACCTGGGCGAGGTGGGTGGCGGCGCGGCGCATCACGGTCAGGGCGTCGTCCAGGGGCAGTTCGGGGCGCAGGGTCGTCATCGGGCGCCACAGCTGCTGCGGCACCGCGCGGTCGGAGTCCTCCAGGTCGAGGACGTCCTTCACGTGCAGATAGCCCATGAAGGCACCGGTGTCCGCGGCCACCGGGAACCGGGAGTAGCCGGTGCGCGCGGTCAGCTCGATGATCCGGCCGGGGGTGACCGACGGGTCCACCGTCACCAGCGACTCCCGCGTCAGCAGGACGTCCGTCACCGGGCGCGAGCCCAGCTCCAGGGCGTCCTCCAGGCGTTCGGCCTCCTCCGGGTCGAGCAGTCCGGCCTGGCCGGAGTCCTCCACCAGCCGGTTGAGCTGTTCGCTGGTGAAGACGGCCTCCACCTCGTCCTTCGGCTCGACGCGGAACAGCCGCAGCACGCCCTGCGCGCAGGCGCCGAGGGCCACGGTGATCGGCCGGCACAGCCGGGCGAAGGCGACCAGTCCGGGGCTCAGCCACAGCGCGGCCTTCTCCGGGGCGGCCATCGCCAGGTTCTTCGGGACCATCTCGCCGATGACGAGGTGGAAGAAGACGACGGTGGCCAGCGCGATGACGTAGCCCAGCGGGTGGATCATCGCGTGCGGCAGATGGATCCACGCGAAGAACGGCTCCAGCAGATGCGCGACCGTCGGTTCGGCGACCGCGCCCAACGTCAGCGAGCAGACGGTGATGCCGAACTGGGCGGCGGCCATCATCTGCGGCAGTCGCTCCAGGCCGTAGAGCACCTGGCGGGCGCGGGCCGTGCCGAGCGGTTCGATCTGGCTGCGGCGCACGGAGACCAGCGCGAACTCGGCGCCGACGAAGAAGCCGTTGGCGAGCACGAGCAGCGCGGCGAAGAGCAGTTGGAGCACGCTCATCGGGCGGCCTCCAGGGCGGGGGCGGTGCGCACCAGCCGGACGCGCTCGGCGCGGTAGTGGCCGACCTGGCGCACGGCCAGGCGCCAGCCGGGCAGTTCCGCCCGGTCGCCGACGGCCGGGATCCGGCCGAGCAGGTCGGCGACGAGCCCGGCGACCGTCTCGTACGGCCCCTCGGGGACCTCCAGGCCGATCCGCTGGAGGGTGTCGACCCGGCAGCTGCCGTCGACGTCCCAGGCGGGCCGGCCGTCCTCGGACGGGGCGGGGGCCAGGTCGGGTGCCGCGTCGAGGACGTCGTCGTGCTCGTCGCGGACCTCGCCGACGATCTCCTCGACGATGTCCTCCAGGGTCACGACCCCGGCGGTGCCCCCGTACTCGTCGACGACCACCGCGATGGGCTGCTCGCTGCGCAGCCGGACGAGCAGCGGCCGCACGGGCAGCGTCTCGGGGATCAGCAGGGCCGGCCGGGCGATCCGGGACACCGGGGTGCGCAGCCGCTCGTGGGCGGGTATCGCCAGGGCGTCCTTGAGATGGGCCATGCCGACGACCTCGTCGATCCGCTCCCGGTAGACGGGGAAGCGGGACAGGCCGGTGGCGCGGGTCAGGTTGACGACGTCCTCGGCGGTTGCCGACGACTGCAGGGCGCTGACCTTCACGCGCGGGGTCATCACATGCTGCGCGGTCAGCTCGCCCAGCGACAGCGTCCGGACGAAGAGGTCGGCGGTGTCCTGTTCCAGGGCACCGGCCTCGGCCGAGTGCCGGGCCAGGGAGACCAGCTCGCCCGGCGTGCGGGCGGAGGCCAGCTCCTCGGCGGGCTCGAAGCCGAGGGCGCGCACCAGCCGGTTGGCGACGCCGTTCAGGGCGGCGATCACCGGGCGGAACAGGCGGGCGAAGGCGTGCTGCGGGCCGGCGACGAACCGCGCGACCTGCAGGGGGCGGGACACCGCCCAGTTCTTGGGGACCAGTTCGCCGACCACCATCTGCACGGCGGAGGCCAGCAGCATGCCGATCACCACGGACACGCCGGACACCGCGCCGTCGGGGACGCCGACGGCCGTGAGCGGTCCGCCGAGCAGCTGGGCGAGGGCCGGTTCGGCGAGCATGCCGACGATCAGGGAGGTGATCGTGATGCCGAGCTGGGTGCCGGAGAGCTGGAAGGACAGCTCCTTCAGGGAGGCGACCACCCTGAGGGCCCGTCGGTCGCCTTCGGCGGCGGCCTTCTCGGCCTCCGGGCGCTCGACCGTCACCAGGCCGAACTCGGCGGCCACGAAGAAGCCGTTGGCGAGGATCAGCAGGAACGCGGCTGCCAGGAGCAGCAGGGGGATGGTCATGATGCCGCCGCCTCCGCACGGGCGCGGGCCTCGGGGAGGCGGTCCGCGCTATGTCGGCAGGGGGCGGCGCAGGTACTACAGGACGATCCGTCCATCGCCGGAGAGGGTCACTCCTCGGGTAGCAGGAACCCCTGGCGCGCCGGGGGCACGACAGGGGCGGAGGCGCAGGGAACGCGCCTCCGCCTCACAGATTAATCAAGACAGGGGGTGGTACGGCAGGGTGAACTCCCCCGGTTGTGCCCCCGAGCCGCCCCCGGTCCGCCCCTGAGGCGGCCCGGAGCAGGTGCGGGGCGGTCCCCCGGAGCAGGCTCGTGGCGGTCCCGGAGGCAGTGCCAGGGGCCCCGGTCAGCCGTGCTGCCGGCCGGTGCGGGCCTCGACGAGGGCCCTCAGGGTGCGGGCGTGGGCAATGGCCTGCTCCTTGCCGATACCCGGCTGGATGCCGATGACGGGCAGGCTGGTGCCGTCGCTCAGGTCGAGGAACGCCCACGGGTCACCGACGCGCAGGTTGACCTGGATGATCTCCGCCCACTCCAGCCGGCGGACGCTGCCGAAGTTGACCACCGTCACACCGGACTCCTCGGCGACGACCTTGGGCCGCGCCAGCCGCAGCAGCACCCAGGCCAGCAAGGCGGCGGTGAAGACGAAACTCAGCTTTTCGGGCGGGCTGAGACGCTCCAGCAGCAGCGCGACCAGCGACACCGTGACGAAAATCGCGGCGGCCGCGGTGAGCAGGACGGCCCGGGTCCGGGTGGGCCGGAAGGTGACGGGAAGCTCGGGCAGGGGTGCGGGTTCCGGCATCGTGCGCGCCTTCGTCAGAGCCGGCAGGCGTGGATGGCCGTGGTCAGGATGGCCCGCGCTCCGATGGCGTACAGGTCGTCCATGATCCGCTGGGCGTCCTTGGCGGGCACCATCGCGCGGACCGCGACCCAGCCCTCGTTGTGCAGCGGGGAGATGGTCGGCGACTCCAGGCCCGGGGTGAGGGCGACGGCCTTCTCCAGCTGCTCGACCCGGCAGTCGTAGTCCATCATCACGTACGTCCGGGCGACCAGGACGCCCTGGAGGCGGCGCAGGAACTGCTGCACCTTCTCCTCCTCGGCGTCGGCGCCGGTGCGCCGGATGACGACGGCCTCGGACTTCATGATCGGCTCACCGATGACCTCCAGGCCGGCGTTGCGCAGCGAGGTGCCGGTCTCCACGACGTCCGCGATGACCTCGGCGACGCCGAGTTCGATGGCGGTCTCGACGGCGCCGTCGAGGTGGACGACGGAGGCGTCGATGCCGTTGTCGGCGAGGTGCTTGGCGACGATGCCCTCGTAGGAGGTGGCGACCGTCATGCCGGTCAGGTCCTCCACGCCCTTGGCCGTGCCCGGCTTGGTGGCGTAGCGGAAGGTGGAGCGGGCGAAGCCCAGCGGCAGGATCTCCTCGGCGTTGGCACCGGAGTCGATCAGCAGGTCGCGGCCGGTGATGCCGATGTCGAGCTTGCCGGAGGAGACGTAGATCGCGATGTCGCGGGGGCGGAGGTAGAAGAACTCGACCTCGTTGCCCGGGTCGACGATCCGCAGTTCCTTGGACTCGCGGCGCTGCTGGTAGCCGGCCTCATGCAGCATCTCCGCCGCAGGGCCGGAGAGTGAACCCTTGTTGGGAACGGCGATGCGCAGCATGAGGTCGGCTTCCTTTGCGTGGTGTCTTGCGGGAACGGGTGCGGGGTGCTTACAGGTGGGCGTAGACGTCGTCGAGGGAGATGCCGCGGGCGACCATCATCACCTGGATGTGGTACAGCAGCTGCGAGATCTCCTCGGCGGCCGCCTCCTTGCCCTCGTACTCGGCGGCCATCCAGACCTCCGCGGCCTCTTCGACGACCTTCTTGCCGATGGCATGGACGCCCTTCTCCACCAGTTCCGCGGTGCGGGAGGTGGCGGGATCGCCGTGGGCGGCCTTGTGCTGGAGCTCGGTGAAGAGCTCCTCGAACGTCTTCTTGGACATGGTGGTCCTTACCCTACGCGGTTCCCGGCACCGCTCAGCGCCACGGTTCGGATACTGAACGCAGGGTGGCCGCGGTGGCGACCGCCGCGGTGACCGCCTCGTGCCCCTTGTCCTCGCTGGAGCCCTCCAGGCCGGCCCGGTCCAGGGCCTGCTCCTCGGTGTCGCAGGTGAGCACGCCGAAGCCGACGGGGACGCCGGTGTCGACGGAGACCTGGGTCAGGCCCTGGGTGACGCCCTGGCAGACGTAGTCGAAGTGCGGGGTGCCGCCGCGGATGACGACGCCGAGGGCGACGATCGCGTCGTAGCCGCGTCCGGCGAGCACCTTGGCGACCACGGGCAGCTCCCAGCTGCCGGGGACCCTGAGCAGGGTCGGCTCGTCGATGCCCAGGTCGTGCAGGGCGCGCAGGGCGCCGTCCACCAGGCCGTCCATCACCTTCTCGTGCCACTGCGCCGCGATCACGGCGACCCGCAGGTCACCCACATTGCGTACGGACAGCTCCGGTGCGCCCTTGCCGCTCACGTTCTCGCCTCTCCTCGGTGTTCCTGGGGTGTTCGCTTACTGGTCGCCGCAGGTGGCCGGCACCGCGGGGGTGTCCAGCCAGGGCAGGTCGTGGCCCATGCGGTCGCGCTTGGTGCGCAGGTAGCGGAGGTTGTGCTCGCCCGCGGTCACGGGCATGGGCTCGCGTGCGACGACCTCGATGCCGTGGCGGACGAGGGCGTCGGACTTCTCCGGGTTGTTGGTCATCAGGCGCACGCTGCGCACGCCGAGGTCCGTGAGGATCCGGGCGCCGGCGCCGTAGTCGCGGGCGTCGGCGGGCAGGCCCAGCTCCAGGTTGGCGTCGAGGGTGTCACGGCCGCGCTCCTGCAGTTCGTAGGCGCGCAGCTTGGACAGCAGGCCGATGCCGCGGCCCTCGTGTCCGCGCAGGTAGACCACCACGCCCCGGCCGGCGGCCTGGATGCGCTCCAGGGAGGCGTCCAGCTGCGGGCCGCAGTCGCAGCGCAGGGAGTGGAAGACGTCGCCGGTGAGGCATTCGGAGTGCATCCGGACCAGCACGTCACGGCCGTCGCCGATCTCGCCGTGGACGAGGGCGACGTGCTCGACGCCGTCGACGGTGGAGCGGTAGCCGTACGCGGTGAAGGTGCCGTGCCGGGTCGGCAGGTGGACCTCGGCCTCGCGGCGGACGGTGGGCTCGGACGGGGGTGCTTCCTGCTCGAGCGGAGTCGAGAGCTCGGAGGAGCGGCGGTAGGCGATCAGGTCCTCGATGGAGATGATCGTCAGGCCGTGCTTGCGGGCGAACGGGATCAGCTCGGGCAGCCGCAGCATCCGGCCGTCCTCGCCGGCGATCTCCACGATGGCGCCGGCCGGGCGCAGGCCCGCGAGCCGGGCGAGGTCGACGGCGGCCTCGGTGTGGCCGTTGCGGGTGAGGACGCCGCCGGGCCGGGCGCGCAGCGGGAAGACGTGGCCGGGGCGGACGAAGTCGGACGGCTCGGCGGTGCCGGTCGCCAGCAGCTGGAGGGTGGTGGCGCGGTCGGAGGCCGAGATGCCGGTGGTGACGCCGTGCTCGGCGGAGGCGTCGACGGAGACGGTGAACGCGGTCTTCATCGACTCGGTGTTGTCCGCGACCATCTGCGGGAGCCGCAGCCGGTCGAGTTCGTCGCCCTCCATGGGGGCGCAGATCAGGCCGCGGCACTCGCTCATCATGAACGCGACGATCTCGGGGGTGGCCTTCTCCGCGGCGATGACGAGGTCGCCCTCGTTCTCGCGGTCCTCGTCGTCGACGACCACGACCGGGCGGCCGGCGGCGATGTCGGCGATGGCCTGCTCGATCGGGTCGAGGACGAGGTCCTCGGTGCCGTCGGTGCCGTACAGCAGGGGGGCGGTGGTCATGCCGGGGCTCCTTCCGGGACGGGCCGGCCCGCCCGGCGGGAGCGCAGCCACCAGTCGCGCAGGCCCCACAGGACGAGCGCGCCGTAGATGACGTAGACGAAGCCGGAGAAGGCGTAGCCGTTGGCGAAGTTGAGGGGGACGCCGACCAGGTCGACGAGCAGCCAGGCGAACCAGAACTCGACCATGCCGCGCGCCTGGGCGTACATGGCGACGATGGTGCCGACGAAGATGTAGGCGTCGGGCCAGGGGTCCCAGGACAGTTTCGGGTAGGCGGTGAAGAAGAGGGCGACCGCGACGGTGCCGGCGGCGGCCGCGGCGATCATCGCGAGGCGCTCGCGCCAGGTGGCGAACCGGACGGCGATCTGCCCGTCGCCGGAACCCTTCCTGCCGCGGCTCCACTGCCACCAGCCCCACAGCGCGACGACCATCACGACGGCCTGCTTGCCGGCGCTGCCGGTGAGGTGGCCGAAGAAGGCACCGAAGAGGATGATCCCGGCCAGGAACTGCACCGGCCAGGTCCACAGCGAGCGCCGCCAGCCGAGGGCGAGGGCGGCCAGGCCGAAGGTGTTGCCGACCATGTCGGACCAGATGACGTGCTGGCCGAAGAGGGTGAAGGCCTCGGAGTTGAGCGCGTTCACTGCGCGGCCCCCCGGGTGCCGAGCAGCCGCTCGACGTACTTGGCGATCACGTCCACCTCCAGGTTGACCGGGTCGCCGGGCTGCTTGATGCCGAGCGTGGTCAGGGCGAGGGTGGTCGGGATGAGGCTGACGGTGAAGTGGTCGTCACCGGCCTCGACGACGGTGAGGCTGATGCCGTCGACGGTGATGGAGCCCTTCTCGACGACGTAGCGGGCGAGGTCGCCGGGGAGGGAGATCTTCACGATCTCCCAGTGCTCGGAGGGGGTGCGTTCGAGGATCGTGCCGGTGCCGTCGACGTGGCCCTGCACGATGTGGCCGCCGAGGCGGTCGCCGACGGCGGTGGGCCGTTCGAGGTTGACGCGGGAGCCGGCGGTGAGGACGCCCAGGCTGGAGCGCTTGAGGGTCTCGGCCATGACGTCGGCGGTGAACTCGTCGCCCTCGTGATCGACGACCGTGAGGCAGACGCCGTTGACGGCGATGGAGTCACCGTGCTTCGCGCCCTCGGTGACGACGGGGCCGCGCAGGCGGAAGCGACAGGCGTCGCCGAGGGTCTCGACGGCGGTGACCTCGCCCAGCTCTTCGACGATTCCGGTGAACACTTCCCGGGTCCTCCTGCCTCTTCGGGCACGGACTCCGGGGCTGTCGATGACGACAGAAAGGACGAGCGGGGACACCGGGAGCGACGCCGGAGAGACCCGCCCCGGCAAGGGGACGCGTCCCTGTGGCGGCACGCACGCATGCCCGCCCGCCGCGCACTGCCTCCCATCCGGACTTTAACCGTCGGTCCAGGAATTTCACCTGGTCAACCGGCCGCTGGAGGCGACCGGGTCGCGGACTGTAACCGCCGGTTCGGACTTTCACCGACCCCGGAGTGCGCTGCTTCTGGTACAGGGCCAGTGTGCCACGGCCTGTCGTCGTCCATACGGGAGGGCGGTGTGGGGTGGCTCACAAGACCCCCGGCGCGGTCCAACTCGGGCCCACGGACGGACGCTTGAGATTGGTCCATACCTATTGACGCTCTGGTCTAGTCCTCTCTAGGGTCTGCGCAACTTCCGTGGAGAGGAACCGACTGTGCTGTCCCCCTCGCCTCACCGGGCCAGACCCGCCCTGCTCGCGGCCGCCGGGGCCGTCGCGGGTCTGCTGCTCGCCGGCCTCCCGGCGACCGTCTCGCACGCCGCCGACCAGGAGTCCTGTCGCCCCGACGGCCTCTACAAGACCCCCGGCGTCGACGTCCCGTACTGCTCGGTCTACGACGCCGAGGGCCGGGAGAAGATGGGCGCCGACCACCAGCGCCGGGTGATCGGCTACTTCACCGGCTGGCGTACCGGCAAGGACGGCACGCCCGCGTACCTCGCCCCGGACATCCCCTGGGACAAGGTCACCCACCTCAACTACGCCTTCGCCCACATCGACGCGAACCACAAGATCTCCGTGGGCACGGACGGGCCGGCCAACGCGGCCACGGGGATGACCTGGCCGGGCATCGCCGGGGCGGAGATGGACCCGCAGTTGCCGTACAAGGGTCACTTCAACCTGCTGAACAAGTTCAAGAAGCAGCACCCGGACGTGAAGACGCTGATCTCGGTGGGCGGCTGGGCGGAGACCGGCGGCTACTTCGACGACAGCGGCAAGCGGGTGAACTCGGGCGGCTTCTACGCGATGGCCACCCACGCCGACGGCTCGGTCAACCAGGCCGGCATCGACACCTTCGCGGACTCGGCGGTCGCCTTCATCCGCAAGTACGGCTTCAACGGCGTCGACATCGACTACGAGTACCCGACGACCATGAAGGACGCGGGCAACCCGCTCGACTGGTCCTTCGCCAACCCCCGCCGGGCGGGCCTGGTCAAGGGCTACGCGGCCCTGATGAAGACGCTGCGCGAGAAGCTGGACCGCGCGGGCGCGGCCGACGGCAGGCACTACCTGCTCTCGGTGGCGGCGCCCTCCTCCGGCTACCTGCTGCGCGGCATGGAGACCTTCCAGGTCCAGAAGTACCTGGACTACGTCAACATCATGTCGTACGACCTGCACGGCGCCTGGAACGAGTACGTCGGGCCGAACGCCTCGCTCTTCGACGACGGCAAGGACGCCGAGCTGGCGGCGGCGAACGTCTACGGCAGCCAGCAGTACGGCGGCATCGGCTACCTCAACACCGACTGGGCCTACCACTACTTCCGCGGCTCGATGCCGGCCGGCCGCATCAACATCGGCCTGCCCTACTACACGCGCGGCCACAAGAACGTCCAGGGCGGCACGGACGGCCTGTGGGGCAGGGCGGCGGCGACCACCTGCCCGGCCGGCTCCGG
Organism: Streptomyces sp. JB150; assembly: GCF_011193355.1. Classification (GTDB taxonomy): domain Bacteria; phylum Actinomycetota; class Actinomycetes; order Streptomycetales; family Streptomycetaceae; genus Streptomyces. The sequence goes on from NZ_CP049780.1 coordinate 1,171,718, forward strand.
GCTGACCAAGTGCGGTGACGGCGCCGTCGGCATCGACAACCTGTGGCACGACAAGGACGACAACGGCAAGGAGTCCCCGGCCGGTTCCAACCCGATGTGGCACGCCAAGAACCTGGAGAAGGGCATCGTCGGGGACTACGTGACCAAGTACGGCTTCCCCGCCGACACCAGGCTCACCGGCACCTACGCCCGCAAGTACGACTCCACGCTGGTCGCGCCGTGGCTGTGGAACGCCGAGAAGAAGGTCTTCCTGTCCACCGAGGACGAGCAGTCGGTGGCCGCCAAGGCCGACTACGTGGTCGACCGCGGCATCGGCGGCACGATGGTGTGGGAGCTGGCGGGCGACTACGACTGGAACGCGGCCAAGGGCCAGTACGAGGCCGGTGACACGCTGACCTCGCTGATGTACGAGAAGTTCAAGTCGGCCCGCCCGTACGGCGCGAAGGTCTCCAACAAGGCGCTGCCCACCAAGGCGGTGAACATCGGCGTGGAGTTCGGTGAGTTCAAGCTCGGCGACTCCAACTACCCGATCACCCCCAAGGTGAAGATCACCAACAACACGAAGACGACCCTGCCGGGCGGCACGGAGTTCCAGTTCGACTACTCCACCGCGGCCCCGGGCAACGCCTCCGACCAGTCGGGCTTCGGCACGAAGGTGATCAGCAGCGACCACACCGGGAACAACGTCGGCGGGCTGAAGGGCGACTTCCACCGCGTCTCGCTGAAGCTGCCGGCCTGGCAGTCGCTGGCGCCCGGCACGTCGGTGGAGCTGTCCTTCAACTACTACCTGCCGGTGTCCACCCCGTGGAACTGGACGGTGAACATCGCGGGCACCACCTACGCCCTCGCCGGCGACCTGGCGCGCGGCACCACGCTGGTGGAGCCGGGCTCGGGCACCTCGCCCACGCCCGACCCGACGAACCCCACGCCGACACCGACCCCGACGCCCGGCGCGTGCACCGCGCCCGCGTGGAACGCGACATCCGAGTACGGCGGTGGTTCGACCGTGTCCCACAAGGGGCACTCGTGGAAGGCCAAGTGGTGGACGAAGGGCGAGGAGCCCGGCACCACCGGCGAATGGGGGGTCTGGCAGGACCTCGGCGCCTGCTGACCCCGAGCGGACCGGCCCGGCGGCGGTGACGACGGCCCTTGCCCGCCGCCGGGTCTCTCCATCTCCCCGCGTCCCTTTCCCCCTCTCCTCGCGCACGCACCGCGCCCCGCACCCTGCCGGAGCACCGCTCTGGCAGGGTGCTCGGTATGACGACCGCGAGCACCGACGAGACCGCCGACGAGTTCGAACGCCACCGCTCCCGGCTGTTCGGCCTCGCCTACCGGCTGCTGGGCTCCGCCGGAGAGGCGGAGGACGCCGTCCAGGACGCCTACCTGCGCTACAGCGGCGCCGACCGCACCCGGATCGAGCACCCGGCGGCCTGGCTCGCCAAGGTCGTCACCAACCTCTGCCTCACCCGGCTGACCTCGGCGCGCGCCCGGCGGGAGCGGTACGTCGGCGCCTGGCTGCCGGAACCCGTGATCACCTCCGACGGCACGCTCGGCCCCCTGGAGTCGGCCGAGCAGCGGGACGCCGTGTCGCTGGCGATGCTGGTCCTGCTGGAGCGGCTCACACCGACCGAGCGGGCGGTGTACGTGCTGCGGGAGGCCTTCGGATACGGCCACCGGGAGATCGCCGGGGTCCTGGAGCTGGGCGAGGCCAACTGCCGTCAGCTCTACCGGCGGGCCGTCCGGCGGGTCGGTGAGGCGCGGTGGCGGTTCGAGCCGGCGCCCGAGCGGCAGCGGGAACTGGTCGCCTCCTTCCTCGCCGCCGCGCGCGGCGGCGATCTCGCGGGCCTGGAGAAGCTGCTCGCGGCCGAGGTGACCTGGACCAGCGACGGCGGCGGCAAGGTCAGCGCGGCCCGCCGGCCGGTGCACGGCCGGGACAAGGTGTGCCGGCTCGTGCTGGGCGGCGCCGAGCGGTTCGCGGCCGGCCTGGAGTACACGGCGATCGAGGTCAACGGCGGGGTGGGGCTGGCCGCGTGGGCCGGCGGCAGACTCGCCGCGGTCGTCTCCTTCGAGCTGCGGGGCGAGTCCATCACGCAGGTGCGGGTCGTGGTGAACCCGGACAAACTGGGTTTCGTCCGGCGTCAGCTGGCGGAGGCGTAGACCGGCGCGGCGCGGCCGGCGAGGTCGTGCCCGACGGCTGCTGCCGGCCACGCATGTCACGTTCGCGACGCCTGTCCGGTCTCCCTTGACGCAGGGCGTTCCGTCCGGGACCGCCCCTCGCCCGGAAGGACCGAACGACATGACCACGATCCTGGTGACCGGCGGCACCGGAACCCTCGGCCGGCTCGTCACCGAGCGGCTGCGGGCGGACGGGCACGACACGCGGGTCCTCAGCCGGCACGCCCAGCCGTACGCCGTCGACCTGCGGACGGGCGGCGGCCTGGACGCGGCCGTCGCGGACGTGGACACGGTCGTGCACTGCGCGAGCAGCCCGCGCGGCGGCGACGAGCAGGCGGCCCGCCATCTCGTCGACGCGGCGCGGCGGGCCGGGGTGCGGCATCTGGTCTACATCTCGATCGTGGGCGTCGACCGGGTGCCGCTCGGCTACTACCGCACCAAGCTGGCGGTGGAGCGGCTGATCGAGGAGTCGGGGCTCGGCTGGACCGTGCTGCGGACGACCCAGTTCCACGACCTGCTGCTCCAGCTGTTCCAGACCCTCGCCAGGCCGCCGGTGATGCCCGTGCCGGCGGGGGTGGCGGACCAGCCGATCGACGTGGCCGAGGTCGCCGGCCGGCTGGTCGAACTCGCCCTCGGCGATCCGGCCGGACGAGCGCAGGACATGGGCGGCCCCGAGATCCGCTCCCTGGAGTCACTGGCCCGCGCCTATCTGACGGCGACGGGCCGCCGACGGCCCCTGATCCGCGTCCCCCTGTGGGGCCCCACCTACCGCGCCTTCCGCACAGGCGGCCACCTGACTCCGGATCGGGCCGTGGGGAAGGGCACTTTCGAGGAGTTTCTGAGGGCCCGGTCGGGCGGGGGTGGGGTGGGGCGTTAGCGGACGGGCGTGGGGAGCGCGGTGCGGGGGGGCGCGGCGCGCCGGGTCGCGGGGAGCCGGCTCCGGCAGGGCACCAGCCCGACAGGGCGCCTCGATGGGCGTTAGGCCGCTCAATGTCAGGCCGAAGGCCGCCAACGCCCCGGCGCTTCGCAACCTGGGCGCCAGCCCGGGACAGGGCGGCACCCCGACAGAGCGGCAGCCCGACAGAGCGGCCAGCTGGCGCCTGCCCGGCAGCGCGCCAGACCGTGCGACACCAGCCCGGCAGCGCTCCGGTGCGCAGGGCGCGACTCGTCAGCGCGCAGAGCCGCGAGTCGCGGTCCGGCCGGGCTCCAGCCCGGCACGGGCACGCGGGCCCTCCGCCTCGGCACGCGCCGTCCGGCACGAACTCCGCCTTCACACGCCCCGCCCGGCCCGGCACGGGCCGTCCGGCACACACCCCACCCAGCCACGCGCGGTCCAGCGGCGCTGAGCCGCGCGCTCCAAGCCGGTTGGCGCCGGCCCGGCGCGCCGCCGGTCCAGCAGTCGCCCGCCCGCCCCAGCGCGTCCCCAGCCCGGACAGGCGCAAGCGAGTCATCTCTCCGGTGGTGCGAACAGTTCGTCCTGGGCGTTGTCGCGTGCTGTCAGGAGTGCGCCGCGCAGGACGGCGCCGCCGCCCAGGCCGCTCGGGCGTACCTCGGTGACCAACGGGGACATGCGCCGCACTCGTGCTTCCACACGCGTGGCGAGCGGCGCCTGGCCGGCCTGGCCGATCTCTCCGCCCAGCACCACGCACCCGGGGTCCAGGACGGCCGCCACGGAGGCGACGCCGACGGCGAGCCGGTCGGCGAGCGCGTCCAGGAACCGGTCGGCGGGCCGGCCCGCTCCCCCGTCCGCGGGACGGCCGCCGCCGCTGCCGGATGCGGTGGCGGGATCGCCGCCGCCGGGGGGCGCCCCGGCGCCCTCGTCCGCCGGGCCGCCGGAGGCATCCCGTACCGCTGCCGCCACCAGGTCCGCCGCCCACGGGCCCGCGCCGGTCCGCGGCGCGCTCACGCCGCAGTGCGCGGCCAGCTCTTCGACGGCGGCGGCGCCCGCCAGGGAGTGGAAGCCGCCCGCGCAGTCGGTGGCCGAGGGCAGGCCGCTGGTTCCCGGCACGGGCAGGAAGCCGATCTCCCCGGTGCCGCCGGAGGCGCCGCGGCGCAGCCGGCCGTCGAGGATGACCGCCGCGCCGGTGCCGTGGCCGAGCCACAGCAGGACGAAGGTGTCGCGGTCGCGGGCGGCGCCCTCGCGCTGTTCGACGAGGGCCGCGAGGTTGGTCTCGTTCTCGACGATGACGCGGGCCTCGGGCAGCCGTTCGGCGAGCGCGGCGACCAGCCGCCGGTGCCAGGCGGGCAGACCGGTCGAGTCGCGCAGTTCGCCGCTGGCCGGGTCGATCAGTCCGGGCGCGCCGATCCCCACGGTGTGCAGCCGGTCGGCGCCCGCCTCCTTGGCGGTCCGCTCGACCAGGGCCACCGCCTGCTCCACGGCGGGCCCGGTGCCCGCGTCGTCGCCGATCGGCGCGGACGCCTGCGCGAGCACGCGTCCGAGCAGGTCGGAGACGACCACGGAGACCCCCTCGGTGCGTACGTCGAGCGCGGCGAGGTGGGCGCGGTCGGCGACGATGCCGTACAGCCTGGCGTTGGGTCCGCGCCGCTGCTCCCCCGCCTCGCCGACCACGGCGATGAGCCCGGCGGCGGTGAGGCGGTCGACGAGGTCGGCGACGGTCGGCCGGGACAGTCCGGTCAGCTGCTTCAACTGCCCTGCCGTCAGGGGCCCCTGCTCCTGCATCAGGCGCAGGGCGAGCCGGTCGTTGATGGCTCGGGCGGTGCTCGGGGATGCGGGCATGCCGGGATCCTCCCAGAGAGGCGGGCGGGCGCCGCGGTCGGCGCCGCCCATGCTCCCTATCTATCAGGCAGGGTTCCTGATAGTTTACGCCGCGACAACCCAGCGGCGTCCGGGGAGGGCCGGTTCATGAGCGCAGTGGTCTACGAGCAACGCGTCGTCCGGCGCGCCCGATACGCCGTGGCCGCCGTCTTCACCGTGCACGGCGCGGTCACCGGCTCGTTCGCGACCCGGGTGCCGTGGATCCAGGACCACGCCGAGGTGAGCGCGGGCCAGCTCGGCCTCGCCCTCGCCTTCCCCGCCCTCGGCGCGTCCGTCGCGATGCCGCTCGCGGGCTGGTTCAGCCACCGCTTCGGCGCCCGCCCGGCCCTGCGCGGGCTGCTGGCGCTGTGGACGCTGTCCCTGACCCTGCCGGCCCTCGCCCCCAACCTGGCCACCCTCTGCGCGGCCCTGTTCGTCTTCGGCGCCACGGCGGGCATGTCGGACGTCGCGATGAACGCGCTGGGCGTGGAGGTGGAGAACCGCCTCGGCCGGTCGATCATGTCCGGCCTGCACGGCATGTGGAGCGCGGGCGCGCTGATCGGCTCGGCGGCGGGCACCCTCGCCGCGCACCTGGGCGCCGACGCCCGCCTGCACCACGCACTGGCGGCCGCGGTGCTGACCGCGGCCGGCGCGGTGGCCTGCTCCTGGGTGCTCGACCTCCAGCCCGCCGAGGACGAGGAGCCCCCGCCCCGGTTCGCGCTGCCGCCGCGCTCGGCGGTGCTGATCGGCGCGGTCGGGTTCTGCGCGGTGTTCGCGGAGGGCGCGAGCCTGGACTGGTCGGCGATCTACCTGGAGGACGAGCTGGGGTCGTCGGCCGGCCTCGCGGCGGCCTGCACCACCGGCTTCACCTTCACCATGGCGGTCGCGCGGATCGCGGGTGACAAGGTGGTGGACCGTTTCGGCGCCGTGCGCACGGTCCGCTGGGGCGGGGTCCTGGCGGCACTCGGCGGGGCGCTGATCGTCCTGGCCGGGCACCCGGCGGTGGCGATGACGGGGTTCGCGCTGACGGGTCTCGGGATCGCCGTGGTGGTCCCGCTGTGCTTCGCGGCGGCGGGCCGCAGCGGCCCCAACCCCAGCCAGGCCATCGCGGGCGTCGCGACGATCACCTACACCTCGGGGCTGATCGCCCCGAGCGCGATCGGCGGGCTCGCCCAGGCGACCAGCCTGGTGGTGTCGTTCGGGCTGGTCACCGTGTTGTCCTGCGGGCTCGCCGGGTTCGCGGGCGTGCTGCGGGCCGGCGACCGCGACCGGCCGAAGGTCAGGCGCCCGGACGCAGCAGTTCCCGGCCCACGGCCCTGAACTCCTCGCTCCACGGCGCGGGCCGCAGGGTGTCCGGGTCCAGCCGGACCAGCACCCGGGTGCCGTGCGCGTACGTCGTGGCGCCGTCGGCGGAGCAGAAGCGGAAGCCGTACGTCAGTCCGGTGGTGCCGAGCCGCTCCAGCCAGAGGTGGACGGCGTACGCGCCGGGCCGGGTGACGGGCGCCTCGTAGCTGATGCGCAGCTCCTTGACGGCGTTGCAGGCGTCGCCGGCGGCGGCCCAGTCGCCCTCGAAGCGGAAGCCGTGCTCCTGCCACAGCTGGGCCCAGGCCCGCTCGACCATGAGCGGGTAGCGGGCGTTGTGCAGCAGCCCGAGCGCGTCCAGGTCGTCGAAGTGGACGGTGACGGGGAGCAGCCGGCCGTAGGAGAGGGCGGGGGCGAGCGAGGCTTCGGCGGTCACGGATGGCACTCCTGGGTCGGCCTTGAGGTACTGGAGGCGGCGCCTCACGACGCCTGGAGCGGGACCCCAGGACACCGGAGGCGGCACCTCGGAACGCTTGAGGTGGAACGTTCAACCACTCCATCCTAAGCAGGCGCTCAGCACCCCCGCGCACCAGGGACAATGGTCCGCGGCCCCCGCCCGCACGACGAAAGCGAAACCTCATGGATCTCGGCGTCCGCTGGAAACTGCACGGCGACGGACGCACCCCGGCCCCCGGAGCCGTCGTCCGCCCCGACGAGCGGCTGTCCTGGCCGCGCACGGCGGGGCTCGGCGCCCAGCACGTGGTCGCGATGTTCGGCGCGTCGTTCGTCGCGCCCGTCCTCATGGGTCTCGACCCCAACCTGGCGATCATGATGTCGGGCGTGGCCACGATCGTGTTCCTGCTCGCCACGCGCGGCCGGGTGCCCAGCTACCTCGGCTGCTCGCTGTCCTTCGTGGGCGTCGCGGCGGTCATCCGCGCCCAGGGCGGCACCAGCGCCACCGTCACCGGCGCGGTCCTCGTCGTCGGCGTCGCGCTGTTCCTGGTGGGCCTGGCCGTGCAGCGGTTCGGGGCGCGGATCATCCACGCCGCCATGCCCCCCGTCGTCACCGGCGCGGTCGTCATGCTGATCGGCTTCAACCTGGCCCCGGTCACCGCCTCCACCTACTGGCCGCAGGACCAGTGGACGGCCCTGCTGGTGATGCTGTTCACCGGGCTGGCCGTGGTGTGCCTGCGCGGTTTCTGGTCCCGGATCGCGATCTTCCTCGGCCTGGTCTTCGGCTACGGCATCTCCTGGGTCTTCGACCTGGCCTTCGGCAAGATCCACTCGGTGGACGGCAGCGGCAAGGTCACCGACCACTGGCGCCTCGACTTCTCCGCGGTCGGCCAGGCCGACTGGATCGGGCTGCCCTCCTTCCACGGCCCGTCCTTCGAGTGGTCGGCGATCCTGGTCGCCCTCCCCGTCGTGATCGCCCTGGTCGCCGAGAACGCCGGACACGTCAAGGCGGTCGGCGAGATGACCGGTGACCCGCTGGACGACAAGCTCGGCACCGCGATCTCCGCCGACGGCGTCGGCTCCGTGCTGTCCACCGCGGTCGGCGGCCCGCCCACCACGACGTACTCCGAGAACATCGGCGTGATGGCCGCGACCCGCGTCTACTCCACGGCCGCCTACTGGACGGCCGCCGCCTTCGCGCTGCTGTTCGGCCTGTGCCCCAAGTTCGGCGCGGTCGTCGCCGCCATCCCCGGCGGCGTGCTCGGCGGCATCACCGTCATCCTCTACGGCATGATCGGCCTGCTCGGCGCGCAGATCTGGATCAACGCCGGGGTGGACCTGCGCAACCCGCTGAACCTGGTGCCGGCCGCGGCGGGCATCATCATCGGCGTCGGCAACGTCTCCATGGAGATCACCGACAACTTCTCGCTCAGCGGCATCGCGCTCGGCACGCTCGTCGTCATCACCGGCTACCACGCCCTGCGCGCCTTCGCCCCCGCCCACCTCAAGACGCAGCGGCCCCTGCTGGACGAGGGCACCAGCTCCTACGGCACGGAGGCCGACGAGTCGGCTCGGCGCGCCAAGTCGTAGGCGTACGACGGGGTGAAGGTGCCCGGCGCCCCCTTGCAGCCGTCCGACTCCCCCGGCAGCTTCACCCACAGGTAGGCGTCGATGCGCTCCTCGCCGGTGGTCAGGGTCGGCGTCCGGCCCAGGCCGCGGCCCGAGGGGTCGCACCACTGGCCGTCGGCGGGGGCGCCGTTGCCGTTGCGGCTGGTGTCGATCACCGCGCCGAGGCCGGGCGGCCCGCCGAGGGCGTCGAGGACCCGCCGGACGTAGGGGATCTCGTCGGCGGTGCGGTGGAAGTTGGACACGTTGCTGAACACGCCGTCGGAGGAGGCGGGCGAGGCGGCGCCCGCCTGCCGCAGCAGCCGCGCCTGCCGCTCGGCCGGATGCCAGCCGGAGTGGCCCGCGTCGTGGTAGACGCGGGCCCTCGGGTTGGCGGCCTTCAGCACCCGGCCCGCGCGGGCCAGCGAGGCGAACCGGTCGGCGCGCTCCGCCGCGGGCAGGCAGCCGGCCTGCGCGACCGCGTCCGGCTCCAGGACGACGATCACCTCACCGGTGCCCAGCCCGGCCGCGAACCGGTCGATCCACGCGTCGTAGGCGTCGAGGCCGGGGGCGCCGCCCCGCGAGTGACCGCCGCAGTCGCGGTCCGGTATCGCGTACGGCACCAGCACGGGCACCCGGCTCCGTGCGGCGGCGCCGGACGTCACGGCGGCGACCCGGGCGGTGATCGTCGCCGGGGTGAAGTCCGCGAACCACACCGCGGCGGGCTGGTCGGCGATACGCGCCTCGATGACCGGGCGGCGCGGGTCGTCGGGGTTGGCGCGCACCCAGTCCAGGACCCGGGACTCGGGATGGCGGTAGAGCCGTTGCCCGGAAGCCGCAGTCGCGGCCGGACCGGAAGCCGCCGTCGGCGCCGGCGCGCCGCGCCGGTCGTGCCCGCCGCGGCCGGCCGGCGGCGTGCCGGGCTCCCGCCGCGCGGACGTGGGGCCGGGCGAGGCGGACGGCGAGCCGGATCCGGAACCGGACGGCGTGGTCGCCGGGGGCGGCGACGGCTCGGCGGGCAGCCGGTCCGGCCGGGGCGGCCCGGTGGTCCCGGCGGTCGTGGCCTCGCCGACGGCCGCGCGTCCGTCGAGCGCGGACACCACGCCGGTCACGGCGCCGGCCGCGACCACGACCGACGCCACCGCCACCATCGCGCTGCGCCGGACGGCACGCCTGCGCGCGGCCCTGCGCGCGGCCAGCCGCCGGGCACGGAAGCCTGGCACGTCCCCATCCCCCCTCGTGTCGCCGTCTCCCCCACGGCTCACTCTCCCGTGCGACGCCTTCGTTCCCCCGTTCCGGGGAAGCTGGGGCTCGCCGCCACCCGGGCAAGCCTAGGGCTGGGACGCTGCCCCCATGGCGCAGTTGGAACACCTCACCACTCCCGTCGACGCGGTCGTCGCACGCATGCGCGCCCTCGACGCATCCCTGCACCCGCGAGACGGACTCGCGGTCTTCAACCGCGTCTACCTCGCCGTCACGGAGGCGGTCGACCAGCGCATCGACGCGGGACGGTTCCGGGACCCGCTGGCCGCCGTCACGCTGGACGTACGGTTCGCGGAGCGGTATCTCGCGGCGGTCGACGCGGTCGCCGGGGAGCGGCGTCCGCCGGCCTGCTGGCGGCCGCTGTTCCAGTTCCGCCGACATCCCGGCGTACGTCCGCTGCAGTTCGCGCTGGCGGGCATCAACGCGCACATCGGGCACGATCTGGCGCTCGCCGTCGTGGACGCCTGCCGTACGCTGGGATGCGAACCGGCCGATCTGGAGGATGAGTTCGACCGCGTGGGCGACCTCCTCGTGACGCTGGAGGAGCGCATCCGCGAGGATCTGATGCCGGGCCCCGATCTGCTCCAGATCGCCGACCCGCTCACCCATCTGCTCGGCTCGTGGAGTCTGGAGCGGGCGCGGGACGCGACCTGGGCGGCGGCACGGGCGCTGTGGGCGATGCGCCGGCTGCCCGAGCTGACCGAGGAGTTCGTCGACCGCCTGGACGCCGCGGTGGGGTTCGCGGGACGCATGCTGCTCACTCCGCTACCCGCCTGATCAGGCCAACCGCCCGCGCCCACCGGACGATCCCCGGCACGGCGCTGTAGGTTGCCTGATCATCCAGCAGTCGGCGACACGAGGAGCACAGCCCCCATGGCGATCGGACTCGGCCTCGGACTCCCGCAGGCACGCCACTACGACCTCGGCCGCGACGTCCCCGAGGTGGCCCGCGCCGCCGAGCGCATCGGCTACGAGAGCCTGTGGGTCTTCGAGCGCGCGCTGCTGCCCGAACCCGCCACGCACGGGCTGTACGGCGTGGAGGGCCTGCCCTGGCCCGAGTTCTACCGGCACGTCGCCGACCCGCTGGTCACGCTGACGCTCGCCGCGGCGGCCACCGAGCGGGCCCGGCTGGGCACCAGTGTGCTGGTGGCGCCGCTGCACGTGCCGTTCCAGCTCGCCAAGTCGCTCGCCACGCTGGACGCGGCGAGCGGCGGCCGGGTGATCGCCGGATTCGGCACCGGCTGGTCCGTGGACGAGTACGCCGCCGCCGGCATCCGGCCGTTCGAGGAGCGCGGCCGGGTGCTGGACGAGCTGATCGAGGTGTGCCGCGCGGTGTGGGGCCCGGACCCCGTGGTGCACGAGGGCCCGACCACGAGGATCGCGTCCGCCGCGGTCGGCCCCAAGCCCGCCCGGCCCATCCCCGTGCTGCTGGCCGCCTCCGGCCCGCGGGCGCGGCGCCGGGTCGTCGACCACGCCGACGGCTGGATGCCGGTGGCCCTGGACGCCGCCGCGCTGGCCGAGGAGTGGCGGCAGCTGAAGGAGCTGGCGGCCGAGCGGGGCCGTACCGCCCCGCTCCGGATGGTGCTGCGGGTCAACGCGCAGTACACCCCCGGGACGTACGACGGCGCCGACCGCCGGCCCTTCCAGGGCAGCGTCGACCAGATCGTCGCGGACCTGGTGCCGTTCGCGCGGACCGGCCCGGAGGCGATCCTGATCGACTTCCTGGACTCGCCGCGTGACGCGCGGGAGCTGATGGACGTGGCCGAGCGGGTCCACGACAAGGCCCGCGCGGCCGGCGTCTGACCGCGCGGCCCCCGGCTCAGTCCTCCGGCAGCTCGACCGGCGCGATCTCGTCGTAGACGTCGCCCGGACCCGGGTTCGACGGGTCGGTCTCGCCGCCGAAGTGGTGCATGACGCCCCAGACCGCGTTCAGCGCGGTCTGGACGGCGCCCTCGGCCCAGCCGGCCGTCCAGGAGATGTCGTCGCCCGCGAGGAAGATGCCCCGCTTGTCCTCGGGCAGCCGGTCCTGCATGAAGTGCGTGAACAGGCGCCGCTGGTAGCGGTAGTGGCCGGGCAGGTTGGCCTTGAACGCGCCCATGAAGTAGGGCTCGTTCTCCCAGGAGACCGTCACCGGGCTGCCGATGATGTGCTTGCGGATGTCGACCTTCGGATAGATCTCCGACAGCGACTTGAGCATGACCTCCATCCGCTCGTTCGCGGACAGCGGCAGCCACTTCAGGCTGTCGTCGCACCAGGTGTACGACAGGCAGATCACGGCCGGCTTGTCCGGGCCGTTGTCCAGCAGGTAGGTGCCGCGGGTCATGCGGTCGGTGAGCGTCATCGACATGACGTCCCGGCCGGTCTCCTCGTCCTTGTCGAGCCAGAACGGCCGGTCGACGGGCACGAAGAGCTTGGAGGACTCCATGTAGTGGGTGCGCTCGATGGCGGTCCAGTGGTCGATCGGGAACAGCGAGTCGTCGCACTGGATCTTGGAGAGCAGCATCCAGGACTGGGCGGTGAAGATCGCCGCCCGGTAGGTGCGGATGTCGCCGTTGGCATCGGTCACGGTGATCCGGTTGCCCGCGGTGCGGTGCAGCCGGGTCACGGCCGGGCGGGGCGCGCCGTCGTGCAGCTTGGCCAGCGAGGTGCCGTACGGCCAGTGGACGATCTTCTCCGGCTCGCGCTCCCACAGCCGCAGCGGCAGCTGCTGGGAGCCGCCGACGATGCCGCGGTGGTGGTCGTCGGCCTCGGTGTAGACGACGCGGAGGATCTCCAGGATGGAGTTCGGGAAGTCGGTGTCCCAGCCGCCGGTGCCGAAGCCGACCTGGCCGAAGATCTCGCGGTGCCGGAAGGACTTGAACGCCTCCGAGTCGCACAGGAAGCCGTAGAAGGTCTGGTTGTCGAGCTTCTCGACGAGCTTCGACCAGATCTCCCGGATGCGCTTGACGTCCCGCTCGCGCATGGCCCGGTTCATGTCGGAGAAGTCGGCGCCCTCCTCCAGGCACTTGTTCCACGCCTCGGCGACGTCCCGGTAGACCTGCGGCAGGTCGTCGATGGTCTCGGCGTAGTGCGTCTCGCCCTTGAGGTCGACGACGGTCGACGGGGTGGCCTCGGCCAGCGGGTTCGGGAAGGGCCTGGTCTCCAGGCCGACCAGGTCGATGTAGTGCTGGAGGGCGGTGGAGGACGGCGGGAAGCGCATCGCGCCCATCTCCGCGGTCAGGGACTCGTCACAGCCCTCGAAGCCCACCGTGCGCAGCCGGCCGCCGATCTGGTCGGCCTCGTAGACGACGGGCTTGAGGCCCATCTTCATCAGCTCGTACGCGGCCACGATGCCGGACAGGCCGCCGCCGATGACGGCGACCTCGGTGCCGTGCTCGGTCGCGGGGATCTGGCCGAGTCCCGCCGGGTGGGCGAGGAAGTCGTCGTAGGCGTACGGGAAGTCCGGGCCGAACATGGTGATCGGCGGCTGCTGCTCGTCGGTGTGCTCGACGGCGTTGGGCACCGTGGACGTCATGGGGTACGGACTCCTTGCGTGGTGGAACAGGGGGGAGGCGTGGGGGGGGCGGCTCAGACGAGGGAGCCGTAGAGGCCCGGGCGCCGGTCCGTCAGATACGGGTTCGCCTCGCGGGACGCGGCGACGAAGGCGGGGTCGACGTCGGCGAGGAGCAGTTCCTCGGCGCGGCCGGCGCGGGTGCGGGCGATGCCGTCGGGCGCGGCCAGGGTGGAGAGCCCGACGAACTCGAACTCGCCTTCCACACCGACCCGGTTGACGTACGCGACGTACATCTGGTTCTCGAAGGCCCGCACCGGGACCAGGTGTTCGGGGACGAACTGGAACGGGTGCATCTGGGCCGTGGGCACCAGCAGCAGCTCGGTGCCCGCCAGGGCGTGGGCGCGGACGTTCTCCGGGAACTCCACGTCGTAGCAGATCATGATGCCGACGCGGACGCCGTCCAGCTCGGCCTGCACCACCGGCTGCTCGCCCGGCGTGAAGTGGTCGCGCTCGAAGCAGCCGAAGAGATGCGTCTTGCGGTAGTTGGCCAGGCGGGTGCCGTCGGCGGAGATCATCTGCGCGGAGTTGAAGACGGTCGTGCCGGCGCGCTCGGGGTAGCCGTACGCGACCGCCAGACCGTGGCGCGCGGCGATCTCGGCGACCGCGTCGGCCGCGTCGCCGTCGGCGGGCTCGGCGAGGCGGGCGATGTCGTCGCCGATGGCGTAGCCCGTCAGGAACATCTCCGGCGTGACCAGCAGCCCTGCCCCCGCGGCGGCGGCCCGGCCCGCGGCCTCGTCGAGAACCTTCAGGTTCTCCACGGTGGATCCGGGGCGGCCGGAGCTCTGGAGCAGGGCGATGCGCATGCGTGTTCCTCACCGGGACGGATGGGTGTGGGGGCCACGTAGACCGTACGGTCGGCCGGCTCGGGGGGACAAGGAGGAGCCGTTGCGCGCTCGTGCGCGGTTCGTTGCGTCCGTGCGGGCCTTCGCGGCGATTCGTTGCACGCCCCGCGGCGCCGGTCCCCGCCACCGCGGGGCGGACGGCCGCGGGTGGTTCCGCGACCGTCCGCCCCACCGCCTCTCACCTGCGCGAAGAGCCCTCGGGCGGGAGCCGGCGGCCGGACCTCGCCCACAGCAGCGCCGCGGTCAGCAGGTACGGCACCGCGAACCAGGTGAACGCGGTGCCGTGGCCGGTGGCCGTGCCGAGGACGGCGTACGAGCCGTACACCGCGACGGTGGCCACGCCGGTGCCGAGGCCGGCGACGGAGGTGAGGGTCGCCCGGGCGGAGGCGTCCACGCGCTCCTGGAGGCGGGCATCGGCCAGCACGGTCGCCAGCTGGAAGCCGCCGAAGGCGAGGGCGACGAGCACCAGACCGGCCGGGCTGCCCGTCGCCGCGCCCGCCGACAGGGCGAGCCCGGCGCCCGCGAGCAGCGCGGCGAGCCCGCGCGGGCCCAGGCGTTCGGCGGGGCCGGCCAGCAGACCGCCGGCCGTGGCACCGGCCCAGATGAGCAGGAGCAGGAACGGCACCTCCTCGTCCGGTACGCCCGTCTCCCGCGCCAGCAGCGGTGTGTACTCGTCGAGCGTGCCCCAGACCGCGGTCACGGTGGGGACGAGCAGCAGCGCGCCGCGCAGCGAGCGGTCCGCGCGGACGCGGGCGAGTCCGGCGCGCAGGGGGGCGGCCCAGCCGTCCCCGCCGGCCGCCGGGCCGCGGTGCTCCGGGAAGCGGGTCGCGACGGCGGCGGAGAGCAGCACGGCCAGCACGCTCAGCGCGCCCACGGCCGGGTAGCCGCCCAGCGCGAGGACCGGGCCGGCGACGCCCATCGCGGCCATCACGCCCAGCAGTCCGGCCGCCCGGGCCCGGCCCATGACGCGGGCGTAGCGGCCGGCCGCGCCGAGCCGGTCCAGCTCGTCGTGGACCAGCGCCTCCAGCGCGCCGGAGCCGAGCGCCTCGCCCGCGCCCCACAGCACGAAGCCCAGCGCGAACGCCGGGTACGACGGCACGAGCACCCACAGGGTGAAGCCGGCCGCGGTGAGCAGCGGGCCGAGCCACAGCAGCATGCGGCGCGAGACCGCGTCGGCCCAGACGCCCGAGGGGACCTCCAGCACCAGGCTGGTGACCGACCACAGGGCGAACAGCGAGGAGATCTGCCAGACCGACAGACCGGTGTCGCCGAACAGCAGCGCGTACACCGGGTACAGCGGGATCAGGTCGTGCAGGAACGCGTAGCCGTACAGCGTGCCCGTGAGACGGCGGACGCCGGCAGCGGGCACGCGTGCGGGTGAGAGAGTCATGAGGCCTTCCCGTAGGGGCGGATCGGACACCGGAGGTACGGCGTCCGAGGCGGCCCTCGGGAGGCGTGGCTGGGGGATCAATGTCGCCAGGTCATGACATCGATGCTAGGCGCTGGCGGCGGCCGGGCGCCGGGAATTCCGGGTGCCGGTGCCCATCCCCGGGGAGGAGACGGCGGCGGGGCGGCTCCCCCGCGCGGCGGCCGGTCTCCGTCCTGGGCAGGAGGCCGTCGGGCCGGAGGGCGGGCGGAACTGCCGCGTGGAGGACGACACCGACTCCACCGACCCACCGACCGCCTGCCGAAAGGTGTGCCATGGACCGCGCCGGCCACGCCGAGATCTCCGCCCTCCCGTTCGTCGACGTGCACACGGTCCTCGTCGACGCGGAACCGGCCGTCGTGTGGCGGGCGGCCGGCAAGGCGGTGACCCGGAGCTTCGCGGGCGGGCCCTCGGAGGGCGTCGCGCGGCTGCTGGGAGCTGCCGACCCGGCCGCTTCCGGACCCCGTCCGCCGGCCCCGGGAGCGACGGTGCCGGGCTTCCGGGTGGTCCGCGCCGTCGAGGACCGGGAGCTGGCGCTCGCCGGCCGCCACCGCTTCTCGGCGTACGCCCTGGTGCTGCGCCTGGAGGGGGAGGGCCCGGGGCGCACCCGGCTGCGGGCCGAGACGCGGGCGGCCTTCCCGGGTCCGGCCGGGCGTCTCTACAAGCTGCTGGTCATCGGGTCGCGGGCGCACCGGCTGGCCGTGCGCCGGCTGCTGGCGGGAATCCGCCGCCGGGCCGAGGCGGGCGGCCGGCCCGGGTCAGGTCGGGGAGCCGGAGGAGAAGCGGCGCAGCAGCGGTGAGAGCACCAGCACCGACTTGGTGCGCTCGACGAACGGCTCGCCCGCGATGCGCTCCAGGACCCGCTCGAAGTGCCGCATGTCGGAGGCGAAGACCTGGGCGACCGCGTCCGCGTCCCCGGTGACGGTGGACGCGGCCACAACCTCCTGGTAGCGCTCCAGGCCCCGCTGGATGGTCTCCGGCGAGGTGTTGCGGCGGCAGTAGATCTCGACGAACCCCTCGGTCTCCCAGCCGAGCGCCGAGGGATCGACGCGGACGGTGAATCCGGTGATGGCCCCGGTGGCGCGCAGTCGGTCCACCCGGCGTTTCACGGCCGGGGCGGACAGACCGACCAGCTGGCCGATGTCCGCGTAGGAGCGACGGGCGTCCTCGGCGAGGGCGTGCACGATGCGTTCGTCGAGATCGTTCAGCACTGGGGGTCGTTCACTTCGCTTCTGGTGTTGCCTCTGGGGTGGCCGCCGTCACGGCGAGCCGGGACCGGCGATAGCCGTAGAGGAAGTAGAACACGAGACCGGCGGCCATCCAGAACCCGAACACCACCCAGGTGACGGTATCGAGGCTGAACATGTTGTACGCGCAGAAGGCGAAGCCCAGCACGGGCAGCACCGGGCCGAACGGCACCTTGAAGGTGCGCTCCAGCTCGGGCCGCTTGTAGCGCAGCACGATCACCGCGATGTTGACCAGGGCGAAGGCGAACAGCGTGCCGATGCTGGTGGCGTCGACGAGCTTGCCGAGCGGGATCAGCGCGGCGAGGACACCGCAGAACAGGGAGACGATCACGGTGTTCAGGCGCGGGGCGCCGGTCTTGGCGTCGACCTTGCCGAGCGCCTTGGGGACCAGTCCGTCGCGGGACATCGCGAAGAGGATGCGGGTCTGGCCGTAGAGCACGGTGAGGACCACGCTGGCGATGGAGATGACCGCGCCCAGGGCGAGCAGGGTGCCCCAGAAGGTCTGTCCGCTGACGTCGTTCATGATCGCGGCGAGGGAGGCCTCGGAGCCCTCGAACTCGGTCCAGTGCCAGGCGCCGACGGCGACGGCCGCGACCAGCACGTACAGCGCGGTGACGATGATCAGCGACAGCATGATCGCGCGCGGCAGGTCCTTCTTCGGGTCCTTGGCCTCCTCGCCGGCGGTGGAGGCGGCGTCGAAGCCGATGTAGGAGAAGAACAGCGTGGCGCCGGCCGCGCTGACGCCCGCCATGCCGAGCGGCATGAAGTCGGCGTAGTTGCCGGACTTGAAGCCCATGAAGCCGACCGCGCAGAACAGCACCAGCGCCGCGATCTTCACCGCGACCATGATGGTGTTGGCGCGGGCGGACTCGCGCACCCCGCCGAGCAGGAAGACCATCGCCAGCAGGACGACGATCAGCGCGGGCAGGTTGATGATCCCGCCCTCGCCGGGCGCCGAGGACAGGGCGCTCGGGATGGTGACGCCGATGGTGCCGTCGAGGAGTTCGTTGAGGTACTCGCCCCAGCCGACGGCGACGGCGGCCACGGACACGCCGTACTCCAGCACCAGACACCAGCCGCAGACCCAGGCGACCAGCTCGCCCATCGTTGCGTACGCATACGAGTAGGAGGAGCCGGCGACCGGGATGCTGCCGGCCAGTTCGGCGTACGACAGGGCGGAGAAGAGGGCCGTCAGGCCGGCGATGACGAACGCCAGGGTGACCGCGGGACCGGCCTCCGGGACGGCGTCGCCGAGAACGACGAAGATGCCGGTGCCGAGGGTGGCACCGATGCTGATCATGGTGAGCTGCCACAGGCCCAGGGAGCGCCTGAGCGAGCCGCCCTCGCCCTGGCCGCCCTCCGCGACCAGGCGTTCCACGGGCTTGCGGCGCATCAGGCGCGCGGCGACGCCCGGGGCTTGCTGGGTGCGGTTCTGCGGGGGTGCGCCTTGGTCGAGCACGCGCTGGCTCCTTCTCGCTGCCGTTGGGGACAGACGGGGACCGACGGCAGCCCGGCGGAGAGCCGGGAACCACCGAGCGGGGTCCCCGCCACGCCACGTACAGCGCGACACTCTATGGGCGGGGCATTGCGGCTGTAATGCAGCAACCTTGCGCATACCCGCAAGATCATTGCGTTGATACGGGCCGGGCGTGGGTTCGTTGCGCGAGGGCTTTCGAGTGTTGCGTTCCGGTCCTGATCGTCCGGATATGCCGAGCGGCCGGCGCGGGCCGTCGAGGGCCGCCGGACCTCCGTCCGCTGGAACTCCGGGCAGGAGAAGGGCATGCGAAAGGCCCCCGGTTCTCCGGGGGCCTTCCGTGGGGACCGCGGGTCAGTTCCAGCTGGCGTGCAGCGGCTTGCCCTCGGCGTAGCCGGCCGCGCTCTGGATGCCGACGACGGCCTTCTCGGCGAACTCCTCCAGGGAGGCGGCACCGGCGTAGGTGCACGAGGAGCGGACGCCCGCGATGATCGAGTCGATCAGGTCCTCGACGCCCGGACGGGCCGGGTCGAGGAACATCCGGGAGGTGGAGATGCCCTCCTCGAACAGCGCCTTGCGGGCGCGGTCGTACGCCGACTCCTCGGACGTACGGTTGCGCACGGCCCGCGCCGACGCCATGCCGAACGACTCCTTGTAGGCGCGGCCGTCGGCGTCGTGCTGGAGGTCGCCCGGGGACTCGTAGGTGCCGGCGAACCAGGAGCCGATCATCACGTTGGAGGCCCCGGCCGCGAGGGCCATCGCCACGTCGCGGGGGTGGCGGACACCGCCGTCGGCCCACACGTGCTTGCCGTACTTCTTCGCCTCGGCGGCGCACTCCAGCACCGCGGAGAACTGCGGCCGGCCGACGCCGGTCATCATGCGGGTGGTGCACATGGCGCCGGGGCCCACACCGACCTTGATGATGTCGGCGCCCGCGTCGACCAGGTCCTTGACGCCCTCGGCGGAGACGATGTTGCCCGCGACGATCGGCACCTGCGGGTCGAGCGCGCGCACGGTCCGGATCGCGCTGATCATCGACTCCTGGTGGCCGTGCGCGGTGTCGATGACGAGGGTGTCGACGCCCGCGTCCAGCAGCTGCTTCGCCTTGCCCGCCACGTCGCCGTTGATGCCGACGGCGGCGGCGATGCGCAGCCTGCCGTGCGCGTCCACGGCCGGGGTGTACAGGGTGGCGCGCAGGGCGCCCTTGCGGGTGAGGATGCCCGCGAGCCTGCCGTCCTCGTCGACCGCCGGGGCGTAGCGCCGGTTGTGGTGGTCGAGGGTGTTGAAGGCCTCGCGCGGGTCGATGCCGGCGTCCAGCAGGAGCAGGTCCTTGGACATGACCACTTCGAGCTGGGTGAAGCGGTCCACGCCGCTCAGGTCCGCGTCGGTGACGACGCCCACCGGGCGCTGGTCCTCGTCGACGACCACACCGGCGTTGTGCGCCCGCTTGGGCAGCAGCGACAGCGCGTCGGCCACGGTCTGGTGGGGGGCGAGCACGATCGGGGTGTCCAGCACCAGGTGGCGGCTCTTGACCCAGGAGATGACGTCGGTGACGACCTCGATCGGGATGTCCTGCGGGATGACCACGAGGCCGCCGCGCCGGGCCACGGTCTCGGCCATCCGGCGGCCGGCGATGGCGGTCATGTTGGCGACGACGAGCGGGATCGTGGTGCCCGTGCCGTCCGGGGAGCTGAGGTCCACGCCCTGCCGGGAGCCGACCGCGCTACGGCGCGGCACCATGAACACGTCGTCGTACGTCAGGTCGTACGAGGGCTGGATGTCGTTGAGGAAACGCACGTGCTGCACATCCCAGTCGATCAGAGGTGGCCCCCGGACAGGTCAGCCAGGGGGAAAGAGCACGTACTTCATTGTCCCATAGCACCCGGTCACGGACGTACGGGCAGTTCATCCGAGCTGGTCAGGAAGCTCTTCGGAGGATTCTCCAAGCGCGAGCGCCACGGTGGGCGCGGGCGCCTCGTGCGTCGCCCGGGAGACACCTCGCACGCGGGCAGCGGCCCCTCGGCGGGCGGGTCCGCATCGCGGCGGCATGAGGCGGATGCGGCACGGCCGCCCCCGCGGCGCCCGTCGCCGGGAGCCGTCGGGGGCGGCCGGTGTCCGCCCGCATGAGCCGGTCGCGTCAGTGGCCGTCCGGGTCCGCCCGGTTCAGCGCGGGCTTGGGCGCCGGGCCGGCCGTCATCAGGTAGTCCGCGGCCGAGGTGTCGGTGACCAGGCTGGTGACCAGCCCGGAGCGCAGCACCGCGTCGATCGCGGGCCCCTTGCGCTGCCCGCCCGCGATGGCCACGACCTCCGGGATGCGGCGCAGCTGGTCGGCCTTGACGGTGATGCACCGCTCGCCGAGGTCGCGGCCGATCCGGCGGCCCTCCGCGTCGAAGAGGTGTGCGGACATCTCGGCGGCGACGCCGAGCGAGGCGTAGTGCGCCCGCTCCTCGTCGCTGAGCATGTCGTGCACCGTCGAGATGCCCGGCTCCCAGGAGCCGATGGAGACACAGGCGACCGTGACCTTGTCGAAGTACTCGAAGGCCCGGGCGATCCCGGTCTGGTTGCGCAGCGCCGCCGCGGTGGCCGCGTCCGGCAGCAGCATCGGCGCGTAGATGGGGTGGGCGTCGCCACCCGAGACCTGGGCGGCCCGCCGTACGGCCTCCACCGAGCCGCGTTCGGCGGTCCCCGCGTCGTACACCCCGGTCAGCTGCACCACGGTGCACGGCGGGAGCCGGTCGAGGGCCGCGGCCATGTGGATGGTGGACCGGCCCCAGGCCAGGCCCAGCACATCGCCCTCGTTGACCAGCTCGCCGAGCAGGTCCGCGGCCACCTCCCCGAGGTTCTCGGGGTCCGGGGTCTCCTGCGACTCGGGCGGCGACTCGACCACCACGGCGTGCCTGAGGCCGTAGCGGGCGCGCAGCGCGTCGGAGCGCTCGGCGTCCAGCTCGGCCGGGACCCGGATCTCGATGCGTACGAGGTCCCGTTCGAGGGCGGTCTCCAGGACCCGGGCCACCTTGAAGCGGCTGACGCCGAACTCCTCGGCGATCTGGATCTTGGACTTGCCCTCGAGGTAGAAGCGGCGGGCCATGGCCGCCGCCTGCACCAGCTCAGCGGGTCCCATCCGCATGGCTGACCGGCCCGCCGACATACCCGACACGGCGATCTCCTCACTGCTGTTCACACTCTGGATTCGCCGTTCATCCTTGCAGATCCGGCGCGCTTGATCAGCCCTGATGGGCGCCGTTCACGTTCCTGACGCTCAGTGGTCGCACGCCCACGACGCCTTGGCGGTGGCCGCCTCGGCCTGGGTGCGCAGTGCACGTACCGCCTCGGCCGGGTCGGATGCCCCGTAGACCGCCGATCCGGCCACGAAGACATCGGCGCCGGCCTCGGCGCACCGCTCGATGGTGGAAGCCGAGACTCCGCCGTCCACCTGGAGCCACAGCTGCAGGCCGTGCTTGGCGATCAGCTCCCGGGTGCGCCGGATCTTCGGCAGCATGATGTCGAGGAACGCCTGACCGCCGAAGCCCGGCTCCACCGTCATGATGAGCAGCATGTCCAGCTCGGGCAGCAGGTCCTCGTACGGCTCGACGGGCGTCGCGGGCTTCAGCGCCATCGAGGCGCGGGCACCCTTGGCCCGGATCTCCCGCGCGAGACGCACCGGAGCGGCGGCGGCCTCGACGTGGAAGGTGACCGAGGAGGCACCCGCCTCCACGTACTGCGGCGCCCAGCGGTCGGGGGCCTCGATCATCAGGTGGCAGTCCAGCGGCGTGTCCGTCGCACGGGCCAGGGACTCCACGACCGGCACGCCGAGCGTCAGGTTCGGGACGAAATGGTTGTCCATGACGTCGACATGGAGCCAGTCGGCTCCCTCGACCGCCTTCGCCTCGTCGGCGAGACGGGCGAAGTCGGCGGACAGGATGCTGGGGTTGATCTGCACGGCCATGACCCAAGACTGCCATGACCTCCGGGGGTTGGTGGCATCGGTCCCCGTTCGATTTCGGCTGCGGGCCGGCGGGGGCCGGTCGCGCCCCCGCGACGGGGCCGTACGATGCCACGCCCCGCCCTCTCCGAGCGCCGTCCCTCAGGCGGTGCGGCGGATCAGGGCCAGGTACATCGCGTCCGTGCCGTGCAGGTGGGGCCAGAGCTGGACGTCGGGGCCCTCGCCGAGGTCGGGGACGCCGGGGAGGAGCGGGCGGGCGTCGATCATCTCCGCGTCCGGGAACTGCTTGACCAGGTCGGCCACCACGGCCCGGGTCTCGGGCAGCAGCGGGGAGCAGGTGGCGTAGCCGACGACGCCGCCGACGCGCACGGACTCCAGGGCGGTGCGCAGCAGGGCGCGCTGGAGCGGCGCGAAGCCGTCCAGGTCCTCCGGGCGGCGCCGCCAGCGGGCCTCGGGGCGGCGGCGCAGCGCGCCGAGCCCGGTGCAGGGCACGTCCATCAGGACCCGGTCGAAGCTGCCGGGCCGCCACGGCGGGCGGGTGCCGTCGGCAGCGATGACCTGGTAGGGGCCGGGGTTGCCGTGCAGGGCCTTGGCGACCAGCCCCGCCCGGTGGGTCTGCTTCTCGGAGGCGAGCAGCGTGGCGCCCCGCTCCGCGGCGAGCGCGGCGAGCAGCGCCGCCTTGCCGCCGGGTCCGGCGCAGCCGTCCAGCCACCTCTCGTCCGGCCCTTCCAGCGGGGCGTTGGCGAGCGCGAGCGCGACGAGCTGGCTGCCCTCG
The DNA here is from genome assembly GCF_011193355.1 of Streptomyces sp. JB150. Classification (GTDB taxonomy): domain Bacteria; phylum Actinomycetota; class Actinomycetes; order Streptomycetales; family Streptomycetaceae; genus Streptomyces. The sequence goes on from NZ_CP049780.1 coordinate 1,194,531, forward strand.
TCCTGCACCCCGGCCCGTCCCTCGCGCACGGCCTGGATCGCGCCGGGCTCACCGCCCTCGGTGAGCCGGACGGCGTACGGCGACCAGCGGCCCGGCACCGCGGCGTCCTCGGCCAGCAGCTCCTCGGCCGTGGCCCGGCCGGGGCGGGCGACCAGCGTCACCTCGGGGCGCTCGTTGTCCGCCGCCAGCAGCCGCTCGATGCCGTCCCGGCCGCCGCCGAGCGAGTCCCACAGCGCGGAGACGACCCAGCGCGGGTGGGAGTGGACGACGGAGAGGTGGTCCTCGGGGTCCTCGTCGTAGGGCGGCGCGATCCGCTCGAGCCAGCCGTCGAGGTCGTGCTGGGCGACCTTGCGCAGCACGGCGTTGACGAACTTGGCGCGCCCGTCGCCGAGCACCACGCGGGCCAGTTCCACGGTGGCGGAGACGGCGGCGTGCGGGGGGATGCGGGTGCCGAGCAGCTGGTGCGCGCCGAGGCTCAGCACGTCCAGCACCGGCGGGTCGACCTCGCGCAGCGGCCGGTCGACGCAGGCCGCGATGACCGCGTCGTAGGTGCCCTGCCGGCGCAGGGTCCCGTAGACCAGCTCGGTGGCCAGCGCGGCGTCCCGCCCGTCGAACTTCTCGGGCCCCTCCTTCTCGCGCGCCTTGCGCAGCAGCGGCGGCAGCACGAGGTTGGCGTAGGCGTCCCGCTCGTCCACGGCGCGCAGCGCCTCGAAGGCGAGGACGCGGACGGGGTCCTTCTGGGGCCGACGGTAGGGCTTGCCGGGCTTGCGGGGCCGCCGGGGGGTGTCGCTCACGAAAAGGTGCTCCGGTGTTCTGTATACGGTGTGCGACCAGCCTACGACGCGCGCGAACCGGCCGCGCCGGCCCTCTCCCCGGTCTCCCCGGTCACCCCTGTCCCCTCCGACACCACGGTCACCCGGTCACCCGCGGCGGCGGCCCGCGGCTCGCCCCCGCGTCAGGAGCCGACGGACTCGTCGTCGCCGATCCGCACCCCGCGCGCCCAGTCCGCCGCCCGCATCGGCTTCTTGCCCTGGGCCTGCACCCACAGCAGCTCGACGGCGTGCGAACCGGTGCCGGCGTACACGTTGTTCTTGCCGACGGACAGCTTGCCGGGCGCCAGGTCGGTCCGCCCGGGCACCAGGGCGACCTGGATGAGCTTCAGCCGCTCCCCGCGGAAGGTGGTCCACGCGCCGGGCGCCGGGGTGCAGCCGCGCACCACGCGGTCGACCCGCAGCGCGGGCGCCGCCCAGTCGACGCGCGCGTCCTCGACGGTGATCTTCGGTGCGAGGCTGACGCCCTCGGCGGGCTGCGGTACGGCCTTGAGGGAGCCGTCCTCGATGCCGTCCATGGTGGCGGCCAGCAGCCCCGCCCCGGCGAAGGCGAGCCGGGTCAGCAGGTCGCCGCTGGTGTCGGTGGGGCGGATCTCCTCGGTGACGGTGCCGTAGACCGGGCCGGAGTCCAGTCCCTCCTCGATGAGGAAGGTGGAGGCGCCGGTGATCTCGTCGCCCGCCATGATGGAGTGCTGCACGGGCGCCGCGCCGCGCCAGGCGGGCAGCAGCGAGAAGTGCAGGTTGACCCAGCCGTGCCGGGGGACGTCGAGGGCGACCCGCGGCAGCAGCGCGCCGTACGCGACGACCGGGCAGCAGTCCGGGGCGATCGCGCGCAGCCGGTCCAGGAACTCCGGGTCCCGCGGTTTGGCGGGCTTCAGCACCTCGATGCCGGCCTCCTCCGCCCGCTCGGCCACGGGCGAGGCGACCAGCCTGCGGCCCCGCCCGGCCGGCGCGTCGGGCCGGGTGACGACGGCGGCCACCTCGTGCCGCCCGGAGGCGAGCAGAGCGTCCAGGGCGGGAACGGCGACCTCGGGGGTACCGGCGAAGACGAGCTTCATGGGTGGGCACGGGCCTCTCGGACGGGGGCGGATGCGGGCGGCGCACCAGTCTAGTGACCATGGACGCCGGGCCGTCGACGGCGGAAAGCCGCAGGCGGGGCGCATCGCGCGCGTCCCCCTCGGGGGGCGTACGCATATGCCCATACGCCCCCCGTGCGTGACCAGCGGCGCGAATCGGCGTTGGTCAAGAAAGAGTTGACCACTACGGGCCGCGATCGCGGCCCGATCCTTTCTCTTCAACGCCGGTTCGAGAGGCTTGTTCATGGCCGACCACGCAACCCACGACGCCCAGGCTCGGGCCAGCCTGCACTTGCTGGTGCGGGACATCGAGCGGGTCCGCCGGCAGGTGGACGCGCTGCGCACGCTCACCGCCCAGCTGGGCAACGTCTACCGCCCACGCCGCTCCGGCCCCTCCACGGGCTTCGTCGTCTACGGACGCGCTCCCGCCCCGACGGTCCGTCTCGCCCAGGAGCTGCGGGACAGTGTCGAGACCCTGGTGACGGCCGCGGTCGACTTCGACCGCTCGCTCGGCTTCTCGTGGGACGCGGTGGGCTCCGCCCTCGGAGTCACCAAGCAGGCCGTCCACCGCCGGTACGGCTCCCGCCGGGCCGCCGCGCAGGCCGCCGCCGAGACCGAGCGCGGCACCGAGCCGTCGGGCACCCGCACGGTCAACGTGGGCACCGGGCTGCCGGCGGTCACCACGGTCCCGGCCGCCCGCTCCATGCCGACGCAGCCGACGGCGGGCAGCCCGGCCCTGCGCGACGAGGCCAGGCCGACGGCGTTCCCCGCACCACGCAACGGCTGACGCCTCCCCCGCACCTGCCCTCCCGGCACGGGGCCGGGAGGGCAGTCTCGTGTGTCCGGGGTGACCGGAGTGTCCGGGTGGTCCGTGCGCCTGGTGCGTCCGGTGTGTCCGGGGTGGCCGTGTGTCCGCGGTGTCGGGGGTGTCCGGGGCGACCGGAGTGCCTGGGAGTGGCCCGATGGCGCGGGCGTGCGGGTAGGCGGCGCGGCGATGGCGCACTCGCCCACCCGCCCCGCCGCTCACCCGATGTCCGGCGGATCGATCCGCACCCGGACCGGCGCCCCGCTCCCCCGGGCCATCCGGGCCGCCTGGGTGGCCTTCAGGGCGCTCGCCAGCGCGGCACCGCGCCCCGGCGGCACCCGGATCAGCGCGCGCTCCCAGTGCTCGCCGGGCGGCGGTGCACCGGGCCGCCGGGGCCGGCCGGGCGCGGCGGCGGGCAGCGGCACCGGCCCCAGCACCTCCGCCTCAGGGGGCAGCTCGACCATCGTCAGGAACTCCGCGACCGCCTCCGCCGTCCCGGAGACCGCCGCCATCCGCGACACCGGCGGGAACCCCAGCTCGGCGCGCTCGGCGAGTTCCCGTACCGCGTGGCCGACCGGGTCCCAGCGCACCAGGGCCTGCACGGGCCGCAGGGTCGGCTCGGCGACGATCACCACCGTGCCGCCGGCCCGCTGCGGCCGCACCAGCGCGCCGGCCGCGATCCAGCGCCGCAGCGCGTCCTCGCCCGCGCGCAGATCCGGCCGCCCCAGCATGGCCCAGCCGTCGAGCAGCAGCGCGGCGGCGTAACCGCCCTCCGCGACCGGTTCGGCGCCCGGTGTGCTGACCACCAGGGCGGGCGTCCCGGGCACCGTGTCCAGCACGTGCTCGCGGCCCGAGGTGCGCACCGGAACCGCCGGGAACGCCCGCCCCAGCTCCTCCGCGGTGCGCCGCGCCCCCACGATCTGCGCGCGCAGCCGGAACGACCCGCACTCCGGGCAGTGCCAGGACTCCTCGCCCCGTCCGCACCACCCGCACCGCAGAGCCCCGGCGCCCTGGACGTCCTGGGCCTCCAGCGCCTCCAGCGGTCCGGCGCAGTGCCGGCAGCGCGCGGGCTCGCGGCAGCGGGCGCACGCCATCCGTGGGACGTACCCCCGACGCGGCACCTGCACCAGGACCGGTCCGTGCCGCAGCCCTTCCCGGACGGCCTGCCAGGCCAGCGTGGGCAGCCGGGCCGCCCGCGCGGCCTCGTCGCGCGCCAGGTCCTGGTCGCCTACCGTCCGCACGAGCGGCGCGGCGGCCCGTACCTGCTCGCGCCCGGCTACCAGGGGCCGGGCCCAGCCGCTCTCCACCAGCTGCGCCGCCTCGACGGTGCAGCTCCAGCCTCCCAGCAGGAAGGCGCACCGGTCCTGGGCGGCGCGCAGCAGCAGCACCTCCCGCGCGTGCGGCTGGGGCGCGTGCTGCTCGCTGTGGCTGTCGTCGCCGTCGTCCCAGAGGGCCACCAGTCCGAGATCGCGCACGGGCGCGAACATGGCGGCGCGCGTCCCGACGACGGCCCGCACGGCACCTCTGCGTACGGCCAGCCACTCCCGGTACCGCTTCTCCGGCCCGGCGTCGGCGGTGAGCAGCGCGTGCCGCCCCTCCCCCAGCAGGCCGGTCAGCGCCGCGTCGACGCGCGCGGCGGCCCGCCCGTCCGGTACGACGACCAGCGCGCCGCGGCCCGAGGCGAGCGTCGCGGCGACGGCCCGCGCCAGCTCCTCGCTCCAGTGCGGGCCGGGCAGCGCGTTCCACACGGCCCGTGGCGCGCCGCCGGAGGCCAGTGCCGCGAGGAACGCCGCGCCGCGCTCGTACCGCTCCCAGGAGCCCGGCTCCGGCGCCGGCGGCGGGGGCAGCGGCGCGGGTGAGGGCCGCTGCTCGGCGCGTGCGTTGCGCGGCGGCACGGCCAGTTGCAGCACATCGGCGAGGCTGCCCGCGTACCGGTCGGCGACGGCCCGGGCCAGCCCGAGCAGCTCCTCGCTCAGCACGGGTTCCGGCGACACGACCTGGGCGAGCGCGGCGAGCGGTCCGGAGTAGTCGGACTCGGCGCGCCGCTCGATCAGGAAGCCGTCGATCAGGCCCCCGCCCTCGCGGCGGCCTTCGCGCACCCGGTGCCGCCCGGCCCCGAACCGCACCCGCACCCGCACGCCGGGCTGCGCGTCGGCGTCCAGCTCATCGGGCACGGCGTAGTCGAAGTACCGGTCGAGGTGCAGCACGCCCTTGTCCACGAGCACCCGGGCCACGGGCAGCTCCCTGGCCAGCGCGGCGCCCCGCCAGGTCCGCGGCTTGGCCCGCGGCTCCCGCGCCTTGCGCACGCTCTCCCGGATGAGCGCGAGCTGCTCCGGCGGCGCACCCTCCGCGCCCTCGCCGCCCCGCCCGTTCTCGCTGCTCACGCTTGCATTCTTACCAAACCGCACTGACACCGGCGCACGGCCCGGACACACCTCGGCCTCCGGGGCCGGGACCTGAACCGGGCTCGGACCGGCGGCGAGGCGAGCCACGGCGGGCCCGGTCCCGAGCCGGGGAGCCACCGGAACCGGACCCGACACGGGGCCCGGAGCGGACACCGGACCACCGGACCGGACCGAGACCGGCACCGCACCGCACCGGGACGCACCGGGACGCGCTGGCATCCGACCCGGACGGGCCGCCACGCCCCGCCGCCCAAGCAAGACCCCTCACCGCCCACGCGGGTCCTCCCCCCACCCACGCGGGGCCCGCGCCCGCCCCCGCGGGACCCGTCACCGCCCAACACTCGCGCACCCCCGCACGCACCGAGGCCCGGCACCCCCGAAGGGTGCCGGGCCTCGTGAGCAGGTCGGGCCTTACAGCCCCGCCGCCTCGCGCAGCGCGTCGACGCGGTCGGTGCGCTCCCAGGTGAAGTCGGGCAGCTCCCGCCCGAAGTGACCGTACGCGGCGGTCTGGGCGTAGATCGGACGCAGCAGGTCGAGGTCGCGGATGATCGCGGCCGGACGCAGGTCGAAGACCTCGTCGATGGCCTTCTCGATCTTCTCGGGCTCGATCTTGTGGGTGCCGAAGGTCTCGATGAAGAGACCCACGGGCTCCGCCTTGCCGATCGCGTACGCCACCTGCACCTCGCAGCGGGCGGCGAGACCCGCGGCGACCACGTTCTTCGCGACCCAGCGCATCGCGTACGCCGCCGAGCGGTCCACCTTGGACGGGTCCTTGCCGGAGAACGCGCCGCCTCCGTGACGGGCCATGCCGCCGTAGGTGTCGATGATGATCTTGCGACCGGTCAGGCCCGCGTCGCCCATCGGACCGCCGATCTCGAAGCGGCCGGTCGGGTTCACCAGCAGGCGGTAGCCCTCGGTGTCGAGCTTGATGCCCTCGTCCAGCAGCGCCTTCAGCTCCGGCTCGACCACGAACTCGCGGATGTCGGGCGCCAGCAACGAGTCCAGGTCGATGTCCGAGGCGTGCTGCGAGGAGACCACCACGGTGTCGAGGCGGACGGCCTTGTCACCGTCGTACTCGATGGTGACCTGGGTCTTCCCGTCGGGGCGCAGGTAGGGGATCGTGCCGTTCTTGCGGACGTCCGTCAGGCGCTTGGACAGCCGGTGGGCCAGGAAGATCGGGAGCGGCATGAGCGTCGGCGTCTCGTCCGTCGCGTAGCCGAACATCAGGCCCTGGTCGCCGGCGCCCTGCCGGTCCAGCTCGTCCTCGTCGCCCTCGACGCGGGTCTCGTACGCCGTGTCGACGCCCTGCGCGATGTCCGGGGACTGCGAGCCGATCGACACGGACACGCCGCAGGAGGCGCCGTCGAAGCCCTTCTTCGAGGAGTCGTAGCCGATCTCCAGGATCTTGTCCCGGACGAGCTGCGGGATCGGGGCGTAGGCCTTGGTCGTGACCTCGCCGGCCACGTGGACCAGGCCGGTCGTGATCAGGGTCTCGACGGCGACCCGGGAGGTCGGGTCCTCGCGCAGCAGCGCGTCGAGAATGGTGTCGCTGATCTGGTCAGCGATCTTGTCGGGGTGACCCTCGGTCACGGACTCCGAAGTGAACAGGCGACGGGACACAACGCTCCCTGGGGTTGCAGCGGCTGCTGGCTGATCATGGGTGGACGGGACGGGGCTGCGCCCGGCGTCGTCCTGGAACAGTTTATCGGTCGCACTCGTCCGCCGGACCACCCGTCTCGCCTCTCGGGAGCGCTGTGACCTGCGGCACGGGCATTCTGCCCAATCTTCCGTGGCATTGGCCAGAGGCGCCACACCGTCAATGCCGGAAGACGCAGGCGCACCGGCGTGTCGTCCAGGCGTACGAGGGACGGGCCGGCCGGGCGGTCAGGTCAGGCGCTCGGCGACCAGGTCCCACACGATTTCGGCCACGTGCTCCTTGGGGCCGTGCGGGACGGGGGTCTCGCCGCCGTCGGCGGCCAGCACCACGGCCTCGCTCTCCTCGGCGCCGAAGGTCTTGCGCTCCCCCACCTCGTTGACCACCAGCAGGTCGCAGCCCTTGCGCTGGAGCTTTCTGCGGCCGTTGGCCAGCACGTCGTCGGTCTCCGCGGCGAAGCCCACGATCACCTGACCGGGGCGAGCCCGGTCGGCGGATATCTCGGCGAGGATGTCGGGGTTGCGGACCAGGACGACCGGGTCGGGCTCCTGGCCGTCCTTCTTCTTGATCTTCCCGGCCGCGTAGGTCGCGGGGCGGAAATCGGCCACCGCGGCGGCCATGACGACCGCGTCGGCGTCGGCGGCCGCCTTCAGCACCGCCTCGCGCAGCTGGACGGCGGTGCCGACCGGGACGACGTCGACCCCGGCCGGATCGGGCAGCGCGGTGTTGGCGGCGATCAGGGTGACCCGGGCGCCGCGCGCGGCGGCCGTGCGGGCGAGGGCGTACCCCTGCTTGCCGGAGGAGCGGTTGCCGAGGAAGCGGACCGGGTCCAGCGGCTCGCGGGTGCCGCCGGCGCTGACCACGACATGCCGGCCGGTGAGGTCGGGCTCGCGCACCCCGCGGGCCAGCACCCGGCGGCAGACCTCGAAGATCTCGGCGGGCTCGGGCAGCCGTCCCTTGCCGGTGTCGACGCCGGTGAGGCGGCCGACGGCGGGCTCGATGACGAGGGCGCCGCGGCGGCGCAACGTCGCCACGTTCTCCTGGGTGGCCGGGTGCTCCCACATCTCGGTGTGCATCGCGGGCGCGAAGACGACCGGGCAGCGGGCGGTGAGCAGGGTGTTGGTGAGCAGGTCGTCGGCGAGGCCGTGGGCGGCCTTGGCGAGCATGTCGGCGGTGGCCGGGGCGACGACGACCAGGTCGGCCTGCTGGCCGATGCGCACGTGCGGCACCTCGTGGACGTCGTCCCAGACCTGTGTGGAGACGGGGTTGCCGGAGAGCGCGGACCAGGTGGCGGCGCCGACGAAGTGCAGGGCGGAAGCGGTGGGGACGACCCGGACGTCGTGTCCGGACTCGGTGAGCCTTCGCAGCAGCTCACAGGCCTTGTACGCGGCGATGCCGCCGCTGACCCCCAGTACGACCTTCGGCTTGTCCACCGTCGACTCTCCCCGGACCTCGGAAACGGGCAACCACCCCCATGAGACACCACAGGCCCGGCAGACGTGCTACCGGGCCTGTGGAAGGGCCAGCCGTGGGCTGATCGTATGACTTACTGACCGGGGCCCTCGACGGCCTCGGAGGTCAGCAGTCCCGCGTTGATCTCACGCAGCGCGATCGAGAGCGGCTTCTCGTGGACGTGGGTGTCCACGAGCGGACCGACGTACTCGAGGAGACCCTCGCCGAGCTGCGAGTAGTACGCGTTGATCTGGCGGGCCCGCTTGGCCGCGTAGATCACGAGGCTGTACTTCGAGTCGGTGGCCTCGAGGAGCTCGTCGATCGGCGGGTTGATGATGCCCTCGGGCGCGGAGATGGAAGAGGACACGCTCTACCTTCCGATGGATGGGAAAGATGCAGTCCGTGTGATCCGGGGCCGTGATCCAGGACCGCGATCCGGGATCGCGGCCGGCACCGTGGTCCGGGTCTGTGATCGGCGATCCAGGCCCGCGGCGACCACGGACGGTCACACGACGTTCATCAAGGCTAGCAGCTCACGGGCGACGTCCTGGACGGAGGTGTTGACCAGCGTCTCGTCGAACTCCGTCTCGGCGGCGAGTTCGACCTTGGCCGCGTCCAGCCGGCGCTCGATCACCTCGGGCGGCTCGGTGCCCCGGCCGGTCAGCCTGCGCACCAGCTCCTCCCAGGAGGGCGGAGCCAGGAACACCAGCTGGGCCTCGGGCATCGACTCGCGGACCTGCCGGGCACCCTGGAGGTCGATCTCCAGGAGGACGGGCTCACCCGCCTCCAGGCGCTCCAGCACGGCCGCGCGCGGCGTCCCGTAGCGGTTGCCGGCGAACTCGGCCCACTCCAGCAGCTCGCCGTTGGCGATCAGCTTGTCCATCTCCTCGTCGGTGACGAAGAAGTAGTGGACTCCGTGCTTCTCACCGGGGCGGGGCTTGCGGGTCGTCGCCGACACCGAGAGCCAGACCTCGGGGTGTTCCTTGCGCATATGGGCGACCACCGTGCTCTTGCCGACCCCGGAGGGTCCGGAGAGCACGGTCAGCCGCGGACGTTCACTCATGCAGCGATTATTCCAGCAATCCCGGAGTGCCCGGGACCAGGCCCGGGCGAGCCCGGGGTCAGGAGTTGGTGCCGCCGAATTCGCGCTCGAGGGAGGCGATCTGGTTGGAACCGAGACCGCGCACGCGGCGGCTCTCGGAGATGCCGAGTCGCTCCATGATCTGCTTGGCGCGGACCTTGCCCACGCCCGGCAGGGACTCGAGCAGGGCGGAGACCTTCATCTTACCGATGACGTCGTTCTCCTGGCCCTGCTTGATGACCTCGTGAAGGGAGGCGCCGGAGTGCTTGAGTCGATTCTTGACCTCGGCCCGCTCCCGGCGAGCCGCGGCGGCCTTTTCGAGCGCGGCTGCGCGCTGTTCGGGGGTAAGGGGCGGAAGAGCCACGCCTACGTCACCTCGGATGTCGAACTGTCGGATACGGACCGGTGAGGAACCTAGTCGCCCCACACCTGGGGAGCCACGAGCAACACGGCTGCCCGTTCTCCCCCACTGCCTCGAGGGCGTGGGAGGTGGCCCCACTCGTCGGAGACTAGCGGTCAAGTCCGCCAGAGTCAGCGAGAACAGAGGAAAAGTCCTGGTCAGCCTCAGTCAGGACCGGATATTTCAGACATACTGCCCTGGATTCGTGGATGTATCCAGCCTCAGGCAGTCCCCGGAGGACCCGGCGGAGCTCTCAGACCGGTGCCACCGCGGCCCGGATCTCCTCCGCGAAGCGGTCGGCGGCCGTCCGCAGCGCGCCCACGTCGGGACCGTGACGCAGAACACCCCGGCTGACGTTCGGGACGACGTTGCGCACCGCGGCTCCGAACACTGTGGGCAGATCGGTCGGTGTGGCCCCCTGCGCGCCGATGCCGGGCGCGAGCAGCGGACCGTTGATCGCCAGGTCGTACGAGGACAGGTCGCCCAGCGTCGCCCCGACGACCGCGCCGAAGGACCCCAGGGGCTCCTCCCCCGCGTTCTCGGCCGCGAGGTGGGCGAGCATCGTCGCGCCGACGGTGCGGCCGTCCGCGCGCACGGCGTGCTGGACCTCGCCGCCCTCCGGGTTGGACGTCAGCGCCAGCACGAACAGCCCGGCGCCGTTCTCCCGCGCCAGCTCGACGGCGGGCTTCAGGGAGCCGTAGCCGAGGTACGGCGAGACGGTGAGGGCGTCGGAGAACAGCGGGGCGCCCCGGCGCAGGAACGACTCGGCGTAGGCGGCCATGGTGGAGCCGATGTCGCCGCGCTTGGCGTCCATGACGACCAGCGCGCCGGCCGCGCGGGCCTCCTCGACGGACTTCTCCAGCACCGCGACACCGCGCGAGCCGAAGCGTTCGAAGAACGCGCTCTGCGGCTTGAGCACGGCGACCCGGTCGGCCACCGCCTCGACCACCGTGCGGCTGAACCGCTCCAGGCCCGCCACGTCGTCGTTCAGGCCCCACTCGGCGAGCAGGGAGGCGTGCGGGTCGATGCCCACGCACAGCGGTCCCCGCTCCTCCATGGCGCGGCGCAGCCGGGCGCCGAAGGGTTCCAGGGGGCTCGTGCCGGTCATCGGGGCTTCCTCACGTCGGCGCCGACCGCGTCGGCGAGAGTGGCGTACGGGCTCTGGCGCAGCCGCGCGGCGAGGCCCTTGTGGATGGCGCGGGCCCAGAAGGGTCCCTCGTAGACGAAGGCGCTGTAGCCCTGGACCAGCGTGGCGCCGGCCAGGATGCGCTGCCAGGCGTCCTCGGCGTTCTCGATGCCGCCGACGCCGACCAGGGTGATCCGGTCGCCCACGCGCGCGTAGAGGCGGCGCAGCACCTGCAGGGAGCGTTCCTTCAGGGGCGCCCCGGACAGGCCGCCGGTCTCCTTCACCAGGGACGGGTCGGAGGTCAGGCCCAGACCGTCGCGGGCGATGGTGGTGTTGGTCGCGATGATGCCGTCCAGGCCGAGTTCCACGGCGAGGTCGGCGACCGCGTCGACGTCCTCGTCGGCGAGGTCGGGCGCGATCTTCACCAGGAGCGGGACGCGCCGCGTGGTGACCGTGCGGTCGGCGGCCTCGCGGACGGCGGTCAGCAGCGGGCGCAGCGCCTCGGTGGCCTGGAGGTCGCGCAGGCCGGGCGTGTTGGGCGAGGAGACGTTGACGACCAGGTAGTCGGCGTACGGCGCGAGCCGCTCGGCGGACTTCACGTAGTCGAGGACGGCCTCTTCCTCCGGCACGACCTTGGTCTTGCCGATGTTGACGCCCACGACGGTCCGGAAGACCGGCGTGCGGGAGGCGAGGCGGGCGGCGACGGCGAGCGAGCCGTCGTTGTTGAAGCCCATGCGGTTGATCAGCGCGCGGTCGGCGACCAGGCGGAACAGCCGCTTCCTGGGGTTGCCGGGCTGCGGCTCGCCGGTGACGGTGCCGATCTCGACGTGGTCGAAGCCGAGCATCGCCATGCCGTCGATGGCGACGGCGTTCTTGTCGAAGCCGGCGGCGAGCCCGAACGGGCCGTGCATGCGCAGGCCGAAGGCCTCGGTGCGCAGCTCCTCGTACCGGGGCGCGAGCGCGGCCGCGACGAAGGTGCGCAGCACGGGGACGCGCACGGCCAGGCGGATCCAGCGGAAGGCCAGGTGGTGGGCCGCCTCCGGGTCCATCCGCCGGAAGAAGAGGTTGAAGAAGATCTTGTACATCGGTGTCCTCGGGGAGGGCCCCATGAAGAGGGGGACACCGTTTCCGGTGTCCCCCTCGAGGGCTGCTAGTCGCGGGCCGCGGTCAGGAATTCCGCGTGTTCCTGGAGCGATCGGACGCCCACGTCGCCGTGGTTGAGGGCGTCGATGCCCTGGACGGCGGCGGCGAGCGCCTGGACCGTCGTCAGGCACGGCACGGACCGGGCCACGGCCGCCGTACGGATCTCGTAGCCGTCGAGGCGGCCGCCGGTGCCGTACGGGGTGTTGACGATGAGGTCGACCTCGCCGTCGTGGATCAGCTGGACGATGGTCTTCTCCCCGTTGGGGCCGGGGCCCTCGGACTGCTTGCGCACGACCGTGGCGTGGATGCCGTTGCGCTTGAGGACCTCGGCGGTGCCGGAGGTGGCCAGCAGCTCGAAGCCGTGGGCGACCAGCTCCCGCGCCGGGAAGATCATCGAGCGCTTGTCGCGGTTGGCGACCGAGATGAACGCGCGGCCCTTGGTGGGCAGCGGGCCGTAGGCGCCGGCCTGCGACTTGGCGTACGCCGTGCCGAAGACCGAGTCGATGCCCATGACCTCGCCGGTGGAGCGCATCTCGGGGCCGAGGACGGTGTCGACGCCACGGCCGTGGATGTCCCGGAAGCGGGACCACGGCATGACGGCCTCCTTGACGGAGATCGGCGCGTCGAGCGGCAGCTCGCCGCCGTCGCCGTGCTGGGGCAGCAGGCCCTCGGCGCGCAGCTCGGCGATGGTCGCGCCCAGCGAGATCCGGGCGGCGGCCTTGGCCAGCGGCACCGCGGTCGCCTTGGAGGTGAAGGGCACCGTGCGCGAGGCGCGCGGGTTGGCCTCCAGGACGTAGAGGATGTCGCCCGCCATCGCGAACTGGATGTTGATCAGGCCGCGCACGCCGACGCCCTTGGCGATGGCCTCGGTGGAGGCGCGCAGCCGCTTGATGTCGAAGCCGCCGAGGGTGATCGGGGGCAGGGCGCACGCCGAGTCGCCGGAGTGGATGCCGGCCTCCTCGATGTGCTCCATGACGCCGCCGAGGTACAGCTCCTCGCCGTCGTAGAGCGCGTCGACGTCGATCTCGATCGCGTCGTCGAGGAAGCGGTCGACGAGGACCGGCCGGGTGGGGCTGATCTCGGTCGACTCGGCGATGTACGACTCCAGGCGGGCCTCGTCGTAGACGATCTCCATGCCGCGGCCGCCGAGCACGTAGGAGGGGCGGACGAGGACCGGGTAGCCGATCTCGTCGGCGATGGCCTTGGCCTCGGCGAAGGTGGTCGCGGTGCCGTGCTTGGGGGCCGGCAGGCCGGCCTCCTTCAGGACGCGGCCGAAGGCGCCGCGGTCCTCGGCGGCGTGGATCGCCTCCGGGGAGGTGCCGACGATCGGCAAGCCGTTGTCCTTGAGCGCCTGGGCGAGGCCGAGCGGGGTCTGGCCGCCGAGCTGGACGACGACGCCCGCGATCGGGCCGGCCTGCTGCTCGGCGTGGACGATCTCCAGCACGTCCTCGAGCGTCAGCGGCTCGAAGTACAGGCGGTCGGAGGTGTCGTAGTCGGTGGAGACGGTCTCCGGGTTGCAGTTGACCATCACCGTCTCGTAGCCCGCGTCCCTGAGCGCGAAGCAGGCGTGGACACAGGAGTAGTCGAACTCGATGCCCTGGCCGATGCGGTTCGGGCCGGAGCCCAGGATGATCACCGCGGGCTTCTCGCGCGGCGCGATCTCCGTCTCCTCGTCGTAGGAGGAGTAGAAGTACGGCGTCCTGGCGGCGAACTCGGCGGCGCAGGTGTCGACCGTCTTGTAGACCGGGCGGATGCCGAGCGCGTGGCGGACCTCGCGGACGACGTCCTCGCGCAGGCCGCGGATCTCGGCGATCTGCTGGTCGGAGAAGCCGTGCCGCTTGGCCTCGGCCAGCAGCTCGCGGGTCAGCTCGGGGGCCTCGGCGAGCTCGTCGGCGATCTCCTTGATGAGGAAGAGCTGGTCGACGAACCAGGGGTCGATCTTCGTGTACGCGAAGACCTCCTCGGGGGTGGCGCCCGCGCGGATGGCCTGCATGACCGTGTTGATCCGGCCGTCGGTCGGACGGACCGCGGCGCGCAGCAGCTCCTCCTTGTCGCCGGGCTCGCCCACGAAGGTGAACTGGCTGCCCTTCTTCTCCAGCGAGCGCAGCGCCTTCTGGAAGGCCTCCGTGAAGTTGCGGCCGATGGCCATGGCCTCGCCGACCGACTTCATCGTGGTGGTGAGGGTGGAGTCGGCGGACGGGAACTTCTCGAAGGCGAAGCGGGGGGCCTTGACGACCACGTAGTCGAGGGTCGGCTCGAAGGAGGCCGGGGTCTCCTGCGTGATGTCGTTCGGGATCTCGTCCAGCGTGTAGCCGACGGCCAGCTTCGCGGCGATCTTGGCGATCGGGAAGCCGGTCGCCTTGGAGGCGAGCGCGGAGGAGCGGGACACGCGCGGGTTCATCTCGATGACGATGACCCGGCCGTCCTCGGGGTTGACCGCGAACTGGATGTTGCAGCCGCCGGTGTCGACGCCGACCTCACGGATGATCGCGATGCCGACGTCGCGCAGCACCTGGTACTCGCGGTCGGTGAGCGTCATCGCGGGGGCGACGGTGATCGAGTCGCCGGTGTGCACGCCCATGGGGTCGAAGTTCTCGATGGAGCAGACAACCACGACGTTGTCGTTCTTGTCGCGCATCAGCTCCAGCTCGTACTCCTTCCAGCCGAGGATGGACTCCTCCAGCAGCACCTCGGTGGTCGGGGAGAGCGTGAGGCCCTGGCCGGCGATGCGGCGCAGCTCCTCCTCGTCGTGCGCGAAACCGGAGCCGGCGCCGCCCATGGTGAAGGAGGGGCGGACGACGACCGGGTAGCCGCCGAGCTGCTCCACGCCCGCGAGGACGTCCTCCATGGAGTGGCAGATGACCGAGCGGGCGGACTCGCCGTGCCCGATCTTCTTGCGGACCTCCTCCACGACGAGCTTGAACTGGTCGCGGTCCTCGCCCTTGTGGATGGCCTCGACGTTGGCGCCGATCAGCTCGACGCCGTACTTCTCCAGGACGCCGTTCTCGTGCAGGGAGATCGCGGTGTTCAGGGCCGTCTGGCCGCCGAGGGTGGGCAGCAGCGCGTCGGGGCGCTCCTTGGCGATGATCTTCTCGACGAACTCGGGGGTGATCGGCTCGACGTAGGTGGCGTCGGCGATCTCCGGGTCGGTCATGATCGTCGCCGGGTTGGAGTTGACGAGGATGACGCGCAGGCCCTCGGCCTTGAGGACGCGGCACGCCTGGGTGCCGGAGTAGTCGAACTCGGCGGCCTGGCCGATGACGATCGGGCCGGAGCCGATGACCAGGACGGACTGGATATCGGTGCGCTTAGGCACGCTGGCCCTCCATGAGCTTCACGAAGCGGTCGAACAGGTAGGCGGCGTCGTGCGGGCCGGCTGCCGCTTCGGGGTGGTACTGGACGCTGAAGGCCGGCTTGTCGAGAAGCTGGAGGCCCTCCACCACGTTGTCGTTGAGGCAGACGTGGGAGACCTCGGCGCGGCCGAAGGGGGTCTCGGAGACCTGGTCGAGCGGGGCGTCGACGGCGAAGCCGTGGTTGTGCGCGGTGACCTCGACCTTGCCGGTGGTGCGGTCCTGCACCGGCTGGTTGATGCCGCGGTGGCCGTACTTCAGCTTGTAGGTGCCGAAGCCCAGCGCGCGACCGAGGATCTGGTTGCCGAAGCAGATGCCGAACAGCGGGGTGCCCCGCTCCAGGACGGCCCGCATGACGGAGACCGGGTGGTCGGCGGTGGCCGGGTCGCCGGGGCCGTTGGAGAAGAACACGCCGTCCGGGTTCACGGCGTACACGTCCTCGACGCTCGCCGTGGCGGGCAGCACGTGCACCTCGATGCCGCGCTCGGCCATCCGGTGCGGGGTCATGCCCTTGATGCCGAGGTCGACGGCGGCGACGGTGAACTTCTTCTCACCGATCGCGGGGACGACGTACGGCTCCTTGGTGGCGACCTCGGCGGAGAGGTCGGCGCCCGTCATCTCGGGGGCCTGGCGGACCCGGGTGAGCATGGTGCCCTCGTCGGGCAGCGCGGTGCCGGAGAAGATGCCGACGCGCATGGCGCCGCGCTCGCGCAGGTGGCGGGTGAGCGCGCGGGTGTCGACGCCGCTGATGCCGACGACGCCCTGGGCGGCCAGCTCCTCGTCCAGGGAGCGCCGGGAGCGCCAGCTGGACGGCACGCGCGCGGGGTCGCGCACGACGTAGCCGGCGACCCAGATGCGCTGCGACTCGGGGTCCTCGTCGTTGACGCCGGTGTTGCCGACGTGCGGGGCCGTCATGACGACGACCTGCCGGTGGTACGACGGGTCCGTCAGGGTCTCCTGGTAGCCGGTCATGCCGGTGGAGAAGACGGCCTCGCCGAAGGTCTCCCCCACGGCCCCGTAGGCGCGGCCGCGGAAGACCCGGCCGTCCTCCAGGACGAGTACGGCGGGAACCCTGCTGGTTCCCCTGGTGGAGGTCGTCATCGTTCGGCGCCTTCCCTGGTGTTCGTTTCGATCATGGAGTTGAGGACGTCGACCCACTCGTTGTGCTCGGCCGCGCGGTCGGAGCGGAAGCCGGAGTCGATCAGCTTGTCGCCGTGTGCCCAGGTCACGATGAGCAGTCCGCCCTCGGTGAGCACCTTGCCGGCGATGCCCTTGTCGAGGCGGGCCGCGCGCAGCGCGGCGGCGGGGACGAAGAAGTCGGTCGCCCCGGGGCGTACGACCTCAAGGCCCGCGTCCGTCAGCGTCAGCTCGGCCCGGCTGCGGGTGCCCAGGCCGCGCGCCACGATGCGGTCCAGCCACTGTCCGGCGGTGGTGGAGCCGTGGTAGCGGCCACTCATCGTCAGTGTGGCCTCGCCGGGCTCGTCCGGCGCGGTGGGCAGCTCGGGCAGGTCGCCCTGGAGGGTGCCGCGCCACTTCCAGCCCTCGCGCATCAGCCAGTAGACGAGCGCGACGAAGAGGGCGAGGCCGACGACCCAGCCGAGGCGGGCGGCCCAGTCGGTCACTTCCGCCGATTTCCTCTCGGCGGCCAGCAGGATTACAGGTGTCACGTGAGCTTCCCGTCGACGAGCGTGGCCTTGCCCCGGAGCCACGTGTGCGTGACACGGCCCGGCAGCTCACGCCCCTCGTACGGGGTGTTGCGGCTGCGCGAGGCGAAGCCCGCGGGGTCCACGAGGCCACGGTATGCCGTGTCGACCAGGGTGAGGTTGGCGGGCTCACCAGCCGAGACGGGTCGGCCGTGGCCCGTGGCCCGTCCGATGCGCGCGGGCGCGAAGGACATCCGGTCGGCGACGCCGGCCCAGTCCAGCAGGCCCGTGTCCACCATGGTCGCCTGGACCACGGAGAGCGCGGTCTCCAGGCCGACCATGCCCATGGCGGCGGCGGCCCACTCGCAGTCCTTGTCCTCGTGCGGGTGGGGAGCGTGGTCGGTGGCGACGATGTCGATCGTGCCGTCGGCCAGGGCCTCGCGCAGGGCCAGCACGTCGCGCTCGGTGCGCAGCGGCGGGTTGACCTTGTAGACGGGGTTGTAGGTGCGCACCAGCTCGTCGGTGAGGAGCAGGTGGTGCGGGGTGACCTCGGCGGTCACCTGGATGCCGCGGGACTTGGCCCAGCGCACGATCTCGACCGACCCGGCGGTCGACAGGTGGCAGATGTGCACGCGGGAGCCGACGTGCTCGGCGAGCAGCACATCGCGGGCGATGATCGACTCCTCGGCCACCGCCGGCCAGCCGCCGAGACCCAGCTCGGCGGAGACGACGCCCTCGTTCATCTGGGCGCCCTCGGTCAGCCGCGGCTCCTGCGCGTGCTGGGCGATGACGCCGTCGAAGGCCTTCACGTACTCCAGCGCGCGGCGCATGATCTGCGCGTCGTGCACGCACTTGCCGTCGTCGGAGAAGACGGTCACCCCGGCCGCGGACTCGTGCATGGCGCCCAGCTCGGCGAGCTTGCTGCCCTCCAGGCCGACGGTGACGGCGCCGATGGGCTGCACGTCGCAGTAGCCGGACTCCCTGCCGAGCCGCCACACCTGCTCGACGACACCGGCGGTGTCGGCGACCGGGAAGGTGTTGGCCATGGCGAACACGCTGGTGTAGCCGCCGGAGGCCGCCGCGCGGGTGCCGGTCAGGACGGTCTCGGAGTCCTCGCGGCCGGGCTCGCGCAGGTGGGTGTGCAGGTCGACCAGGCCCGGCAGCAGCACCTTGCCGCCGGCCTCGACGACCTCGGCGCCGTCGGCGGACAGGCCGGTGCCCACCTCGGCGATGGTCTCGCCGTCGATCAGGACGTCCCGCTCCTCGCCGCCGAGGACCTTCGCACCACGGATCAGGATCTTGCTCACGGTCTTACTTCTCCTCGGTACGGGCGGTCTGGGTGGTGGCGGGCTCGTTGCCGCCCAGCAGCAGGTACAGCACGGCCATCCGGATGGAGACGCCGTTGGCGACCTGCTCGACGACGGTGCAGCGGTCGGAGTCGGCGACCTCGGCGGTGATCTCCATGCCGCGGACCATGGGGCCGGGGTGCATCACGATGGCGTGCTCGGGCATCTTCGCCATGCGGTCGCCGTCGAGGCCGTAGCGGCGCGCGTACTCGCGCTCGGTGGGGAAGAACGCGGCGTTCATCCGCTCGCGCTGCACCCGCAGCATCATCACCGCGTCGGACTTCGGCAGGGTGGAGTCGAGGTCGTACGACACCTCGCAGGGCCAGGTCTCGACGCCGACCGGCAGCAGGGTGGGCGGGGCGACGAGGGTGACCTCGGCGCCGAGGGTGTGCAGCAGGTCGACGTTGGAGCGGGCGACCCGGCTGTGCAGCACGTCGCCGACGATCGTGACGCGCCTGCCGGACAGGTCCTGGCCGAGCCCGGCGTCCTTGCCGACCAGGCGGCGGCGCATGGTGAACGCGTCGAGCAGGGCCTGCGTGGGGTGCTGGTGGGTGCCGTCGCCGGCGTTGATGACGACCGCGTCGATCCAGCCGGAGTTGGCGAGGCGGTACGGCGCTCCGGAGGCCCCGTGCCGGATGACGACGGCGTCGACGCCCATGGCCTCCAGGGTCTGGGCGGTGTCCTTCAGGGACTCGCCCTTGGAGACGCTGGAGCCCTTGGCGGAGAAGTTGATGACGTCCGCGGACAGCCGCTTCTCGGCGGCCTCGAAGGAGATCCGGGTGCGGGTGGAGTCCTCGAAGAAGAGGTTGACGATCGTGCGGCCGCGCAGGGTCGGCAGCTTCTTGATCGGCCGGTCGGCCACGCGGGCCATCTCCTCGGCGGTGTCGAGGATCAGGACGGCGTCGTCGCGGGTGAGGTCGGCGGCCGAGATGAGATGACGCTGCATCTGTCAGGCTCCGTAAGGAAGTTCATTCGGGAGGTTTCGGGCAAGCCGGTGCACGGTCGGGCGCGGGTGCCGGTGCGGGCACGCCGAAGACGGGCCGTACGCCCGGTCTGCTACTGGTCGGCCTTGGCGCCGAGCAGCACGGTGTCGCGACCGTCCTCCTCGGCGAGCTGGACCTTGACCGTCTCCCGCAGCGACGTGGGGAGGTTCTTGCCGACGTAGTCGGCGCGGATGGGCAGTTCGCGGTGGCCGCGGTCGACGAGGACCGCGAGCTGGACCGCGCGGGGGCGCCCGATGTCGTTCAGGGCGTCGAGGGCGGCGCGGATGGTGCGGCCGGAGAAGAGGACGTCGTCGACGAGGACGACCAGCTTGCCGTCGATGCCGTCACCGGGGATCTCGGTGCGGGCCAGCGCGCGCGGCGGGTGCATGCGCAGGTCGTCGCGGTACATGGTGATGTCCAGCGAGCCGCACGGGACCTTGCGCTCGGTGATCTGCTCGAGCTTGGCGGCCAGCCGCTGGGCGAGGAAGACGCCCCGGGTCGGAATGCCGAGGAGCACCACGTCGTCGGCGCCCTTGGCGCGCTCGACGATCTCGTGGGCGATGCGGGTCAGCACCCGCGCGATGTCAGGGCCTTCGAGAACGGGCCTGGCGTCGGACGCTTGCGCGTTCGCTTGCGTGTCCATACGAAACGGACCTCCTTCTCCGCCTCACGGGACGGACCTTAAAGGACGTCGGGATTGCGCCACCCACGGTATCAGGTCCCGCAGACACTCCGGAGACACCCCCTCGATCACCCTCGGATTCACCCGATCGGCCCAACCGGGTGCCGATACCACGGAAGAGTCGGTGTGGACCATTCGGCTTGACGCAGAAGAGTCACGCTGCGTAACCTCACAGTGAGTTACCAACCGCGCGGCGGGGATCACGCCAGTCGCGTCGACACAGTGTCCGGGGAGCTATATGTCCAGCGAATACGCCAAACAGCTCGGGGCCAAGCTCCGGGCCATCCGCACCCAGCAGGGCCTTTCCCTCCACGGTGTCGAGGAGAAGTCCCAGGGCCGCTGGAAGGCCGTGGTGGTCGGGTCCTACGAGCGTGGCGACCGCGCCGTGACCGTGCAGCGCCTTGCCGAGCTGGCGGATTTCTACGGCGTTCCCGTGCAGGAGCTGCTTCCGGGCACGACGCCGGGCGGCGCCGCCGAGCCGCCGCCGAAGCTGGTCCTGGACCTGGAGCGGCTCGCCACCGTCCCGGCCGAGAAGGCGGGCCCGCTGCAGCGGTACGCGGCGACGATCCAGTCCCAGCGCGGTGACTACAACGGCAAGGTGCTCTCGATCCGCCAGGACGACCTGCGCACACTCGCCGTCATCTACGACCAGTCGCCCTCGGTCCTCACCGAGCAGCTGATCAGCTGGGGCGTGCTGGACGCGGACGCGCGCCGCGCGGTGGCCACCCACGAGGAGGGCTGACCGCTCCGCAGCGTCAGCAGAAACGTGCCGCCGGGGTGGCCGGAACCCAACGGGTCCGGCCACCCCGGCGGCTTTCAGCAGCCGTCCACGCTCCTCCGCGCCGTCTCACGGGCCTCCCCCACTCCTGCGGGCTCCGAGCGCCCCAGCCGCGCGACACGAGCCTGAGCGCACCACAACGCGCGCCAGACGCACCACAACGCGCCCCTGGGCGCACGACTAGGCGCCCCAGCCGCACGACAACGCCCGAGGGCCCGCAGCGGATGTGCTGCGGGCCCTCGGGCGTCTTGGGTCGCTCAGGCCTCGTCGCGGCGCAGCGAGGGCTTGAGCTCCTTCAGCCGGCCGAGCAGTCCGTTGACGAACGAGGGCGACTCGTCCGTGGAGAACTCCTTCGCCAGCTGCACCATCTCGTCGAGCACGACGGCGTCCGGGGTCTCGTCGACCCAGATCAGCTCGTACGCGCCGAGACGCAGGATGTTGCGGTCGACGACCGGCATCCGGTCGAGCGTCCAGCCGACGGAGTACTGCGAGATCAGCTCGTCGATCCGCTTCGCGTGTTCCGCGTAGCCCTCGACCAGCTGCATCGTGTACTCGCTCACCGGCGGCTGCCGGGTGTCGGCCCGGGAGAGCCGGATCCAGTCCGCGAGAACGGTCAGGACGTCGGCGCCGCGCTGGTCGCCCTCGAAGAGGATCTGGAAGGCGCGCTTGCGGGCCGTGTTGCGGGCGGCCACGGTTAGCTGTTCACCCGGCCGAGGTAGTCGCTGGTGCGGGTGTCGACCTTGATCTTCTCACCGGTGGTGATGAAGAGCGGGACCTGGATCTGGTGGCCGGTCTCCAGGGTGGCGGGCTTGGTGCCACCGGTGGAGCGGTCGCCCTGGACGCCCGGCTCCGTCTCGGCGACGGTCAGCTCGACGGCGGCCGGCAGCTCGACGAAGAGCACCTCGCCCTCGTGCTGGGCGACGGTGGCCTCGAAGCCCTCGATCAGGAAGTTGGCGGCGTCGCCGACGACCTTCTTGTCGATGTGGAGCTGGTCGTAGGTCTCCATGTCCATGAAGACGAAGTAGTCGCCGTCCATGTACGAGAACTGCATGTCGCGCTTGTCGACAGTGGCCGTCTCGACCTTGACGCCGGCGTTGAAGGTCTTGTCGACGACCTTGCCGGAGAGCACGTTCTTGAGCTTGGTGCGCACGAAGGCCGGGCCCTTGCCGGGCTTGACGTGCTGGAACTCGACGACGGACCAGAGCTGGCCGCCTTCGAGCTTGAGCACCATGCCGTTCTTGAGGTCGTTCGTGGAAGCCACGGTTGCGGAATCTCCTGGACTGACGTGGACGACCCCGGGGGCACGCACCTGCCTATAGTGCGAGCAGCTCCTTGGTCGTAATGGTGAGTAGCTCGGGTCCGCCGTCCGCCTCGGGGCGGACGACGAGCGTGTCATCGATCCGGACGCCGCCCCGTCCCGGGAGGTGGACCCCAGGTTCGACGGTGACCGGCACGCAAGCGTCCAGTTTACCCATGGCCGCGGGAGCCAACTGCGGGTCCTCGTCGATTTCGAGTCCGACGCCGTGCCCGGTCAGCGGAGGCAGCGCTTCCCCATGGCCCGCCGAGTCCAGCACCTGCCGGGCCGCGCGGTCCACGTCCCGGCAGGCGGCGCCGGGCGCCAGGGACTCACGGCCGGCCCGCTGCGCGGCGAAGACCAGGTCGTACAGCTCGATCTGCCAGTCGGCGGGCGAGGTCCCGATGACGAAGGTACGGCCGATCTCGCAGCGGTAGCCGCGGTAGGTCGCGCCCAGGCAGACGGAGAGGAAGTCGCCCTCCTCGACCCGCCGGTCCGTGGGCCGGTGCCCGCGGCGGCCGGAGTTCGGGCCGGTGCCCACGGAGGTGGGGAAGGCGGGGCCGTCGGCGCCGTGGTCGACGAGGCGCCGCTCCAGCTCCAGGGCGAGATGGCGTTCGGTCCGGCCGACCAGGATCGATTCGAGCAGCTCACCGAGGGCCTGGTCGGCGATCTCGGCGCCGATCCGCAGGCAGGAGATCTCCTCTTCGTCCTTCACCACTCTCAGCTGCTCGACCACGCCGCCCAGGTCGGCCAGGCGCAGCCGGGGCGCGACCGAGGCGATGGCCCGATGCCGGGCGACGGTGAGGTGGTGTTCCTCGACGGCGAGGGAGTCGGCGCCCTGGCCCGCGGCGAGACCGGCGGCGGCGACGGCGGGGTCGCCGGCGGAGCCGGTCAGGACGTGCACCCGCACCGCCTCGTCGAGGCGGCCGTCGGCGGGGCGGTCCTCCGGCGGGGCCGCGCACACCAGGAGGTCGTCGCGCTTGCCCAGCAGCAGGACGGCACCGTGGGGTGCCGCGCCCGCGAGGTAGCGCACGTTGGCGGGACGGGAGACGAGCGCGGCGGCACTGCCGCTGGCACTACTGCATTCCCTCAGCCGCGCTCGGCGGGTCGCGTACACCTCTGACATGAGACGAGCGTAGGAGCCCTGGGCGTTTTGTGCCGGTTGGGGCGGTGCCGTTCGGGCTAGCGCCGTGGTGTGAGGGGTGGTGTGCGTGTTGCGGGTCCGTGGCGAGCCTGGTGCGAGTCGGTGGCGATCCTGGTGCGGGTCCCTGGCGAGGCTGGAGTGGGTCCGTGCCGAACCGGGAGTGGGCCGTGGTGCCTCACCGCGCGGTTCCCGGCGCCCTCGACGGCGGGGTCACTCCCCCGCGTTCACCATGTGGGCGGACTGGCGATCGCCCGGGCCAGGACCTCGTCCAGGACGCGGGCCGTGCCGGGGACGTCGAGCTGGGAGTTGTCGATGATCGGCAGGCCCGAGCCGTACCAGCCGGCCATGCGGCCGTGGATGCGGGCGACCTCCTCGTCGGTGAGGCGGCGGTTGCCGGTGCGCTCGGCGTTGCGCTCCAGCACGATGTCGAGGCCCGGGAGCAGGACGACGGGGAGCAGTCCGGGGCCGACGTGCCGCTTCCAGCCGCCGAGGCCGACCACCGGGCGGTCGGGGAAGACGGCGTCGTCGAGGATGCAGGAGATGCCGTTGGCCAGGAAGTTGCGCGCGGCGAAGCCACAGGTGCGGCGGGCCAGGCGGTACTGAGCCTCCGAGTTGTCGTTCCATCCGGACTGCGGGTCGGCGAAGCCGGAGCGGACCCATTCACGGACGTCGTCGAGGCTGATGTGGGCGGTGGGCACCCGGCGGTGGTCCGCCCAGTACTTGGCGACGCTGGTCTTGCCCGCGCCGGCCGGGCCGATCAGCAGCACCGCGAGGGTGGCGGTGGCCGGGTCGGGCACCGGGGCGGCCGGCGCCGGCGTGGCACCGGGGGATGCCACCGGGCCGCCGGGCGGCAGCGGGACGTGCCCGGTCACCTCCGTGCCCTGCGGCGGCACCGCGGGGTGCGCGGCCGGCGCTCCGGTGTAGCCCGGGGGCTGCGGCGGAGGTACGGGGGCGGATCCCCGCGGCACGGGGGCGGGACCGTGATGCGCGGGGGCAGGACCCAGGGGCGCGGCCGGGCTCTGCGGTGCGGCCGGACCGTGGTGCGGGACCGGTCCCTGGTACGGAGGGGGACCCTGGTGCGCAGCGGGACCCGTGTGCGGTGCCTGACCCGCGTGCGGTGCCTGACCCGCGTGCGGGACCGAGCCGTGGTGCGGGACCGGTCCCTGGTGCGGGGCAGGGTGGTGCCGGCCCGCCTGGTGCGGGTCCGGGTGCTGTGCGGCCGGCGACCAGCCGGCGGCCGGACCGTGCCCCGGCTGGTGGGGCGGCGGCAGCGGAGACCCCACTGCGTGCTGCATCCGGTGCCACTCCGTCTCGTCTTTCAGGGCTGTCGGCGCTGGCAGCGGGCCCGGCCCGCTCCCTACCGAACGGTACCGCCCCCGGCCGTCGTTTGGTGAACGGCCGGGGGCGGCCCGAAGTGCCCATCGCCACAAGCGAATCGGGCGGAAGGGGTCCCCGTGGGACTTACTGGGCCACCTCGCCGTAGGCGGCGAGCAGCATGGCCGGATCGGGACCCTCCAGGACGGTCGGCTTGGCGAGGCCGTCGAGGACGATGAACCGCAGCATGTCGCCGCGGGACTTCTTGTCGACCTTCATCGCCTGGAGCAACTTGGGCCACTGGTCGTAGCGGTAGGTGAGCGGCAGCCCGACCGACTCCAGGATGGTGCGGTGGCGGTCGGCGGTGGCGTCGTCCAACCGGCCCGCCAGACGGCCGAGTTCGGCGGCGAAGTGCATACCGACGGCCACGGCGGCGCCGTGCCGCCACGTGTAGCGCTCGTTCTTCTCGATGGCGTGGCCGAGGGTGTGGCCGTAGTTGAGGATCTCGCGCAGCCCGCTTTCCTTCAGGTCGGCGGAGACGACCTCGGCCTTGACCCGGATCGACCGCTCGATCAGCTCGGCGGTGTGCGGACCGGCCGGGGTGCGCGCGCCCTCGGGGTCGGCCTCGATCAGGTCCAGGATCGCCGGGTCGGCGATGAACCCGGCCTTGATGACCTCGGCGAGCCCGGAGACATAGTCGTGCACCGGGAGGGAGTCCAGCGCGGCCAGGTCGCACAGCACGCCGGCCGGGGGGTGGAAGGAGCCGACGAGGTTCTTGCCCTCGGCGGTGTTGATGCCGGTCTTGCCGCCCACGGCCGCGTCGACCATGGCCAGCACGGTCGTCGGGATCGCGATCCAGCGCACGCCGCGCAGCCAGGTCGCGGCCACGAACCCGGCGAGGTCGGTGGTGGAGCCGCCGCCGACGCCGACGATCACGTCGGTGCGGGTGAACCCGGACTGGCCGAGCGCCTTCCAGCAGTAGGCGGCGACCTCGGCGGTCTTGGCCTCCTCCGCGTTCGGCACCTGGATGGCGACCGCCTCGTAGCCCTGCCCGGCCAGGTCGGCGCGCAGCGCCTCGCCGGTCTCGGCCAGCGCCTCCGGGTGGATCACGGCCACCCGGGTCACGTTGCCGCCGATCAGTCCGGCCAGCTCGCCGAGCAGCTGCCGGCCCACCAGGACCTCGTAGGGGGCGCTGCCCGCGGTGCCGCCGACCTGGATTCGCGTCACAGACTCGCTCATGCTTCCTTCCACTCCAGTGCGTCCAGCACCGCTTGGGCGACCTCGTCCGGCGTGCGCTCGTCGGTGGCCACCACCGCGCCGGCCACTTCCTCGTACAGATGCCGGCGCGCCTCCATCAGCTCGCGCCACTGCTTGCGCGGGTTGACCGCGAGCAGGGGCCGGGCGGTGTTGAGGCCGGTGCGCCGGGCCGCTTCCTCGACGTCCATCGACAGGTACACCACCCGCTGCCCGGCGAGCAGCGCGCGTGTGTCCGGGTCGAGGACCGCGCCGCCGCCGAGCGCCAGGACGCCGTCGTGCTCGGCGAGCGCCCGGCGCACGGCCTGCTTCTCCAGGGCGCGGAAGGCGGGCTCGCCGTCGTCGACGAAGATGTCGGCGATGGCGCGTCCCTGCTCGGCGACGATGTCGTCGTCGGTGTCCCGGTAGCCGACCCCCAGCCGCTCCGCGAGGAGCTGTCCGACGGTGGACTTGCCCACCCCCATCGGACCGACCAGGACGACGACAGGACCGGTGCTCATCGGATGTGCAGGTTGTCGAGGTACGACCGCACGTTGCGGCGGGTCTCGGTGACGCTGTCACCGCCGAACTTCTCCGCCACCGCGTCGGCCAGGACCAGCGCGACCATGGCCTCGGCGACGATGCCGGCGGCCGGCACCGCGGAGACGTCGGAGCGCTGGTGGTGGGCCTGGGCGGCCTCGCCGGTGGTGACGTCCACCGTCTTCAGCGCGCGCGGGACGGTCGCGATCGGCTTCATCGCCGCGCGCACCCGCAGGAGCTCACCCGTGGTCAGGCCGCCCTCGGTGCCACCGGCCCGCCCGGAGACGCGCCGGATGCCCTCCGGGGTGCCGACGATCTCGTCGTGCGCCTTGGAGCCGGGCACCCGCGCCAGCTCGAAACCGTCACCGATCTCGACGCCCTTGATCGCCTGAATGCCCATCAGGGCGCCGGCGAGCCGGGCGTCCAGCTTGCGGTCCCAGTGCACGTGCGAGCCGAGGCCCACCGGCACGCCGTACGCCAGCACCTCCACCACACCGCCGAGGGTGTCGCCGTCCTTGTGGGCCTGGTCGACCTCCGCCACCATCGCCTTGGAGGTGTCGGCGTCCAGGCAGCGCAGCGGGTCGGCGTCCAGCTTCTCGACGTCGGCCGGGGTGGGGTACACACCCCGCGGGGCCTTCACCGAGCACAACTCGACGACGTGCGAGACGATCTCGATCCCGGTCGTCTCCTTCAGGTACGACCGCGCCACCGCGCCCAGCGCCACCCGCGCCGCGGTCTCCCGCGCCGAGGCACGCTCCAGGATCGGCCGCGCTTCCTCGAAGCCGTACTTCTGCATGCCCGCCAGATCCGCGTGACCGGGCCGCGGCCGGGTCAGCGGCGCGTTGCGCGCCAGCCCCGCCAGCACCTCCGGGTCGACCGGATCGGCCGCCATGACCTGCTCCCACTTCGGCCACTCGGTGTTCCCCACCATGATCGCCACCGGGGAACCCAGCGTCAGGCCGTGCCGGACACCACCGAGGAAGGTGACCTCGTCCCGCTCGAACTTCATCCGCGCACCGCGCCCATAGCCGAGCCGCCGCCGCGCCAGGTGATCCGCCACCATCTCCGTGGTGACCGGCACGCCGGCGGGAAGGCCCTCCAGCGTCGCGACGAGTGCGGGACCGTGGGACTCCCCCGCGGTCAGCCAGCGCAACCTGCTCAACGGTGCTCCTCTGTGCTCGCGCCCCGGAACTGCCTGCCGACGCCCATTCTCGCGTACGGCGGTGGCGCGACCGGGGTGCGCGGCCCTGGCCCGCCGCCTCCGATCCTCCCATGCCGCGGCGGCTGCCCCATCGGCCGGTCCACCCAGCGGACCGGACGGGGTCGGAAATGAGCCATGCGGAGCGCCTGCAGGACCACGACGACGAGCCGCGCCCCGTGGTACGGCAGGGCACGGCCGGGAGACACCCCAGGCGCTAGCGCCGGCGCTCCGCGAGGGCGCGCTCGCCCGCGCGGCGCATGGCGGCGACGGGGGCCGGTGCGCGACCCGTCATCTGTTCCACCTGGAGGACCGCCTGGTGGACGAGGAGGTCGAGTCCGCTGACCACGGCGCCACCGTAGGCGGACCAGCGGGCCGCGAGCATGGTCGGCCACGGGTCGTACAGCACGTCGAAGAGGGCGGCGGGCCGCTCGGGGACGGCGGCGGCCAGGGCGTCGGTGGCGCCCGCCGGGGTGGTGGCGATGACGAGGGGCGCGCGCAGCGCCTGCTCGGCGTCGGCCCAGTCGGCGATGCGGATCTGGACGTCCAGCCGCTCGGCCCACCTGCGCATCTCGGCCGCGCGGGCCTCGCTGCGCACGTAGACGGCGATCTCGCCGGTGCAGATCCGGGCGAGCGCGGCGAGGGCGGAGGAGGCGGTGGCGCCGGCGCCGAGGACGGCGGCGCCGTCGACCTTGTCGATGCCGTGCTCGGCCAGGGCCGCGACCATGCCGGGAATGTCGGTGTTGTCACCGGTCCGGCGGCCGTCCTCGTGGAAGACGACGGTGTTGACGGCGTCCACCGAGGCCGCGGTCGGGCTGATCTCGTCGAGCAGCGGGATGACCGCCCGCTTCAGCGGCATGGTCACCGACAGGCCGGCCCACTCCGGTCCCAGTCCCTCCACGAAGCCCGCAAGCGCCTGCTCGTCGACCTCGAAGCGGTCGTACGTCCAGTCGGTCAGCCCCAGCTCCGCGTAGGCGGCGCGGTGCAGCACCGGGGAGAGGGAGTGGGCGATCGGCGAGCCGAGAACGGCTGCCCGGCGGGAGGGTGCCATCACTTGTTCCTCGAAGCGTTCCACTGGTCGACCAGGCGCTGGTGTTCTTCGTTGGTCCGGGTGAACTTGCTGGTCTTGCCGTCCATGGAGATGAAGTAGTACCAGCCGTCGTCGGTCGGGTCGAGGGCGCCCTTGATCGCGTCCTCACCGGGGTTGCTGATCGGGCCGGGCGGCAGACCGCGGTAGTAGTACGTGTTGTACGGGTTGTCGTAGTTCCTGAGCTCGGCCAGAGTCAGGTCGATCTTGCTCTGGTTCTTGATGTA
The DNA here is from genome assembly GCF_011193355.1 of Streptomyces sp. JB150. Classification (GTDB taxonomy): domain Bacteria; phylum Actinomycetota; class Actinomycetes; order Streptomycetales; family Streptomycetaceae; genus Streptomyces. Next base: position 1,223,322 of record NZ_CP049780.1, read on the forward strand.
GTTGTACGTGGAGTCGAACTCCAGCATGCCGTTGGTCTGCGGGTTCGCGGGCTTGAGCCGGTTGTAGATGACCTCGGCCATCTTGCGGAAGTCGTCGTGGCTGGTGCCCTCGGCCTGGACCAGGCTCGCGACGGTGACCAGCTGCCACGGGTTCTCCAGCCCCAGGCTCTCGGCCTTCTTCTCGACGCCCAGTTCCTCGTACGTGGCGGTGGCGCGCTGCACCATCTGCTTGAGGACGTCCTCGGGCTTGTGGCCCTTGGCGACCGGATAGCTGGAGGGGTACAGGAAGCCTTCCAGCGGGTCCTTGACGCCCTCGTGGTTCTGCGCCCAGTCGGGCAGGCCGAGCTCTTTCCACTCCTCCTGGGCGACCTTGGCGGTGGTGCCCGACTCGACCTCCAGACGCTTGTCGATGAGCTGGTAGATCTCGGCGTTGCGCCGGCCCTCGGCGATGATGAGGTTGTTCTTGCTCTCGGGGCTGAGCATGAGTTCGACCGCGCTGTCGGCCGACATCTCCTTCTCCAGCGTGTACACGCCGTCCTGGATGCTCTTGCCCTGCGGGTTGGCGTTCTGGGCGGCGACGAAGGCGTCGACGCTCTTGACGACCCCGGCCCGTTTGAGGATGTTGCCCATCTCGGAGCCGCTCGCGCCCGGCGGGATGGTGACGGAGACCTGCTCGCCGTTGCCGTCGCCCGCGAAGTCGGGGGCCTCGCCGAAACGGTCCTGGTAGAACTGGAGCCCGAAGTAGCCGACGCCCGCGAGGCCGCCGCCGAACACCGCGACGACCACCAGGCAGGCGATGCCGTTGCGGCTCTTCTTGTTCTTGCCGCCGCGGCCCCGGCGGTCGCTGCCCCGGCCGCGCCGGCCGCCCGGCTGCTCGTCACCGTCGCCGTCGTCGTCCCCGCCCGCGAAGAAGGCGGCTTCTCCCTGGTCGGGGCCCGGGTCCCAGTCGGTGACGGGCTCGGGGTCGCCGGTGCGGCGCGCGGGCGGCTCGGGCGGCGGATAGGCGTCCGGCGTGCCGTAGAAGTCGGGCTGCTCCCCTTCGTAGCCCGCCGGCTGCTGGGTGTACGGGTCGACGGGCTCCGCGGGGTACGGGATGTGCGGCTGGGCGTCGCCGGCCCAGCCGCCGCCGTTGTCGTACGGCTGCCGCTGGTCGTACTGCGAGCCGCCCTGCTGGTCGTAGTGCTGACCGCCGTGCTGGTCGTACTGCTGCCCGCCCTGGCCGGGGTACTGCTGCTGACCGTAGTCCTGGTACTGCTGCCCGTCCTGGCCGTAAGCGGCCTGGCCGCCGGTGCTCCAGTCGCCGTACTCCGGCTGGCCGGTCTGCTGCGGCTGCTGCTGCGGATGGTGCTGTGGCCGGCCGCCGTAGGCGGACTGCCCGCCCTGCTGGGCCTGCTGTCCTCCCCATCCGCCGTCCCCGTACAACGGGTCCTCCGGATGCCACGGTTCGGAGCCTTGGCCCCGGCCATACTCAGTCATCGATCCCCTAGAGCCGCGAGGCGGCGGTCGCGGCCCTCCGGCTCGGTCCCGCACCGCCTCTTGCTGTGCGGCGGCTGTTCGAATGCCGCCGCATCGCGCGGAACGTTACCGTATCGCGATCAGATGACCACTTCGACGCCCTCACCGGGTGCTGTACCTGACACCCGTTCGGATTCCAGCGCCTGCTGGAGGATGATCACGGCGGCCGCCTGGTCGATGACGGACCGCCCCTTCTTGGATTTCACCCCGGAGGCGCGCAGGCCCTGACTGGCCGTCACCGTCGTCATGCGCTCGTCGACCAGCCGCACCGGAACCGGGGCGATCGCGCGCGCCAGTTCCCGGGCGAAGCCGCGGACCTTGGCCGCGGCCGGGCCCTCGCCGCCCTTCAGGGAGCGCGGGAGCCCGACGACGACCTCGATCGGCTCGTACTCCTCGACCAGCTGCTGCAGGCGCCGCTGGGCCGCCGGGACGTCCCGGCCGGGAACGGTCTCCACCGGCGTGGCGAGGATCCCGTCGGGGTCGCACGAGGCGACCCCGATGCGGGCGTCCCCGACGTCGACGGCGAGCCGGCGTCCTCTGCGCATTACTTGGCCGTCTCCGCGACCAGGCGCTCGACGGCCTGCACGGCCTCGCCGATGGCGGCCGGGTTCTGGCCGCCGCCCTGGGCGACGTCCGGCTTGCCGCCACCGCCGCCGCCGAGCGTCTTGGCGGCCGTGCGGACCAGGTCGCCGGCCTTGAGGCCGCGCTCGCGGGCGGCCTCGTTGGTGGCGATCACCGTCAGCGGCTTGCCGTTCGCCGTGGTGAACAGGGCCACCACGGCGGCCCGGCCGCCCTGGATGCGGCCGCGCACGTCGAGGACCAGCTTGCGCAGGTCGTCGGCGGTGGTGCCGTCCGGGACCTGGCCGGTGACCAGGGCGACGCCGTGCACGTCCTTGGCGGACTCGGCGAGGCCGGCGGCGGCCTGGAGCACCTTCTCGGCGCGGAACCGCTCGATCTCCTTCTCGGCTTCCTTCAGCTTGCCGAGCATCGCGGAGACCTTCTCCGGCAGCTCCTCCGGACGGCCCTTGAGCAGCTCGGTGAGCTGGTTGACGACCGTGTGCTCCCGGGCGAGGAACTGGTAGGCGTCCACGCCGACCAGGGCCTCGATACGGCGCACGCCGGAGCCGATGGAGGACTCGCCGAGCAGCTTCACCAGACCCAGCTGGGAGGTCTTGTGCACGTGCGTGCCGCCGCACAGCTCCTTGGAGAAGTCGCCGATGGTGACGACGCGCACCCGCTCGCCGTACTTCTCGCCGAACTCGGCGATGGCGCCCTGCTTCCTGGCCTCGTCGATGCCCATGACCTCGGCGTGTACCGAGAGGTCGCGGGCCAGCACCTCGTTGATCTTCTGCTCGACGTCGGTCATCACCGTCTGCGGCACGGCGGACGGGGAGCCGAAGTCGAAGCGGAAACGGCCGGGCTGGTTCTCGGAACCGGCCTGGGCGGCCGTCGGGCCGAGGGCGTCGCGCAGCGCCTGGTGGGTCAGGTGGGTGGCCGAGTGGGCGCGGGCGATGGCCGAGCGGCGCCTGGCGTCGATCGAGGCGTGGGCCTTGGCGCCGACGGTGACCTCGCCGACCTGGACGACGCCCTTGTGGACGTAGACGCCCGGGACCGGCTTCTGGCAGTCGCGGACCTCGATGACGGCACCGGTGTCGATCTTGATCTTGCCGGTGTCGCCGATCTGGCCGCCGCCCTCGGCGTAGAACGGGGTGCGGTCGAGGACGATCTCGACCTCGTCGCCCTCGGTGGCGGCGGGCGAGGACACGCCGTCCACGAGGATGCCGACGACCGTGGACTCGCCCTCGGTGTCGGTGTAGCCGATGAAGTCGGTGGCGCCGGCCTTGTCGGCGATCTCGCGGTAGGCGCCCATGTCGGCGTGGCCGGTCTTCTTGGCCTGGGCGTCGGCCTTGGCGCGCTCCCGCTGCTCCTTCATCAGGCGGCGGAAGCCGTCCTCGTCCACGGACAGGCCCTGCTCGGCGGCCATCTCCAGGGTGAGGTCGATCGGGAAGCCCCAGGTGTCGTGGAGCAGGAACGCCTTGTCGCCGGGCAGCACGCTGGAGCCGGCGGCCTTGGTCTCGGCGACGGCGCTGTCGAGGATGTTGGTGCCGGCCTTCAGCGTCTTGAGGAAGGCGTTCTCCTCGGCGAGGGCGACCTTCTCGATGCGCTCGCGGTCGGTGATCAGCTCGGGGTACTGCTGCCCCATCATGCCGATGACGACGTCGATGAGGTCCTTGACGACCGGCCCTGTGGCGCCGAGCAGGCGCATGTTGCGGATGGCGCGGCGCATGATGCGGCGCAGGACGTAGCCGCGGCCCTCGTTGCCGGGGGTGACGCCGTCGCCGATGAGCATGGTGGCGGTGCGCATGTGGTCGGTGACCACGCGCAGGGAGACGTCCGAGTCGTGGGCGTCGCCGTAGCGGACGCCGGTCAGCTCGGTGGCCTTGTTGATCACGGCCATCGAGGTGTCGATCTCGTACATGTTCTGCACGCCCTGCAGAATCATGGCGAGCCGCTCGAGGCCGAGGCCGGTGTCGATGTTCTTGCTGGGCAGGTCGCCGAGGATCTCGAAGTTGTCCTTGCCGGTGCCCTCGCCCCGCTCGTACTGCATGAAGACCAGGTTCCAGATCTCCACGTACCGCTCGTCGTTGACGGCGGGGCCGCCCTCGGGGCCGAACTCGGGGCCGCGGTCGTAGTTGATCTCGGAGCAGGGGCCGCAGGGGCCGGGCACGCCCATGGACCAGAAGTTGTCCTTCATGCCCAGGCGCTGGATGCGCTCCTTGGGCACGCCGACGACCTCGTGCCAGATCTGCTCGGCCTCGTCGTCGTCCTGGTAGACGGTGATCCAGAGCCTCTCCGGCTCCAGGCCGTAACCGCCCTTGTCCTGGGGCGTGGTGAGCAGCTCCCAGGCGAGCTTGATGGCGCCTTCCTTGAAGTAGTCGCCGAAGGAGAAGTTGCCGCACATCTGGAAGAACGTGCCGTGCCGCGTGGTCTTGCCGACCTCTTCGATGTCGGGCGTGCGCACGCACTTCTGCACGCTGGTGGCGCGCGGGAACGGCGGCTTGACCTCACCCAGGAAGTAGGGCTTGAAGGGCACCATGCCGGCCGGGACGAGGAGCAGAGTCGGGTCGTCCGCGATGAGCGACGCCGAAGGGACGACGGTGTGCCCGCGCTCCTCGAAGAAGCTCAGCCAGCGACGGCGGATCTCAGCCGACTCCATCAGTGGTCCTCATTCCGGTTGTTGTACGGCTTGTTGTACGGGTACTTCGGGGTGTCGATGTACCGGGGATCGTTGCGGTTCTCGATGGCGGCCAGGCGCCGGGGCGGGGCGAGTTCGGGATCCGCGTCGAGGCCGAGCGCGTCCTGCAGTTCGGCTTCCCGGCGGGCCATGTTGTCGCGGACGTCGAGGGCGAAGCCCACCGCGCGGTCCTTGAGTCTGTGACCGGTTTCGATCGCCTTGTTCGCCGCGGCCGCGGCCAGGCTCTCGGGCGTCAGCTGCCTCAGCTTGCGGTTGACCTTGGTGGTGGCCCACACACCGGTGGCGACACCCGTGGTGAACCAGAACGTACGGCGGAACATCGCTCGGTTCAGTCCTTCTTTCCGCGGAGGTTCCGCTTCGCCCGCCGCGAGGCCGGGACGGTGCGGCCCACGATCACGGTACGCCGCGGCGCTCGGTCGGGCATGTCGTCCTTGCGGCCGCTCAGCGCCTGGCGCACGCCGTAGCCGAAGGCCGCGACCTTGACCAGCGGGCCGCCGAAGGTGGAGGCGACGGTGGTCGAGAGCGCGGAGGCGTTCGCGGTGACCTCCTGGACGTCGGAGGCGATCGCGTCGACCCGGTCGATCTGGGTCTGCGCGGAGCGCACCGCCGCGGAGGCGTCGGCCAGCAGCGGGACGGCCTGGTCGGTCACGTCCGCCACGAGCTTGGTGGTCGCCTTGAGCGTCTGGGCCAGCCTCGCGAGAGCCACCGCGAGGAAGGAGACCAGGATCGCCCAGAAGACGGCCACCAGGATCCCGGCCACCTCTCCACCGGACACCTTGTGCACCCGCTCCCTGAAACGTGCTCTGAACATCGGAACCTTGAAAAGGCAGTGCACCGAGCCTATCGCGCCGGGGCTGCCGCTCCGTACCGGATTAGCGCCCGTGGGCAGCGATGTTGCGCCCGGCGATTGTACGGACTGCATACATTTCAGTACGCTCCGTATGCCATGCGGGATCATCAGCGTGGCCACACCTCCCTGACCGGCAATCTCCCTGCGGAGCTCGACGGATTCGTCGGACGGACCTCCGAACTCGGTGCCCTCGTGGCGGCGCTCGACACCTCACGGCTGGTGACGGTGACCGGCGCCGGCGGGGTGGGCAAGTCGCGGCTGGCCGCGCGGGCCGCGGCGCGCTGCGCGCCGCCCGACGGGGTGTGGCGCGTGGAGCTGGCGCCGGTCCGCGACCCGGAGTTCGTCGACCACGCCGTGGTGGAGGCCCTGGGCCTGACGGACCACACCAAGCGGCCGCCCCGCGAGACGCTGCTCGGTCATCTCCCCGGGCGGGAACCGCTGCTGGTGCTCGACGGGTTCGAGCACCTGGTGGAGGCGGTGGCCGGGCTGGTGGTCGAACTGCTGCGGGGCGCGCCGGGGCTGACGGTGCTCGGCGTGGGGCGCCGGCCGCTGGGCGTGGCCGGCGAGCGGCTGTTCCCGCTGGCCCCGCTCGGCGAGGACGAGGCGGTCGAGCTGTTCCTGGACCGGGCCGCGCGGCAGGGGGTCGACCCCGGCGACGAGCAGTCCGTGCGGGAGCTGTGCCGGCGGCTCGACGGGATCCCGCTCGCGATCGAACTGGCCGCGGGCCGGCTGCGGGCGCTGAGCGTCGGGCAGCTCCTGCAGCGGCTCGACGACCGGTTCCGGCTGCTGACCGGCGGCGGCCGGGAAGCGCTGCCCCGCCACCGGACGCTGCGCACCGCGATCGGCTGGAGCCATGAGCTGTGCGCCCCGCGCGAGCGGCTGCTGTGGTCGCGGCTGTCGGTGTTCGCCGGGCCGTTCGACCTGGAGGCGGCCGAGTACGTGTGCGGGGGGCACGGTCTGCACGCGGACGACGTCCTCGACGCGCTGTCCGAGCTGATCGCGCAGTCGGTGGTGGCGCGGGAGCAGACCGCGGCCGGGGTGCGCTACCGGATGCTGGACTCGGTCCGCGCGTACGGCGCCGAGTGGCTGGAGTCGACCGGTGACGCGGACCGGCTGCGGCGCCGGCACCGGGACTGGTTCATGGGCCTGGCGACCTGGTGCGAGCTGGAGTGGTTCTCGCCGCGCCAGTCGGAGGTGGCCGCGCGGATCGAGGCGGAGCTGCCGAACCTGCGCAGCGCGCTGGAGTACTGCATGACCGAGCCGGACGCGGCGCACCTGGGCCAGTACCTGGCGGGGTCCCTGTGGTTCTGCTGGGTCGGCTGCGGCCGGCTGGCGGAGGGCCGTCACTGGCTGGAGCGGTCCCTGGCGCTGGACTCGCGTCACGAGCAGCCCCGGCTGAAGGCGCTGTGGGTGCTCGGTTACGTGACCATCCTGCAGGGCGACGCGGTGGCCGCGCTGGCCGCGCTCCAGGAGTGCCGGGAGGGCGCGGAGCGGTCGGCGAGCCCCACGGCCATGGCGTACGCCGAGCACCGCAGCGGCTGTCTGGCGCTGGTCACGGACGACGTGGACCGTGCAGAAACGCTGCTGCGGTCGGCGCTGCGCCGCTACCGGGAGATCGGCGAGCTGAACAGCAACGTCCTGATGGCGCAGGTGGAACTGGCCATGACCCGCGCCTTCCAGGGCGATCTGCCGGACGCGGTGCGGCTGTGCGAGGACGTGCGCCGGGTGTGCGAGGACCACGGCGAGCGGTGGGCGCGCGGGTACGCGCTCTACGTCCTGGCCTACGCGGCGTGGAGCGAGGGCGACGTGGGGCGCGCCCGCACCCTGCTGGCCGACTCCCTCGTGAGCGCGCACGGTTTCCGTGATCTGCTCGGCTGCGTGCTGTCGATCGAACTGCTGGCGCTGGTCCTGGCCACCGCGGGTGAACTCGCGCAGGCGGCGGTCCTCCAGGGCGCGGCCTCGCGCATGTGGCCGTCGGTGGGGCTGCCGCTGTTCGGCTCGGCGCACTACAACGGGCCGCACGAGCTGTGCGAGGCGATCGCCCGCGAGGGACTGGGCGACGAGCGGTACGAGGCGTGCGTGCGGGAGGGCGAGGGCCTGAGCCGGGCGGAGACGGTCGACCGGGCGCTGCGGCCCGCGCGCGGCCTGGACGCGGTGCCGGGACCGCGCGGGGCGGCGCGGCGTACCCAGGGACCGGCCGCCGACATGCAAAAGCCCGCCGCCTCGCCCACCCGGAAGGGCGGGGAGACGACGGGCTGACGCGAAGGGCGCTACTCCCGGATCAACGGGCGTAGTACTCGACGACGAGCTGCTCGTCGCAGATCACCGGGATCTCCTTGCGGTTCGGCTCGCGGTCCAGGCGGAACGCCAGGGCCTTGAGGTTCACCTGGAGGTAGCGCGGGGTCTCGCCCTCCGGGGCGAAGCCACCCTCGCGGGCGATCTGGAACAGCGTCTTCTCGCGGCTGCGCTCGCGGACCTGGACGACGTCGTCCGGACGCACGCGGAAGGACGGCTTGTCGACCTTCTGGCCGTTGACCTCGATGTGGCCGTGGACGACCATCTGGCGGGCCTGGTAGATCGTGCGGGCGATGCCCGAACGCAGGACCAGGGCGTCCAGACGCCGCTCGAGCTCGACGATCAGGGCCTCACCGGTCTTGCCCTGCACCTTGGAGGCACGCTCGTAGGCGCGGACCAGCTGACGCTCGGAGATGTCGTACTGCGCGCGCAGACGCTGCTTCTCCAGCAGACGGACCTTGTAGTCCGAGTTCTGCTTGCGGCCGCGGCCGTGCTCACCCGGCGGGTAGGGACGGGCCTCGAAGTACTTGACGGCCTTCGGGGTCAGCGCGATGCCGAGGGCACGCGACTTCTTGACCTTGGGGCGGGACTGGTTCGCCACTGTTTCTCATTTCCTAGGTTCGGCTTGTCAGGGTTTCGGGAGGTCGCATCCGCAGCCGGGGAAACCCGCCGGGTCCGCGCGGGACCTGCCGGGCAGCCGCTCCCCTTGCTGGGCACATACGTGCAGCACGCGAGTGGCCCACCGACCGTTCCCGGGCGCTTGCCGGGTGGGTGGTGGGCTGCCCGCGACACCTTCGACGGTGCGCGACGCTCCTGGAGCCGGTCCCGGGGGGACCGGTGCTCCGGCTGACCGTCCCGTTCTGACAGCACGGGACGCAGCACTCCGGGCGAGTCTACAGGGTGCTCAGGACCGTCTGCGACCGAGGTGTTTCCTGGTCCACTCCACCGCGTCCGCGTACCGCGCCTCCGTGCCGTGCCGGGTGGGGGTGTAGTACTCCCGGTCCTTCAGGGCGTCCGGGGCGTACTGCTGGGCGGCGATGCCCTCCGGCAGGTCGTGCGGATAGACGTACCCCTGGCCGTGGCCGAGCTTGGACGCGCCCTGGTAGTGGGAGTCGCGCAGGTGGGCGGGGACCGGGCCGGCCAGTCCCTTGCGGACGTCCTCCAGGGCGGCGCCGATGGCGGTGGTCGCGGAGTTGGACTTGGGGGCGAGGGCCAGGGCGATGGTGGCGTGGCTGAGGGTGAGGGCGGCCTCGGGGAAGCCGATCATCGCGACGGCCTGGGCGGCGGCGACCGCGATGGGCAGCGCGTTCGGGTCGGCCAGGCCGATGTCCTCGCTGGCGGAGATCATCAGCCGGCGGGCGATGAACCGGGGGTCCTCGCCGGCCTCGATCATGCGGGCCAGATAGTGCAGGGCGGCGTCGACGTCGGAACCGCGGATGGACTTGATGAGGGCGCTGGCGACGTCGTAGTGCTGGTCGCCGTCGCGGTCGTACTTGACGGCCGCGCGGTCGACCGTCTCCTCCAGGGTGGTCAGGGCGATCTCCGTCTCGCCCTTGGCGAGCGCGGCGCCCGCGGCGGCCTCCAGCGCGGTCAGCGCGCGGCGGGCGTCGCCGCCGGCGATGCGCAGCAGGTGCTCCTCGGTGTCCTCGGGCAGGCCGACGGCGTCCTTGAGCCCGCGTTCGTCGCTCAGCGCCCGGCGGAGCAGCCCGCGGATGTCGTCGTCGGTGAGGGGTTCGAGGGTGAGCAGCAGGGAGCGGGACAGCAGGGGCGAGATCACCGAGAAGTACGGGTTCTCGGTGGTCGCCGCGATGAGGGTGACCCAGCGGTTCTCGACGGCCGGGAGGAGGGAGTCCTGCTGGGCCTTGCTGAAGCGGTGGATCTCGTCGAGGAAGAGGACGGTCTCCTTGCCGTACCCGCCGGTGGCGCGGCGGGCGCCGTCGATGACCGCGCGGACCTCCTTGACGCCCGCGGTGATCGCGGACAGCTCCACGAACCGCTTGTTGGTGGCCTTGGAGACGACGTACGCCAGGGTCGTCTTGCCGGTGCCGGGCGGGCCCCACAGGATCACCGAGGACGGTCCGGCCGGCCCGCCGGAGCCCTCGCCGACCAGGCGGCGCAGCGGTGAGCCGGGCTTGAGCAGATGCCGCTGGCCCACGACCTCGTCGAGGGTGCGCGGGCGCATCCGCACGGCCAGCGGGCTGCCGGCCGGGTCCTTCTCCTGGCGTTCTTCTGCGGCGGCGGTGAACAGGTCGGGCTCCACGCTGGAAACCCTAAATCACCGCACTGACAATGCCGCCGGGCGCTGGGGCTCAGGCCCAGAGGCTGGCGCCCCAGCGGGTCAGGACCAGCATGACGATGATGCCGGTGTGGGTGACCGGCAGCACCCAGGTGAACTCGTCGAGGAACCGCTTCACGCCGGCGGGGGCGGGCAGGAAGTCGTTGCGGATGTTGAACGAGGTCACGTACCAGAACATGGTGAGCGTGGCGACCCAGGCCAGCGAGCACCACAGGCACAGGGCGTTGATCTCGTACAGCGACTGGATCATCAGCCAGGTGACGAACGCGACGCCGAAGAGGGTGCCCGCGTTGAAGGTGAGCCAGTACCAGCGCGGGAAGCGGGCGCGGGCCAGCAGGCTCATGCCGACGCCGATCACGACGGCGTAGGTGACCAGGCCCAGCATCGGGTTCGGGAAGCCGAAGACGGAGGCCTGATCGCTCTCCATGACGCTGCCGCAGGAGACGATCGGGTTGAGGCTGCAGCTGGGGGTGAAGGTCTCCCCGCTGACCTTGCCTTCGAGGATCTTGAACTTGTCGATCGTGATGACCCAGGCGGCGAGCAGGCCCGCCGCGCCGGTGATCACCAGGAGCAGGGCGAAGGCACGGCCGGCGGTGGCGCGCTGCGGCTGCGACCGCGGCTCGGGCTGGGGCTCCGTGGAGGCGTCCTGGACTGTCGTCTTGCTCATCACGCCGATTCCGTCACTTGAGGGGGTGGACCTGCTTCCGGCACCGGACATTGTGCCGCAAGCCGCTGTGGGTCCACCGTTCGCTGCGCATAAGGACATACGGCCGAGGGACGACCGGCGATCGGATCCGGACACCGGCAAAGGCGCCGTGCGGGGCCGGGAGCCGCGAACGGACTCCCGGCGCCCGCACGGCACTTGGTCAGCCGAGCCGCGCTTCCAGCTCCGCCACGATCTCGTTGACGCCGATCGCGGTCTGCTCCCCGGACTCCATGTCCTTGAGCTGGACGACGCCCTCGGCGAGGTCGCGCTCACCGGCCACGATCGTGTAGCGGGCACCGCTGCGGTTGGCGTTCTTCATCGCGCCCTTGAGGCCCTTGGCGCCGTACGAGAAGTCGGCCGCGACGCCCGCCTTGCGCAGTTCGGTGACCTTGGCGAACAGCACCCGGCGGGCCTCCTCGCCGAGCGGCACCGCGAAGACGCTGGTGGCGGCGGGCAGGTCGAGCGCGACGCCCTCGGCCTCCAGGGCGAGGACCGTGCGGTCGACGCCGAGGGCCCAGCCGACGGACGGCAGCGCGGGACCGCCGATCATCTCGGACAGGCCGTCGTAGCGGCCGCCGCCGCCCACCGCGGACTGGGAGCCCAGGCCGTCGTGGACGAACTCGAAGGTGGTCCGGGTGTAGTAGTCCAGGCCGCGCACCAGCTTCGGGTCGTCCTCGAAGGAGACGCCGGCGGCGGTGATCAGCTCGCGGACCTCCTCGTGGTACGCCTTGCAGGCGTCGCACAGGTAGTCGCGCAGCAGCGGGGCGCCCGCCAGCTGCTTCTGGACCGACTCGCGCTTGTCGTCGAGGACGCGCAGCGGGTTGATCTCCGCGCGGCGCAGGGTGTCCTCGTCGAGGTCCAGGCCGCGCAGGAAGTCCTGGAGCGCGGCCCGGTACACCGGACGGCACTCCTTGTCGCCGAGGCTGTTGAGCAGGATGCGGAAGTTCCTCAGGCCCAGCGAGCGGTACGCCTGGTCGGCGAGGATGATCAGCTCGGCGTCCAGCGCCGGGTCCTCGGCACCGATCGCCTCGGCGCCGACCTGCGAGAAGTGGCGGTAGCGGCCCTTCTGGGGGCGCTCGTAGCGGTAGTACGAGCCGGAGTACCAGAGCTTGACCGGGAGGTTGCCCGCCTTGTGCAGGTTGGCCTCCAGGGCCGCGCGCAGCACGGACGCGGTGCCCTCGGGGCGCAGGGCGAGCTTGTCGCCGCCCTTGGTCTCGAAGGCGTACATCTCCTTGGTGACGATGTCGGTGGACTCGCCGACACCGCGCGCGAACAGCTCGACGTTCTCGAAGCCGGGCGTCTCGATGTAGCCGTAGCCGGAGTTGCGCAGCGGGGCGGCGATGGCCTCGCGGACCGCCAGGTACTTCGCGGAGTCCGGCGGGATCAGGTCGTAGGTGCCCTTGGGGGCCTTGAAGGTGCTCACGGGAGGTCTCTCGTCACATTCCTCGTCGGGGAGCGCTCTGCGGGTGCGCTCCCTGGCCGGCGGCCACCTGCCGCAGGTACGGGTTGGTGGCGCGCTCCTGGCCGATGGTCGTCTGGGGGCCGTGGCCGGACAGCACCACGGTCGAGTCGTCGAGCGGCAGGCACACGCGGGCCAGCGAGTCGAGGATCTCGGCCATGTCACCGCCGGGCAGGTCGGTGCGTCCGATGGAGCCGGCGAACAGCAGGTCGCCCGAGAACAGGATCGGCGGGATGTCCGCCGTCTCGGGCAGGCCGAAGGTCACCGACCCCTTGGTATGGCCCGGCGCGTGCGCGACGGTCAGCTCCAGACCGGCCAGCTCCAGCTTCGCGCCGTCGGTGAGCGTCCTGACGTCGTCCGGCTCCCCCACGGTCAGGTCGCCCAGCAGCTGGGCGCCGATGGACCGGCCGAGGGCCTTCTCGGGGTCGCTCATCATGTACCGGTCCTCGGGGTGGATCCAGGCCGGTACGCCGTGCGCGCCGCACACCGGGACGACCGAGGCCACGTGGTCGAGGTGGCCGTGGGTGAGGACGACGGCGACGGGCTTGAGCCGATGCTTCTTCAGCGCCTCTTCGACTCCTGGGGCCGCCTCGTGGCCCGGGTCGATGATCACGCACTCCTCACCGGCGGCGGGGGCGACCAGGTAACAGTTGGTCCCCCAGGCCCCGGCGGGGAACCCGGCAATGAGCACGATCGTCCTTCGTTGTGTCGATACGGGCGGCTGCAGCTTCCGTCAGAGCCTACCGGCGCTGCCGTTTCCTCAGCGAACCCATATACGGTACGGGGCACACGCAGGCGGTCGCTCACACAGACGCACGCGTACCACCCGTCGACGTACGAGACGTATGAGGAGTAAACCCGGTGGTCAGCCAGGAGCAGCGGCGGCGTCAGCTCGCCCGGGAGAAGTTCTTGCGGCAGCAGCAGCGGCGCACCGCCGCGCGGCGCAAGGCCCGCACGCGCAACGCGGTGATCGCATCGGCGCTCGGCGTCGTCCTGGTCGGCAGCCTCGCGCTGTACACGACCGGGGCCCTGAAGGACGACGGCAAGAAGACCGCGGGCGCGGAGGTCACCCCGAGCGCCACCAGCACGCCGCCGGACCCGTGCGACAAGCCGGCCAAGGGCAAGGTCGAGTCGATGAGCTGGAAGAAGGAGCCGGCGATGACCATCGACAAGTCGGCCGAGTACACGATGCGGCTCGAGACGACCTGCGGTGACATAGACGTCGCGCTGAAGGCGTCGGCGGCCCCGCACACCGTGAACTCCTTCCACTTCCTGGCCGGCAAGGGCTACTTCGACCACACGAAGTGCCACCGCCTGACCACCAACGGCATCTACGTGCTCCAGTGCGGCGACCCCACGGCCAGCGGCAGCGGCGGTCCGGGGTACGAGATCAAGGACGAGAACCTGAAGGACAAGAGCCTGAAGGGCAACGTCTACCCGGCGGGCACGGTGGCGATGGCGAACTCCGGGCCGAACACCAACGGCAGCCAGTTCTTCCTGGTCTACCAGGACAGTCAGCTGCCGCCGAACTACACCCCGTTCGGTACCGTTTCCGCCTCGGGCCTGAAGGTCGTGAAGAAGATCGCCGCCGCGGGCGAGAACACCGGCGCCGGTGACGGCGCGCCCAACGCGACGGTCGTGATCGACAAGGCGACCGTCACGAAATCCTGACCGCCATCTGCGAACTTCGGTCGCGCGGGATGCGGACAGGCAACCCGCTGGTCGCCTATGTTGGCCGTGACGAAACTGTGGACGATGCCCGGGGGAGCTGAGACCCCCCGCAGGCATCATGTGGAGGAGGCGCTGTGAGCAGCGACCCGTGGGGCCGCGTCGACGAGACGGGGACCGTGTACGTGCGTACGGCCGACGGCGAGAAGGTCGTCGGCTCCTGGCAGGCCGGCTCCCCCGACGAGGCGCTGGCCTACTTCGAGCGCAAGTACGAGGGACTGGTGGTCGAGATCGGCCTCCTCGAGAAGCGCGTGCGGACCACCGACCTGTCGGCGAAGGACGCCATGGCGGCCATCGACCATCTGCGCGAGCAGGTCGACGCGCACCACGCGGTGGGTGACCTGGACGCCCTGCGGGCCCGGCTGGACAAGCTGGTGCAGACCGTCGAGGCACGCCGCGAGGAGCGCAAGGCGCAGCGCGCGAAGCAGGCCGACGAGGCCCGGCACGCCAAGGAGGCGCTGGTCGCCGAGGCGGAGGAGCTGGCCCAGTCCGACCAGTGGCGGGCGGCCGGGGAGCGGCTGCGGGCGCTGGTGGACACCTGGAAGGGGCTGCCGCGGCTGGACCGCAAGTCGGACGACGAGCTGTGGCACCGCTTCTCGCACGCGCGGTCGGCGTTCTCCAAGCGGCGCAAGGCGCACTTCGCGCAGCTCGACGCGCAGCGCGAGGAGGCCCGCAGGACCAAGGAGCGGCTGGTCGCCGAGGCCGAGGCGCTGTCGGACTCCACCGACTGGGGTCCGACCGCCGCGCGCTACCGCGAGCTGATGGCGGAGTGGAAGGCCGCCGGCCGGGCGCAGCGCGAGCACGAGGACGACCTGTGGAACCGCTTCCGCGGCGCCCAGGACGTGTTCTTCGCCGCCCGCAGCTCGGTGTTCGCCGAGCGTGACGCCGAGCAGGCCGAGAACCTGAAGCTGAAGGAGGAGCTGGCCGAGGAGGCCGAGAAGCTGCTCCCGATCACCGACCTGAAGGCCGCGCGGGCCGCCTTCCGCTCGATCAACGAGCGCTGGGAGGCCATCGGCCATGTGCCGCGCGACGCCCGGCCGAAGGTCGAGGGCCGGATGCACGCGGTGGAGCGGGCGCTCCAGGAGGCCGAGGAGGCCGAGTGGCGCCGGACCAACCCGGAGGCACGCGCGCGTGCCGAGGGTCTGACCGGTCAGCTCCAGGCCGCCGTGGACAAGCTCAAGGGCCAGATCGAGCAGGCCCGCGCCCAGGGCAACAACGCGAAGGCGGAGAAGCTGGAGCGCGAGCTGGAGGGCCGCCAGGCGCTGCTGGACCAGGCGCTGAAGGGTCTGCAGGAGTTCGGGGGCTGACGCCCGCGGTCGTACGAAAGGGGCTCCTCTCCGTCGTGGAGGGGAGCCCCTTTCGCGTCGGCGTGTGGTCAGGTCCGGTTGCGCGCCGAGGTCACCCGGTACACGTCGTACACGCCCTCCACGCCCCGGACCGCCTTCAGCACATGGCCGAGGTGCTTCGGGTCGCCCATCTCGAAGGTGAAGCGGGAGGTGGCGACGCGGTCGCGGGAGGTCTGGACGGCCGCGGAGAGGATGTTGACGTGCTGGTCGGACAGGACGCGGGTGACGTCCGACAGCAGCCGGGAGCGGTCCAGCGCCTCGACCTGGATGGCGACCAGGAAGACCGAGGACTGGGTGGGCGCCCACTCGACGTCGAGGATCCGCTCCGGCTCCCGCGACAGCGAGTCGACGTTCACGCAGTCGCTGCGGTGCACCGAGACGCCACTGCCGCGGGTGACGAAGCCGATGATCGGGTCGCCGGGGACGGGCGTACAGCAGCGGGCCAGCTTGACCCACACGTCCTCGACGCCCTTGACGACCACGCCCGGGTCGGCGCTGGCCCGGCGTTTGCGGCCGCGTCCGCGCGACGGCGGCACGCTCTCGTCGATCTCCTCGGTGGCCGCCTCCTCGCCGCCGAAGGCCTGGACGAGCTTCTGCACGACGTTCTGCGCGGAGACGTGGCCCTCGCCGATCGCCGCGTACAGCGCGGAGATGTCCGGGTAGCGCATCTCGTGGGCGAGGGTGACCAGGGAGTCGCCGGTGAGGATGCGCTGGATCGGCAGGTTCTGCTTGCGCATGGCGCGGACGATGGCGTCCTTGCCCTGCTCGATCGCCTCGTCGCGGCGCTCCTTGGAGAACCAGGCGCGGATCTTGTTGCGGGCGCGCGGTGACTTGACGAAACCGAGCCAGTCGCGCGACGGGCCGGCGCCGGGGGCCTTGGAGGTGAAGACCTCCACGAGGTCGCCGTTGTCCAGGGTGGACTCCAGCGGGACCAGCCGGCCGTTGACCCGGGCCCCTATGGTGCGGTGGCCGACCTCGGTGTGGACGGCGTAGGCGAAGTCCACGGGGGTGGCGCCGGCGGGGAGCGCTATGACGTCGCCCTTGGGGGTGAAGACGAAGACCTCGTTGCGGGAGAGGTCGAAGCGCAGCGACTCCAGGAACTCGCTGGGGTCCTCGGTCTCCTTCTGCCAGTCCAGCAGCTGCCGCAGCCACGCCATGTCGTTGATGGCGGCGGCTTCCTTGCCGGCCTTGCCCGCGGGTGCCTTCGGCGCGTCGGTGCGGACCTTGGAGGCGCCGGCCACGGCCTCCTGCTTGTACTTCCAGTGCGCGGCGATGCCGTACTCGGCGCGGCGGTGCATGTCGAAGGTGCGGATCTGCAGCTCGACGGGCTTGCCGTTGGGGCCGATGACCGTGGTGTGCAGCGACTGGTACATGTTGAACTTCGGCATCGCGATGTAGTCCTTGAACCGGCCGGGGACCGGGTTCCATCGCGCGTGCACCGTGCCGAGGGCGGCGTAGCAGTCGCGGACGGTGTCCACGAGGACGCGGATGCCCACCAGGTCGTAGATCTCCGCGAAGTCACGGCCACGGACGATCATCTTCTGGTAGACGCTGTAGTAGTGCTTGGGGCGGCCGGTGACCGTCGCCTTGATGCGGGCGGCGCGCAGGTCCTGCTGGACCTCGTCGGTGACTATGGCCAGGTACTCGTCGCGCTTGGGGGCGCGCTCGGCGACCAGGCGGACGATCTCGTCGTACATCTTGGGGTAGAGGATCGCGAAGGCGAGGTCCTCCAGCTCCCACTTGATGGTGTTCATGCCCAGGCGGTGGGCGAGCGGCGCGTAGATCTCCAGGGTCTCGCGCGCCTTCTTCTCCTGCTTCTCGCGCTTGAGGTAGCGCATGGTGCGCATGTTGTGCAGGCGGTCGGCGAGCTTGATGACCAGGACGCGCGGGTCCTTGGCCATGGCGACGACCATCTTGCGCACGGTCTCGGCCTGGGCGGCCTCGCCGAACTTGACCTTGTCGAGCTTGGTGACGCCGTCGACGAGCAGGGCGACCACGTCGCCGAAGTCGCGGCGCAGGTCTTCGAGGCCGTACTCGGTGTCCTCGACGGTGTCGTGCAGCAGGCCCGCCATCAGGGTGGCCGGATCCATGCCCAGCTCGGCGAGGATGGTGGTGACGGCGAGGGGGTGCGTGATGTACGGGTCGCCGCTCTTGCGCTTCTGGCCGCGGTGCCAGCGCTCGGCGACCTGGTAGGCGCGCTCGATCTGGCGGAGCGTCGACGTCTCGATCTTGGGGTCGTTGCTCCGGACTATCCGCAGCAGCGGCTCCAGCACCGGGTTGTACGGGTTGGCGCGCTGCACGCCGAGCCGGGCGAGGCGGGCGCGGACGCGGTTGGAGGAGCCGGTGCGCGCGGGCTGGGGCGGCGTGGCGGGGCGGACCGGGGGCGTGGGGGCGGAGGCCCCTCGGCCGGAACTCTTGGAAGGCCCTTGGGGGCGCTCCGGTGCGGGGGCACCCGCCGCGCGAGCGGAGTCGGCGGGCGGGGACGGCTTGGGCCCGTCCTGCTGGGCGGCTGCCTTGGCGCCGGACGGGCCGGGCGAGGCCGACGGGCCGGGCGAGGAGGTGGAGGCGGGCGAGGAGGAGCCGCTGCGGCCGCGCTGTGCCGTCCCGCGGGTGTCGTTCTTCGCTTGCGGCGCGGGCGTGGCCGCGGAGTCCGAGGCGCGCTCGGGCTTGGCGGCGGTCAGGTGCTGGGCCTCGTCTGGCAAGAGGGCTCCTCGTGCGCGATCCGGGTCCCCCGGTCAGGCTCCGGAAACCCCATGGTAGCGAGCCCGGGCCCGCGGATCGCCTTCAGGCTGACGGGAAAGCGGTCCACTGGGGAAACACATGAGGCGGGCGCCGGATTCCTCCGGGCCCGCCTCAGCGGTGCCGTACGACCGCGTGGGCGGCCTCGCGGGGTGCTCAGACGACGAGCAGGGCCTCCAGCGGGGCGCCGTCGAGGGCCGGTTCCAGGCGGCTGCGGCCGTCGAGGAAGGCCAGTTCCATCAGCACCGCGACGCCCGCGACCTGGGCGCCGGCGCGGCGGATGAGCTGGAGGGAGGCCTCGGCGGTGCCGCCGGTGGCCAGCACGTCGTCGACGACCAGGACGCGGTCCTCGGCGCTCAGGTCCTCGGCGTGCACCTCGATCTCCGCCGAGCCGTACTCCAGGTCGTACGCCTGGCGCAGGGTGGCTCCGGGGAGCTTGCCGGCCTTGCGGACCGGGATGAAGCCGACGCCGGCGCGGACGGCGACCGGGGCGCCCAGGATGAAGCCGCGGGCCTCCAGGCCGACGATCTTCGTTGCCCCCGTGCGCTCCACGATCTCGGCCAGCGCGTCGGTGAGCGCGGTGAAGGCCGCCGGGTCGGCCAGGAGCGGGGTGATGTCCTTGAACATCACCCCCGGCTCCGGGTAGTCCGCGACATCGCGGATGCGGCTGAGCAGAAGCTCCTTGACGTCGGTCATCGGCGCTTCCCGGAGGGACGGCCGCGGCGGGTACGGGAGGCGGACTGGTCACGCGGGCCGACGACCGCGGGGGCCGCGTCGTCGTCGGCGTACGCGTCGTCGCCGGCGTACTCGGTCTGCGGCTCGCCCTGCTCGGCGCCCTGCGCGCGCTTGGCCAGGACGCGCTTCCTGAGCGCCTTCAGCTGCGGCTCACGCTCCTTGAGGTCGGCGACGAGCGGCGTGGCGATGAAGATCGAGGAGTACGCGCCGGCGGCGAGGCCGACGAACAGCGACAGCGAGATGTCGTTGAGCATGCCGGCGCCGAGGACTCCGCCGCCGATGAACAGCAGGCCCGCCACCGGCAGCAGCGCGACCACCGTGGTGTTGATCGAGCGGACCAGGGTGCTGTTGATCGACCGGTTGGCGATGTCGCTGTACGTCCAGCGGGTCTGCTTGGTGATGTCCCGCGTCTGTTCCTTGAGGCTGTCGAAGACGACGACCGTGTCGTACAGCGAGTAACCGAGGATGGTGAGCAGACCGATCACCGTGCCCGGCGTCACCTCGAAGCCGACGAGGGCGTAGATGCCGACCGTGATGGTGATGTCGTGGATCAGCGCGACGAACGCCGCGACGGCCATGCGCCACTCGAAGGCGATGGCCAGGTAGATCACCACGAGGATCAGGAAGATGCCGAGGCCCTGCCAGGCCTTGTTCGCGATCTGGTCACCCCAGCTGGGGCCGACCAGCTCGGCGTTGATCGTCTCGGCGTCGACCTTCATGTCCGCGGCCAGCCGGTCCTTGATCTGGTCGGACCGCTCGGTGTCGATGCCCGCGACCTGGATGCGCAGGGCGCCGTCGCTGCTGTTGCCGAGCTTCTGGACGATCGCGTCGTGGCCGGAGGCCTCTTCGGCGTACTCCTCGGCCTGGGAGACCGAGACGGTGGTCTTGCCGGTGGTGAAGACGGCACCGCCCTGGAACTCGATGCCCATGTTGAGGCCGCGCACCGCCAGGCCGACGATGGCCGTGATGGTGATCAGTATCGAGATGCCGTACCAGATCTTGCGGTTCTTGACGAAGTCGTAGCCGACCTCGCCACGGTGCAGTCGGGCGCCGAGGTTGCCGAGCTTCGACATCTCAGGCCTCCTTCGTTTCGACGGGGGCGGCGGCCGGACGGCGGGTGCGGCGCAGCGGCGGCCGGGCACCCAGGCGCTTCGGGTCGAGGCCGGACCAGGGGTGGCCGTCCGCGAAGAACGTGCGGCGGGCGAGCAGCGTCAGCAGCGGCTTGGTGAAGAAGAACACGACCACGACGTCGAGGACGGTGGTCAGGCCGAGCGTGAAGGCGAAGCCCTGGACCTTGCCGACGGTGACGATGAAGAGCACCGCCGCGGCGAGGAAGGACACGAAGTCGGAGACCAGGATGGTGCGCCGGGCGCGCGGCCAGGCCCGCTCGACGGCGGGGCGCAGGGAGCGGCCCTCGCGGATCTCGTCGCGGACGCGTTCGAAGTAGACGATGAACGAGTCCGCCGTGATGCCGATGGCGACGATGGCGCCGCAGACGGCCGGCAGGTTCAGCGCGAAGCCGATGGCCGGGCCGAGCAGCGACATGATCACGTAGGTCAGGGCGGCGGAGATCAGCAGCGAGGCGATCGCGACGAGCGACAGGCCGCGGTAGTAGATCACCAGGTAGAGCACGACCAGGGCGAGGCCGATGGCGCCCGCGATCAGGCCGGCCTCCAGCTGCTCGCCGCCGAGCGCCGCGGTGACCGTGGTGACGCTGTCCTCCTTGAAGGTCAGCGGGAGGGCGCCGTACGACAGCATGTTGGCGAGGCCCTGGGCCTCCTCCTGGGTGAAGCTGCCGGAGATCTCGGCGTTGCCGCCGGTGATGGCCTGGCTGACGAACGGGCTGGAGACGACCTGGCCGTCCAGGACGATGCCGAACTGGTTCTGCGGCGAGGGGTTCTGCGCCAGCTTGCCGGTGATGTCGGAGAACTTCTTGTCGCCCTCGCCGGTGAAGTCCATCTGGACCTTCCAGCCGGCGCCGCTCTGCGTGTCGTAGACGGCCTGGGCCTTCTTGACCTCGGTGCCGTCGACGGCGGCCGGGCCGAGCAGGTACTTGTACCAGACGCCCTGGATCTCGCCGCAGCCGACGGTGGTGTCCTCGGGCTTGGAGCCGTCGCCGGCCTTGTTGCGCGCGCTCTCCTTGGAGCAGTCGAGCGCGGCGTAGGCGGCCTGGGCGTCGCTGTCGGCGCCGTTCGCGGACGGGGAGGGGCTGGCCGAGGGGGATCCGCTCGCCGACGGGGAGCCGGAGGCGCTGCCGGAGGGCGTGGGGTCGGCCTTCAGGGCGTCCGTGACGGCGCGGCCCTGGGTGGTGGCGGAGGCCGAGGGAGTCGCCGCGCCCGCGGAGGCGGACGGGCTCGCCTTGTCGGCGGGCTTGCCCGACGCGCTGGGAGAGGCGCTCGGAGATCCGCTGGGCGAGGGGGTGGCGGCAGGGCCCGTGGGCTCGGTGGCCAGGACGGGCCGGAAGTACAGCTTGGCGGTGGTGCCGACCTGATCCCGGGCCTGCTCGGAATTCGTGCCCTTGGGAATGTTCACGATGATGTTGCGACTACCCTGCGTCTGGACTTCCGCCTCCGAGACGCCAAGACCGTTGACGCGGCGCTCCATGATGGAGACCGCGGTGTCCATGTTGGTCTTGTTGATCGCTGCCTCGTTGCCGTCCTCCGGGACGGCGCGGAGCGTGATGCTCGTGCCGCCGGCCAGGTCGATGCCGAGCCGCGGAGTGGTGTGACCGGAGGCGAACATGCCGCCGGTGAGCGCCACGATGGCGATCAGGATCAGGGCCAGCGAGCGCCCCGGCTTGCTCTGGGCGCTCGCGTTCCGGCCCCTTTTAGGTGCTGCCACCTTCTCGTACTCCCTCTCGGGCCGCCTCGCGCCCCGTGGGCGTGCCGGCGGCCATGACATGGTGTCGGGATCCCGCGCGGGATGCGGATGTCCCGGGGAACGCGAGTCCCGCTCGCGCGCCCCGGGACATCGCTACTTCGCGTCGGTGTCGCCGTCGGTCTTCTTCGGCGCCGCCTCGTCCGCGATGTCGTCGGAGGGCTCCACGTCCTTCTTGCCGAGGTCGACGGGCTTGTCGTCGGAGGCGGCGGCAGCGTCGGAGGCGCCGTCGGTCTCGGTGAGGGCGGAGGCGTCGTCCGGGACGACGTCCGAGTCGGACTTCAGGTCGTGCTCGATGCCGTGGACGATCCGGTTGTACTCGTCGTCCGGCAGAACGGCACCGATCGAGTTCTTGGCGAAGAGCAGTTCGACGCCCGGCCCGGCGTCGAGGAGGACCGTGTCCTCGTTGACCTCCTTGACCGTGGCGTACATGCCCCCGATGGTGCGGACGCCGGAACCGGGCTGCATCTGGTTCCGCATCTCGATGGCCTGCTGCTGCTTCTTCTTGGCCGACCGGGTCATCAGGATCATGGCCCCGATGAGCACGATGAACGGGAGGAGGGTCACGAGACTCACGGGTCGGTACTTCCTTCACACGACCGCGATGATGAGCGGCCTGATGGTTGGGGGTTTGCGCGCCGCCGGCTTAGGCGGCATCGGCGGAGTCTAAGCGAGTCCGCGCGCAGGGAACAACGCTCAGCATGACACCGGAGTTCCTGCTCGGGTGAATCCCTCGCCGTCACGTCCCGAACAGGTCCTGTTGTCCGTTTCCCTGCGGCTGCGGTCCCGGCGGAGTGAGGCCGAGATGCGCCCATGCGGCCGGGGTGGCGACCCGCCCGCGGGGGGTGCGGGCCAGCAGGCCCTCGCGGACCAGGAAGGGTTCGGCGACCTCCTCGACGGTCTCGCGCTCCTCCCCCACCGCGACGGCGAGCGTGGACAGGCCGACCGGTCCGCCGCCGAACAGCTTGAGCAGGGCCTCCAGGACGGCCCGGTCCAGGCGGTCGAGGCCGCGCGCGTCGACCTCGTAGACGGCGAGGGCGGCCGCGGCGATCTCCCGGGTGATGACGCCGTCGGCCTTGACCTGCGCGTAGTCGCGCACCCGGCGCAGCAGGCGGTTGGCGATCCGGGGCGTGCCGCGGGAGCGGCCGGCGATCTCGGCGGCGCCGTCGGGGTCGATCTCCACGTCGAGCAGGCTCGCCGAGCGGTGGATCACGCGCTGCAGTTCGGCGGGTTCGTAGAACTCCATGTGCGCGGTGAAGCCGAAGCGGTCGCGCAGCGGGGGCGGCAGCAGTCCGGCCCGGGTGGTGGCGCCGACCAGGGTGAACGGGGGCAGTTCCAGGGGGATGGCGGTGGCGCCGGGGCCCTTGCCGACGATGACGTCGACGCGGAAGTCCTCCATCGCCATGTACAGCATCTCCTCGGCGGGGCGGGACATGCGGTGGATCTCGTCGAGGAAGAGGACCTCGCCCTCCTGGAGGGAGGAGAGGATCGCCGCGAGGTCGCCGGCGTGCTGGATGGCGGGGCCGGAGGTGATGCGGATGGGGGCGCCCATCTCCGCCGCGATGATCATCGACAGGGTGGTCTTGCCGAGGCCCGGGGCACCGGAGAGCAGCACGTGGTCGGCAGTGGCGCCGCGCGCGCGGGCGGCGCGCAGCACCAGGTCCAGCTGTTCGCGGACCTTCTCCTGGCCGATGAACTCGCCCAGGTCCTTGGGGCGCAGCGCGGCTTCGACGGCCTGGTCCTCGCGGTCGGCGGACGCACCGACGAGCCGCTCCGCGGCGGAGGTGTCGGTCGTGTCGTCCCAGTTCATGGAGAGTGCCTCGGGGGTCGCGGTCGGATGGGGGCGGGAGTCGGGTGCGGGGGCCGCGCGGGGACGGTTTCCGGTCGAATCGCGGCCGGGGCGCGTCGCCTCGGGCGGCGCGGGTCCCGCGGGGGGCGCGGAGCGGGGGCGCGTGGAGCGGGCGGTGGGCTCCGCGCGGGGGCCCGCGCGCCGGGCCGTGCGGGGGCGCGGGGCCGTCAGCGGGCTCTGTTGAGGGTCTGCAGCGCGGCCTTCAGCAGCAGGCCCACCTGCGGTGTGCCCTCGGCGGCCTCGGCCTGGGGGGCGACGGCGGCGACGGCCTCGTCGGCCTCCCGGGCCGCGTAGCCCAGACCGATGAGGGCGGCGTGCAGCTGGTCGCGCCAGCCGTTGCTCACCGGGGCTCCGACGGCGGGGGCGCCGAGGGGTTCGCCGAGGCGGTCCTTCAGTTCCAGCAGCAGCTTCTGGGCGCCCTTCTTGCCGATGCCGGGGACGGCCGTGAGCGCCTTCTCGTCGCCGGTGGAGACCGCTCGGCGCAGGGCGTCGGGCGTGTGCACGGCGAGCATGGCCTGGGCAAGGCGGGGGCCGACGCCGCTCGCGGTCTGGAGCAGCTCGAAGACCTGGCGCTCGTCGTCGTCGGCAAAGCCGTACAGCGTGAGGGAGTCCTCGCGGACCACGAGCGAGGTGGCGAGCTTGGCGGGCTGCCCCACGCGGAGCGTGGACAGGGTGTTGGGCGTGCACTGGACGGCCATGCCGACACCGCCGACCTCGATCACCGCGGTGTCCGGGGCGAGGGCGGCGACCGTGCCGCTGACGAAGGCGATCATGTCGTACGGCCTTTCGTTGCTTGCGTTGCGTGTGCTGCTCGGGGGGCCTGCGGCGCTCGCGCCGCCTGGGGCGTTGGCGCTGCCTGGGGCGCTTGTGCCGCCTGGGCCGCCGCGTGGCGGGCGACCGCCTGCTGGAGGCGGTTCTGGGCGGCGGCCTGCCGGAGTCTGTTCTGCGCGGGGGCGCGCCAGATGTGGCAGATGGCGAGCGCGAGGGCGTCGGCGGCGTCGGCGGGCTTCGGGGGCGCGGAGAGGCGCAGCAGGCGGGTGACCATGGCGCCGACCTGGGCCTTGTCGGCGCGGCCCGAGCCGGTGACGGCGGCCTTGACCTCGCTGGGGGTGTGCAGGGCGACGGGGATGCCGCGGCGGGCGGCGCACAGCATGGCGACGGCGCTGGCCTGGGCGGTGCCCATCACCGTGCGCACGTTGTGCTGGCTGAAGACGCGCTCCACCGCGACGTACTCGGGGCGGTGTTCGTCGAGCCACGCCTCGATGCCCTGCTCCACGGCGACGAGGCGGTCGCCCAGCTCCGCGTCGACGGGTGTGCGCACCACACCGACGCCGAGCATGGCGAGCGGCCGGCCGGGCACGCCCTCGACCACTCCCACACCGCACCGGGTCAGCCCCGGGTCCACCCCCAGTACGCGCACCCGCCCCTCCTTCGTTCTCCCCCAGCTTCGCTGGGCGGTACCCCCAGTTTGTGCAGGCTATCGGGTGCCACTGACAACGCCGCGCAAAGCGACGGGCCGACGGGGTGTGTCCCGTCGGCCCGTTCGGCTCGTTCGGCTCGCTCGGCCTGCTCTGCTCGTTCGGTCGGCTCTGGTCGTCCGGCCGGCTCGGCGCCGCGCTGCCGGGCGCGTCAGGCGCCGACCTTCTCCATGATCTCGTCGCTGACGTCGAAGTTGGCGAAGACGTTCTGCACGTCGTCGCTGTCCTCCAGCGCGTCGATCAGCTTGAAGATCTTCTTGGCGCCCTCCTCGTCCAGCTCGACCTGCATGGTCGGGACGAAGTTGGCGTCGGCGGACTCGTAGTCGATGCCGGCGTCCTGGAGGGCGGTGCGGACCGCGACCAGGTCGGACGGCTCGCTGATGACCTCGAACGTCTCGCCGAGGTCGTTGACCTCCTCGGCGCCCGCGTCCAGGACGGCGGCGAGGACGTCGTCCTCGGTCAGCTCGCCCTTGGGGACGATGATGACGCCCTTGCGGTTGAACAGGTACGACACCGAGCCCGGGTCGGCCATGGAGCCGCCGTTGCGGGTCATGGCGACGCGGACCTCGGAGGCCGCGCGGTTGCGGTTGTCGGTCAGACACTCGATGAGCACCGCGACACCGTTCGGGCCGTAGCCCTCGTACATGATCGTCTCGTAGTCGGCGCCACCGGCCTCCAGGCCGGCGCCGCGCTTGACCGCGGAGTCGATGTTCTTGTTCGGGACCGAGCTCTTCTTCGCCTTCTGGATGGCGTCGTACAGCGTCGGGTTGCCGTCCGGGTCGGCGCCGCCCATGCGGGCCGCGACCTCGATGTTCTTGATCAGCTTCGCGAAGAGCTTGCCGCGCTTGGCGTCGATCACGGCCTTCTTGTGCTTCGTCGTGGCCCATTTAGAGTGGCCGGACATCTGCCTGTCTCCTTCGCGTAACCCATCCAGATACGAACGCCAGGAATCCTACAAGGACTCCGCTTCCCGGTTCGCGCGCACCATGTCGACGAAAAGGGAGTGCACGCGGTGGTCGCCGGTCAGCTCCGGGTGGAACGACGTGGCCAGCGCGTTGCCCTGGCGTACGGCGACGATGTGGCCGTCGTACTCGGCCAGCACCTCGGCCCGCGCGCCGACGGACTCCACCCAGGGGGCGCGGATGAAGACGCCCTCCACGGGGTCGCCCTCGATGCCCTTGACGTCGACGGCCGCCTCGAAGGACTCGTTCTGGCGTCCGAAGGCGTTGCGGCGGACGATCATGTCGATGCCGCCGACCGTCTCCTGGCCCGAACGCGGATCGAGGATCTTGTCGGCGAGCATGATCAGGCCCGCGCAGGTGCCGTAGACCGGCATTCCGTCCCGCACGCGAGCGCGGAGGGGCTCCATCACGCCGAACAGGACGGCCAGCTTGGAGATGGTGGTGGACTCGCCGCCGGGCAGGACGAGGCCGTCCACCTCGGCGAGTTCCTCGGGGCGCCTCACCGGCCTGGCCACGGCGTCGGCCGCGGCCAGGGCGATCAGGTGCTCCCGTACGTCGCCCTGGAGGGCCAGGACGCCGATGACGGGTGCGTCGGTCATGTACGTGCAGTCCTCGAAGGTGCCGTGGGGGGTGCTTACCAGCCGCGGTTGGCGTAGCGCTCGGTCTCGGGGAGGGTGTCGCAGTTGATGCCGACCATGGCCTCGCCGAGGTTGCGGGACGCGTCCGCGATGATCTTCGGGTCGTCGTAGAAGGTGGTGGCCTTCACGATTGCGGCGGCGCGCTTGGCCGGGTCGCCGGACTTGAAGATGCCGGAGCCGACGAAGACGCCCTCGGCGCCCAGCTGACGCATCAGCGCGGCGTCGGCCGGAGTGGCCACGCCGCCGGCGGAGAACAGCACGACCGGGAGCTTGCCCAGCTCGGCGACCTCCTTGACCAGCTCGTACGGGGCGCGCAGCTCCTTGGCGGCGGCGTACAGCTCGTGGTTGTCGAGGCCGCGCAGGCGGGCGATGTCGTTCTTGATCTGGCGCAGGTGGCGGACCGCCTCGACGACGTTGCCGGTGCCGGCCTCGCCCTTGGAGCGGATCATCGCGGCACCCTCGGCGATGCGGCGCAGGGCCTCGCCGAGGTTGGTGGCGCCGCAGACGAAGGGGGTGGTGAACGCCCACTTGTCGGAGTGGTTGACCTCGTCGGCCGGGGTGAGGACCTCGGACTCGTCGATGTAGTCCACGCCGAGGGACTGCAGGACCTGGGCCTCGACGAAGTGGCCGATGCGCGACTTGGCCATGACGGGGATCGAGACCGCGTCGATGATGCCCTCGATCATGTCCGGGTCGGACATGCGGGCCACGCCGCCGTCCTTGCGGATGTCGGCCGGGACGCGCTCCAGCGCCATGACGGCGACGGCGCCCGCGTCCTCGGCGATCTTCGCCTGCTCCGGCGTGACGACGTCCATGATCACGCCGCCCTTGAGCTGCTCGGCCATGCCGCGCTTCACGCGCGCGGTGCCGGTCTCGGGGGTCTGGGCGGAGTTGGGGAGCGTGGTGGACACGGGTTGACCTCACTCAGGGAAAAGAGGGTTGCTGCATCACCGAGGAAACGGGAGAGGCCCAGGCCACAGCAAGGGCCAATGAGAAGGCGGTGGCTCGTTTTCCCTCCTGGCAGCCGACGGTCAACGCCGCCTATGCCCGGTTTCTCCCTGAGGTGGAGGTGCCGCGGTCCGTTCAGGCGGACCGGTCCAGCAGGGCCGCCGGGGGCTCGTCGTCCATCTCGAAGGCCAGCGGGAACGGCGCGTGGCCGGCCAGCCGGAACCAGCGGACCTTGCGGTGCTCGCGGAGCCGGCGGGCGGCGCCGACGGCGTCGTTGTGGAAGCGCCGGGCCATGGGCACCCGGCGCACGGCCTCCGCTAGCTCCCGCGCGGCCTCCTCGCCGCCGGGCACCTCCCGGACCACCTCGACCTGCTGGGCGTCCGCGAAGACGGCGCGCAGCGCCTGGCTCAGTTCGCTCTCGGCGACCTCCCGGTGCTCCTCCTCGGCCTGCCGGGCGGCGTGCGCGGCCTCGTAGAGCACGATGGAGGCGGCCGGGTCGAGCACCCCGGACGTCGCCAGCTCCTGCGCCACCGAAGCCCTGCGCAGCAGCTGCGCGTCGAGCGCGGCGCGGGCGGCGTCGATCCGGGCGTGCAGCCGGTCCAGGCGGCCGGCCGTCCAGCTCAGATACAGGCCGATCGCGATGAGGCCGACGAGGATCCAGATGAGGGTTTCGGTCACGGGCGGCAAGGCTACCGGGGCGCCGCGTGTGGCTCCGCCGGGTGTTCTGCGGTGCCCGGTGCCGGGGGTCCCGCGGTGACGGTTGCCGACGGGCTTGCGGGGGAGCTGGGCTCCGGCCTGTGGTGTCTGGTGGGGAAGTACCGCCGGGGCGGCTGAGAGGGCCGTGCAGCAGCCGGCCGGCGGGCCCGCGTCGACGCGCGCGGACGGCGCCCGTCGGCGCCCGCGCGGCCCGGCGGCATCACGCCCGCCCGTGCCGCACTCGGTCTCACGGCGCCGCCTGATCCCGCCCTGTCGCCTCGCGCGCCCATCTCCGTCCGCGCGAGGGCGTCACGGGCCGCGTGTCCGTGTCTCAGTCCGCGCCGCACTCGGTCTCGCGGCGCCGCCCGGTCCGGCCCCGCGCGTGCCCCTCTCGGTCCGCGCGTGCCCGTCTCGGTCCGCGGGGGGCGCGTCTCGCGTCGCGTGTCCGCTCCAGCACGCGAGGCCGCGTCGGCGGACCATTCCAAGGCCCCGGCCAGTCACCTTCGCGTGCCCCGTCTGTCTCACAGCGCACCGACCCAGCCGTTCCGGCGGGCGGGCCGCACCCGCGCCTCGTCAGCGGACCACGTCACAGGGCCGGCCAAGCAGCCCCACGCAGCTCGCCCCCGGCGACAGCCGCGCCCGCGCGGACCGTCACCTCCCCGTCGCGCCCCGCCCGTCCACCGTGAGCCGACGACCCCGCGGAGCGCCCCCGCGGCCGCCCCGCTCCGCACGGACCGTCCCTTCCGCGCGCGCCCGAGCCGACAACCCCGCGGCCCCCGGCTCAGTCCCGCACCAGCCTGAGGCGTGCGCGCAGGCCGTTGCCGCCCGCGACGGGTGGGCCGTCGTCCGCCGCTACCGCCGCCGCGCCGGCCGTGACCGTCTCGTAGACGGAGAGGATGTCCGCGCCGACGGTCGACCAGTCGAAGCGACGGACGTGGGCGCTGCCGCGGGCGCTCAGTTCCGCGCGGCGGGCCGGGTCGCCCAGGAGCCGCAGGGCCGCCTCCGCGAGGGCGTCCGCGTCCTCGTTGGCGAACAGTTCGCCCGCCTCGCCCTGGTCGAGGACCTGGGCGAAGGCGTCGAGGTCGGAGGCCAGGACGGGGGCGCCGGCGGACATGGCCTCGACGAGGATGATGCCGAAGCTCTCGCCGCCGGTGTTGGGGGCGACGTACAGGTCGACGCTGCGCAGCAGCCGCGCCTTGTCCTCGTCGCTGACCATGCCGAGGAACTCCACGCGCGAGCGCAGCTCGGCCGGCAGCGGGGCCACCGCCTCCTCCTCGTCGCCGCGGCCCGCGACCAGCAGCCGCGTCCGCGGGCGTTCGGCGAGGATCCGGGGCAGCGCCCGCATCAGCACCGGCAGGCCCTTGCGGGGCTCGTCGATGCGCCCGATGAAACCGATCGTGTCGCCCTGCCAGTCCGGGTTCGGTTCGGCCTTGGCGAAGAATTCGACGTCGACGCCGTTGGGGATCACCACCGCGTCGCCGCCGAGGTGTTCCACCAGGGTGCGGCGGGCGTACTCGCTGACCGCGATGCGCGCGCTGATCTTCTCCAGCGCCGCCTGCAGGATCGAGTACGCGGCGATCATCGCGCGGGAGCGCGGGTTGGAGGTGTGGAACGTGGCCACGATCGGCCCCTGCGCGGCCCAGCAGGTCAGCAGGCCCAGCGACGGGGAGGTCGGCTCGTGGATGTGGATCACGTCGAACGCGCCGTCGTGCAGCCACCGCCGCACCCGCGCCGCCGACAGGAAGCCGAAGTTCAGCCGGGCCACCGAGCCGTTGTACGGCACGGGCACCGCGCGGCCCGCCGAGACGACGTACGGCGGCAGCGGGGTGTCGTCGTCGGCGGGGGCGAGGACGGACACCTCGTGGCCGAGGCGGATGAAGTACTCGGCGAGGTCGCGGATGTGGAACTGGACGCCGCCGGGCACGTCCCACGAGTAAGGGCAGACGATGCCGATTCTCACGACGGCCCCTTCGCGGGGTCGAGGTCCGAGAGCCACAGGCGCTGGAGCATGTGCCAGTCCTCCGGGTGGTCGGCGATTCCCTGGGCGAAGACGTCTGCCAGCGCCTGTGTCATCACAGACGTCTTCTCGGCCCGGGTACCTGACCGCGGTACCTCGATCGGGGGATGCAGCCGTCCCCGCATGACGGGCGAGTCGTCGTACCAGAGCGTCACCGGGAGCAACAGCGCGCCGGTCTGCTGGGCGAGCAGCGCGGGCCCGGCGGGCATCCGCGCGGTGTCGCCGAAGAACGTCACCTCGACGCCGGACGCGGACAGGTCGCGGTCGGCGACCAGACAGACCAGCCCGCCGTCGCGCAGCCGCCGGGCGAGCGTACCGAAGGCGGAGCCGCCGCTGTGCGGCAGCACCTCCATGCCGAGGCCTTCCCGGTAGGCGACGAAACGGTCGTAGAGCGTCTCCGGCTTCAGCCGCTCGGCGACGGTCGTGAACGGGATGTTCAGCTTGGTGGTGACCCAGGCGCCCGCCAGGTCCCAGTTGGCCAGGTGCGGCAGGGCGGCGATGACGCCCTTGCCGGCGGCGATGGCGTCGGTGAGGTGGTGCAGGTCCTTGGGGTCGAAGCCGGCCGCGATCCGCTCGGGGCTCCACGCGGGGAGCCGGAACGACTCCATCCAGTAGCGCAGGTACGAGCGCATGCCCGCGCGGGACAGCTCCGCCAGCCGCTCGGGGCTCGCGCCGGGCACCACGCGCGCGTAGTTGCTCTCCAGCCGCAGCACGCCCTTGCCGCGCTGCTTCCAGGCGGCGTCGGCGATGGTGCGGCCGAGCCGCACCGCGACCGGCTCGGGGAGCTTCTTGACGGTGCTCCAGCCGAGGCCGTACAGCGCGTCCGTCAGACGGTCCTGAGCGCTCACGTCGCCGCCTCACTCCCCCGCGAGGCGTTGTCCGGACCCTGAGGAGCGGCCGGCCCCTGAGGAGCGGCCGTCCCGGCCTGCTCGGCCGTCTGGGCCTTCTTCGCGGTCTCGACCGTCCCGGCCGCGCCGGCCTGATCGGCCGCCTCCGCCTCCGCGGACTCCCTGCGGACCGTGACGACCCGCTGCACCAGCGTGACCAGGCTGCCCACGGCGACCAGCCACAGCGCCACCGGCAGCAGCACGTCGATGCCCGGCACCCCGAACGCGTGCAGGCCCGCCAGGCCCGCCGCGACCAGGGAGATCACCAGCCGCTCGGCGCGTTCGACGAGCCCGTTGACGGCGACCGGCAGCCCGATCGACTCGCCGCGCGCCTTGGTGTAGGACACCACCTGCCCGCTGGCCAGGCAGAAGATCGACACCGCGCACAGGATGTTGTCGTGGCCGCCGCCCGCGTACCACAGGGCGAAGCCACCGAAGATCGCGCCGTCGGCGACCCGGTCCAGGGTGGAGTCCAGGAAGGCGCCCCAGCGGCTGGAGCGGCCCAGCTGGCGGGCCATGTTCCCGTCGACCAGGTCGGAGAAGACGAACAGCGTGATCACGACCGTGCCCCAGAAGAACTCACCCCGGGGGTAGAAGACCAGCGCTCCCGCGACCACACCGGCGGTGCCGATCAGCGTGACCGTGTCCGGGCTCACGCCCCGGCGGATGAGAAACGCGGCGAACGGTGTGAGAACACGCGTGAAGAATGCACGCGCGTACTTGTTCAGCATGGCCTTCCCGAGGGTCGGTGTCGCCGTGCGGCCCCTGCTGGCCACCGGCTGGCCCATCGTAGCCACGCGCGCGTGCGGGCGACGGGCGGGCACCCGCACCCGTCGTGGCGTCCGGCGGACGGCCCGCGGCGCGCGGCCGGCGACGGGTGGCGGTCGCTCGTATGGACGCGCCGTGACGGGAGTGGAAAGCTCGAAGCATCGCGGGCGTCGCCGGAGCCGCCCCACACGCGGCCCCCGCGTGTCCGCGCCCACAGTGACCTCACCGTGCACGGGAGGCAGGATCATGGGCGACAAGACGAACGTACACTCCGGAGCCGCCGGCAGGGCTACGGCGGCCGACCACCCCGCGTCCGTACGGAATGTGGTGCTGGTCGGCCACTCCGGATCGGGCAAGACGACGCTGGTGGAGGCTCTCGCGCTGACCGCGGGAGCGGTGAACCGGGCGGGCCGCGTGGAGGACGGCGGCACCGTCTCCGACTACGACGAGATCGAGCACCGCCAGCAGCGCTCGGTGCAGCTCTCGCTGGTGCCCGTCGAATGGGACGGAATCAAGATCAACCTCCTCGACACCCCCGGCTACGCCGACTTCGTCGGGGAACTGCGGGCCGGTCTGCGTGCGGCGGACGCGGCCCTCTTCGTCGTCTCCGCCTCCGACGGCGTGGACGGCTCCACCCGCATGGTCTGGGAGGAGTGCGCGGCCGTCGGCATGCCCCGCGCGATCGTCGTCACCCACCTGGAGGCCGCCCGCGCGGACTTCGAGGAGATGACGCGGATCTGCGCCGAGGCGTTCGGCGGCGACGACCCCGACGCCGTACTGCCGCTGTACCTGCCGCTGCACGGCCCCGAGGCACCGGACGGGCACCGTCCCGTGACCGGGCTGACCGGGCTGCTGACGCAGAAGCTGTTCGACTACGCGAGCGGCGAGCGCAAGGAGTCCGAGCCGGGCGAGGACCAGCTGCCGATGATCGCCGAGGCCCGCAACCGGCTCATCGAGGGGATCATCGCCGAGAGCGAGGACGAGACCCTCATGGACCGCTACCTCGGCGGCGAGGAGATCGACCTCAAGACGCTGATCGAGGACCTGGAGCGGGCCGTGGCCCGGGGCACCTTCCACCCCGTCCTGGCCGCGGCGCCGG
The DNA here is from genome assembly GCF_011193355.1 of Streptomyces sp. JB150. GTDB lineage: Bacteria > Actinomycetota > Actinomycetes > Streptomycetales > Streptomycetaceae > Streptomyces. The sequence continues at coordinate 1,256,466 of NZ_CP049780.1, forward strand.
CCGCCGGGGGCGCCCGCCAGGGCATCGGCACGGTCGAGCTGCTCGAACTGATCACGCGCGGGTTCCCCACCCCGTTCGAGCACCCCACCCCCGCGGTCACCACCCTCGACGGCCGGCCCCGCGAGCTGCAGCCGTGCGACGTCGACGGGCCGCTGGTAGCCGAGGTCGTCAAGACCGCCTCCGACCCGTACGTCGGCCGCGTCTCCCTGGTGCGGATCTTCTCCGGCACCCTGCGCCCCGACCAGACCGTCCACGTCTCCGGGCACGGCCTCGCCGACCGCGGCCACGAGGACCACGACGTCGACGAGCGCGTCGGCGCGCTGTCCGTGCCGTTCGGCAAACAGCAGCGGCCGGTCACGCACGCGGTCGCCGGTGACCTGGTGTGCGTGGCGAAACTCGGCCGCGCGGAGACCGGCGACACCCTGTCCGCGAAGGACGACCCGCTCCTGATGGAGCCCTGGCAGATGCCCGACCCGCTGCTGCCGCTCGCCATCCAGGCGCACAGCAAGGCCGACGAGGACAAGCTCTCCCAGGGCCTGGCCCGGCTGGTCGCCGAGGACCCCACCATGCGGCTGGAGCAGAACCAGGACACCCACCAGGTGGTGCTGTGGTGCCTGGGCGAGGCCCACGCGGACGTCGCCCTGGAGCGGCTGCGCAGCCGCTACGGCGTCCAGGTCGACGTCGTACCGCACCGGGTCTCCCTGCGCGAGACCTTCGCGACGAAGGCGGCCGGGCGCGGACGGCACGTGAAGCAGTCCGGCGGGCACGGGCAGTACGCGATCTGCGAGATCGAGGTCGAGCCGCTGCCGGGCGGCTCCGGCATCGAGTTCGTCGACAAGGTCGTCGGCGGTGCCGTGCCGCGCCAGTTCATCCCGTCCGTGGAGAAGGGCGTACGCGCGCAGGCCGCCAAGGGCGTCGCCGCCGGCCACCCGCTCATCGACGTCCGGGTGACCCTGCTCGACGGCAAGGCGCACTCCGTGGACTCCTCCGACGCCGCCTTCCAGACGGCCGGCGCGCTCGCGCTGCGGGAGGCCGCCGCCGACGCGAAGATCCATCTGCTGGAGCCGGTGGCCGAGGTGAGCGTCCTGGTCGGCGACGAGTACGTGGGCGCCGTGATGAGCGACCTGTCCGGGCGGCGCGGCCGGCTGCTGGGCACCGAGCAGGCGCCCGGGGGGCGCACGATGGTGCGCGCAGAGGTGCCCGAGATCGAGATCGGACGGTACGCGATCGATCTGCGCTCCCTGTCCCACGGCACCGCGCGGTTCGACCGCCGGTACGCCCGGCACGAGCCCATGCCGACGCAGGTCGCCGAACGCCTCCGCGAACAGGAGCGGGCCGCCTCCTAGTTGAGGCACCGGAGGCCCAAGTGGCCTGTGGGGGCACTTCCCTGCCGGATCGGCGGGCGGCTTCGGCCGTCCGCCGACGAATGCCGGTGCCTGCGGATACGCTGATGACCTGATCAACAGGTGTGCGAAGCAGGGAAGTCGGGAAGGCCGCAGGACGACAGTTCGTGGCGAGTGGGGGCGGGAATGACCGTTGACAGCGGTTACGCGGACACCTTCGGGCCGCAGGTGCCGCGCACGGGCGACGAAGGCCAGACGGCGACGTTCGCGCTGGCCTCCGCGGCCTATCGGGACAACCCCGTGGAGGACATCAAGAAGGCCGACAACGAGTGGCACCAGTCGACCGTGAACCCCGGCAAGCTCGCCCTGTTCAAGCCGAACCTCGGCGAGGCGTTCTCCCGCGCGGTGGTCGACCGGATGCTGGGCAGCGGGCGCAAGCCGCTCATCCAGTCCTTCGGGACCCAGCCCCAGGTGGTCGTCGAGCACTGCCTGGCCGCCAACCGCATCCGGCGTGAGCGCGACAACAAGCTGACCGCGATCACGGCGCTGTGCGGCCTGGTCTTCCTGCCCGGCCTCCTGGTGTGGCTGCTGGTCTTCCAGCTGCGCTCCACCATGGCCAAGGGGGACAACAAGCGGGTCTCCGCCGCGGCCACCGTCCTGCTGGTCGCCGTCGGCGCGCTCGCCGTGATCGCGCTGATCCGGCTGCCGTTCGGCGGCTTCTGGGGCTGGTACGCCCGCGCGGCGGTCGTCGCTCCGGTCGTCGGCTGGTTCTGGGCCAAGCAGGTCTGCGAGCGCACCGCGAAGGACCTCAGGGACCGCTGGGACGGCCTGCTGTCGGGCAGCAGCATCGGCGCCAAGGTGCCCGAGGCGGTGCCCAGCAGCCCCGGCGAGACCGCCGCCGAGCAGCTGCGCCAGTCCCTGGCCAAGCTCAGCGCCGAACAGCAGTCGAACTCGGTGTTCTACGCCGGCCCCAAGGGCATCCTCGGCATGGGCACCCGCTGGGGCTCCTGGCAGCTCGCCGAGGAGCTGGTCCCGGCCCACCCCGACCGCGAGATCCACCCCTTCCGCAGCTGGGACGTCATACGGTCGATCCACGACCAGCTGCGCATGCTGGAGCGCGGCCCGCTGAACACGGGCGGCTTCCCGGCCCCGTCGATACGGCACTGGATCGTGACCCCGATCGGTGAGAACGCCAAGGCGGTCTCCCGGCCGGAGGGCACCGACGTGGAGGCCTACCAGGTCAAGCCGCACGCCATACAGGAGATCTGCAACAAGCAGCAGTTCGGCGCCGGGGACCGGCACTACCTCGGCGTCCAGTGGACGCTGTGGGACGGCCAGCTGGTGCTCACCATGCTGATCACCGTCACCGTGCTGCACGCCACCTTGCGCATCGAGGTCACCGGCCACGCCCTGGGCCCGGTGAACGGCCTGTTCACCACCAAGTCCGAGGCGCCCACCAAGTCGGTCACCAAGTCGCTCAAGCCGTGGGAGTCGCGCACGGTGAAGCTGCCGCTGGTCAACAGCGACGAGGTGGTCCGGCTCGCCGTCCGCGCGCCGATCACCTGGTATCCCCCGCTGCTGAACTGGCTGGGCGGCTCGATAGCCCTCCCCGAGCCGTTCGGTCTGCGGCACGCCTGGGCCGACCAGCCCTGGCGCCACCGCTTCATGGCCGACGACGCGCTGCGCGCCGCGACCCCGGTGCTCCGCGTGGTGCACGCCGCGGCGATCAAGGTGCTGAAGGAGAACGGCGTGGACACGGAGAAGTTCGGCTCCCGCTCCGCCTTCCTCAGCACGGCGGTGCAGGACCCGTCACCGCGCAAGGCGGACGTCTACGACGCGTGACGGTGCCCCTCGGACACCGGAGCCCCCGGACACCCGGACCCCCCGGACACCCGGGGGCTCCGGTCATGCGGGGGGCTCGGGAGCATCCGAGGGCACCGCGCGGGGGCGGCTCAGGAAGGCCAGGCCTGCGCCAGCATCGTGCGGGTGTCCGCCAGGAGCTGCGGCAGCACCTTGGTGTGACCGACGACCGGCATGAAGTTCGTGTCGCCGCCCCACCGGGGCACGATGTGCTGGTGGAGATGCGCGGCGATGCCCGCGCCGGCCACCGAACCCTGGTTCATGCCGATGTTGAAGCCGTGCGCCCCGGACGCGGTGCGCAGCGCCGTCATCGCCTGCTTGGTCAGCTCGGCCAGCTCGGCCGTCTCGGCGGCCGTCAGCTCCGTGTAGTCGGCGACATGGCGGTACGGCACGGTCATCAGGTGACCGCCGTTGTACGGGTACAGGTTCAGCACCGCGTACACCTGCTCACCACGGCGGACGATCAGCCCGTCCTCGTCGGACTTGGCCGGGATGGAGCAGAAGGGACAGCCGTCACCGGCTCCGGGACCGGTCGGCTTGTTCTCGCCCTGGATGTAGGCCATCCGGTGGGGCGTCCACAGGCGCTGGAACGCGTCCTGCGTCCCGACTCCGATCTGCTGCTCCGGCTCACTCGTCATGCAGTGCAGCATATGGCTTCGCCCGTTCGCGGCGTGTCGCCGGGGCCGCGCCGACGACGTCCCGGGCGAAGCTGGGCCGGTGCACGACGACAGCAGGCTGGCGGAGTGGGAACGGCGCACCGCGCTCCCGCTCGCCGCGGGATCGCTGCTCTTCCTCGGCTCGTACGCGGCCCGGATCCTCGGGGACGGCCTCGCCGGGCCCTGGCGGGACCTGTGTCTGGCGGTGACCTGCGCGGTCTGGGCGCTGTTCGTCGTCGACTACGCCGTGCGGTGGCGGCTCAGCGGACTGGGCCGGGCGTTCGTGCGCGGGCACTGGCTGGACGCCGTGGTCATGGTGCTGCCCCTGCTGCGGCCGGTCCGCGTGGTCAGGACGTACGAGGCCGTGCAGCGCCGCCACGGGCGTCCGCGGCTCGCGCTGCACCTGCGGGTGATCGTGTACGCCGGCCTGTCCGTGGCCCTGCTCGGCTTCACCGGCGCGCTGGCGGTGTACCACCACGAGCACACGGCGCCGCACGCCACGATCCGGACCTTCGGCGACGCGGTGTGGTGGACCTGCGCCACGCTGGCGACCGTGGGGTACGGCGATGTCGCGCCCGTCACGCCGCTGGGGCGGGTCATCGCGGTGGGCCTGATGGCCTGCGGCCTGGCGCTGCTGGGCGCGGTGACGGGCTCGTTCTCGTCGTGGCTGGTCCAGGTGTTCTCCCGCGAGGACGACGAGAGGCCCCCGGGACACACCCCGGGGGCCTCCTGAGAACGCCGGGCCGGGCCCGCTCGCCGGATCAGACCTGGGTCCGCTCCTCCACGACCTTCACGATCTTCGCGATGGCCTCGTCGAACGGGATGCCGTTCTCCTGGGAGCCGTCGCGGTAGCGGAAGGACACCGAGCCGTTCGACATGTCCTCGTCGCCCGCGATGACCATGAAGGGCACCTTCTGCTTCTGGGCGTTGCGGATCTTCTTCTGCATCCGGTCGGACGAGGAGTCCACCTCGACCCGCAGCCCCTTCTTCTTCGCCTCCGCGGCGAACTTCTCCAGGTACTCGACGTGCGCGTCGCCGATCGGGATGCCGATCGCCTGCACGGGCGCCAGCCACGCCGGGAAGGCGCCCGCGTAGTGCTCCAGCAGCACGGCGAAGAAGCGCTCGATCGAGCCGAACAGGGCCCGGTGGATCATGACCGGCCGCTGCTTGGTGCCGTCGGCGGCGGTGTACTCCAGGTCGAACCGCTCCGGCAGGTTGAAGTCGAGCTGGATCGTCGACATCTGCCAGGTCCGGCCGATGGCGTCCTTGGCCTGGACGGAGATCTTCGGCCCGTAGAAGGCGGCACCGCCCGGGTCCGGGACCAGCGGCAGGCCCTGCTTCTCGGCGACCTGGCGCAGCGTCTCGGTCGCCTCCTCCCAGACCTCGTCGGAGCCGACGAACTTCTCCGGGTCCTTGGTGGACAGCTCCAGGTAGAAGTCGGTCAGGCCGTAGTCGCGCAGCAGGTCGAGGACGAAGGTGAGCAGCTTGTCGAGCTCGTCGGACATCTGCTCGCGCGTGCAGTAGATGTGCGCGTCGTCCTGGGTGAAGCCGCGCGCACGGGTCAGGCCGTGCACGACGCCCGACTTCTCGTACCGGTACACGGTCCCGAACTCGAACAGGCGCAGCGGCAGTTCACGGTACGACCGGCCGCGCGCGTCGAAGATCAGGTTGTGCATCGGGCAGTTCATGGGCTTGAGGTAGTAGTCCACGCCCTCGTCGAGCTGCATGGGCGGGTACATGCCCTCGGCGTACCAGTCGAGGTGGCCGGACGTCTCGAAGAGCTTCCCCTTCGTGGCGTGCGGGGTGTAGACGAACTCGTAGCCCGCCTCCTCGTGCCGCTTGCGGGAGTAGTCCTCCATGACCCGGCGGATGATGCCGCCCTTGGGGTGGAAGACAGCAAGGCCGGAGCCGATCTGCTCGGGGATGGAGAACAGGTCCAGCTCGCTGCCCAGCTTGCGGTGGTCGCGCTTCTCGGCCTCGGCGAGGAAGTCGAGGTGGGCCTTCAGCTCTTCCTTGGAGGGCCAGGCGGTGCCGTAGATGCGCTGGAGCATGGGGTTCTTCTCGCTGCCGCGCCAGTAGGCGGCCGCGTTGCGCATCAGCTTGAACGCCGGGATGTTCCGGGTGGAGGGCAGGTGGGGACCGCGGCAGAGGTCCTTCCAGCACAGCTCGCCGGTCTTGGCGTCCAGGTTGTCGTAGATCGTCAGCTCGCCGGCGCCGACCTCGACGTCCGCGCCGTCGTCGCTGGACGCGGATCCCTTGAGGCCGATCAGCTCCAGCTTGTACGGCTCGTCCGCCAGCTCCTCGCGGGCGGCCTCGTCGGTGACGACGCGACGGGCGAACTTCTGCCCGCGCTTCTGGATCTCCTGCATCTTCTTCTCGATGGCCTTGAGATCCTCGGGCGTGAACGGCCTGTCGACGTCGAAGTCGTAGTAGAAGCCGTCCTTGACGGGCGGGCCGATGCCCAGCTTCGCCTCGGGGAAGAGCTCCTGCACGGCCTGCGCCATCACGTGCGCGGTGGAGTGGCGCAGGATGTTCAGGCCGTCCTCGGAGGAGATCTCGACGCCCTCGACCTCGTCGCCGTCGGAGAGCTCGTACGAGAGGTCCTTGAGCTCGCCGCCCACGCGCGCCGCGATGACCGAGCGCTCGCCGGCGAAGAGGTCGGCGGCCGTAGTGCCCGTCGTCACCACGCGCTCTTCCCGCTCGGAATCGCGTTGGATGATCACACGGACGTCTGACACCGGTCTCTCCTGACTGAAGGTGGATGCGGCGCCATACCGAGAGCGCGCGCAGGACAGGATCGTACCGAGCCTTCGACCTCGCAGGCGAAATCAGTCCCCGCCGCAGGTGTCCTGGCCGCACGCCTCCCCGAAGAAGTCCAGGTGCTCCTGGAGCGACTTCATCAGCCGGTCGCGCTCCCCTTCGTCCACCCGCACCGGCACGACGGCGGACGCCCCGGTCAGCCGGCGGAAACCGCCTCGGCTCTCCAGCCGCCCGCGCACCCGCACGGGCACGCCGGCCAGGTGGGCGTGCCCGGCGACGCGGTAGTCCTCCTCGTCGAGGGTGAGCCGGATGTGCGGCACGTCGGCCCCGGCGAGCACCCGCAGCCGTACGGTGCCCGCGCCGCGCGGCCCGGAGCGGTGCATGCGCACGACGGCCCCGGTGACCGCCACCGGCACGGAGGGTTCGGCGCCGCGGTAGCGGTCCCCGGCCTCGCGCAGCACGGTCAGGTCGCCCGGGGAGAACTCGACGGCCTCGGCGGAGGCGACCGCGCCCTGGGGGGTGCCGGCGGCGGGCGCCCACGCGACGGCGACCCGGGCGCCCTCGGTGCCGTGCACCAGGCTGATCAGCGCCTCGGTGAGCTCGCGGCTGACGCCCGCTTCGACGGCGCCGTCGAAGGCGTCCATGGCGCCGGTGGCGCGCCGGTAGTCGATGGCCTCGCGGGTGGCGTAGAGCGCCTGGTGGAGGCGTACGGCGAGCGGGCGGCCGGTGGCGACGGGCACGAAGGCGGTCAGCCGGCGCCCGCCGGCCGCGGGGCCGACCAAGACGTTGTCCAGGAGGCCGGCGGCGGCGCGGCGGTGCCGGGCGCCGTGGTAGCCGGCCCGCGCGCGGGTGGCGAGCGCCGCGGCGAGCAGCGTCCGGCGGGCGGCGGCGCGCAGCTGCTCCTCGGCGGTCCACGGACCGGTGCCGGCGGGTCCGCCGGGGACGTCCCGCCACCAGCGGATCTCGTCGCTGGGCACGGTGAGGCCGGCCAGCACCTCGCGCGCGGCGGGGGTGGCGAGCCGGGCGAGGGCGGTGAGGGCCTCACCGAGCAGGTCCTCGCTGTCCGGGTAGGCGCGGCTGTCGGGGACGAGCAGGCTGGTGCGCGCGGCGCCGGGGCCGGGCGGGGTCCAGCGGCCGTAGCGTCCGGGGGCGCCGCCGCGGCGCTGCCAGCCGTGCCGGTGCAGCAGGGCGGCGAGCACGGCGGGGTCGACGCGGCCGGGCTCGGGCGGCCGGTCCCAGCGGGCCTCGGGGTGCGGCCGGACCGGCCGCAGGGGCTCGTCGAGCGGGCGGTGGGTCATGGTCTGCCTCCGGTCCCGACCCGCGTCATGATCTCGCACAGCGCCCGGTCGTCGAAGATGCGTGCGGTGGGGATCCGTACGGTGGTGCGGTGCCGGCCCGTGACGGGGTGTCCGGCGAGGTTGACCCAGTAGCAGCAGTGCCTGAGGTCGAGGCGGTCGTGGCCGGCGCGCAGCCAGTCGTCCTGGGACCTGGGCACGAGCATCACCACGAGGATCTTGTGCACCGAGACGGGGGTGCGGGCGAGCTTGGCCAGGTGGGCGTTGTCCAGGGTGAAGGAGAAGGAGCGGCCGGGCGGATTCGGCGCGACCTGGTAGGTCGCCTTGAGCTGCACCTTGATGGTGACCTCGTCGTCGACGGTGTGTCCGGGCGCGCTGTGGCTGACGTGCCAGTCGATGCCGTTGTCGGGGAAGGGCTGGGAGAGCGAGCAGCCCGCCGCCGCGGCGACCGCGTGCAGATAGGCCACCTGCAGGGTCTCCATGCACGCGGTGGTGGCGAGGGAACCGCGAAGGGGGCCCACGCGGCCGGGCAGCAGCCCGCCCCGCTCGGGCTGCGCTATCGCCATGGCCAACAGCCTTCCCAGCAACGTGTTGTGCCCGCGCGAGGGCTCGTTTCGCCTCAACCGCACGGACCCGTATCCGTGTTGTCTCCTCCCGGCGTACGGCGCAAACGGCCCGGGTATCACCAAACCGGCAGGAGACGGAACGTCAGCTGCCGCGGGTGAGCGAGGAGTTGGATTGGGATGACGTGCTGGTACGAGGGCCCCCTGGCGGCATTCGACACGGAGACGACGGGCGTGGACGTGGAGACCGACCGGATCGTGTCGGCCGCTCTCGTCGTGCAGGACGCGCCGGGCACCCGGCCCCGGGTGAGCCGCTGGCTGGTGAACCCGGGGGTGCCGGTGCCCGCCGAGGCGACGGCGGTGCACGGACTGACGGAGGATCACCTGGCGCGCAACGGCCGCTGGCCGGCGCCGGTGATGCAGGAGATAGCCATGGGGCTGCACGAACAGGCCGCGCGGGGGCGCCCGCTGGTGGTGATGAACGCGCCGTTCGATCTGACGCTCCTCGACCGTGAGCTGCGCCGGCACCGGGCCTCGTCGCTGGCCCGCTGGTTCGAGTCGACACCGCTGCTGGTCCTGGACCCGCGGGTGCTCGACAAGCATCTGGACCGCTACCGCAAGGGCCGCCGCACGCTGACCGATCTGTGCGCGCAGTACGGCGTGGTGCTGGACGGCGCCCATGACGCGGCGGCGGACGCGCAGGCGGCGCTGGACGTGGTCCGGGCGGTCGGGCGGCGTTTCGCGTCCCGGCTGGAACGCCTGTCCCCCGCCGAGCTGCACACGCTGCAAGCGGTGTGGCACGCGGCGCAGGCGCGCGGGCTGCAGACGTGGTTCGCGCGCAACGGCAGCGAGGAGCCGGTGGACCCGGCGTGGCCGCTGCGCCCGGACCTGCCGGCGGCGGCCGCGTGACCCATGGCACGCACCCATGAAAAAAGCCGGTCCGCCGCTGCGGACCGGCCTCTCCCGGTGGGCGATACTGGGTTCGAACCAGTGACCTCTTCGGTGTGAACGAAGCGCTCTCCCACTGAGCTAATCGCCCGGGAACGCACTGAACAATACAGGTCCCCGCGGCGTTCCTTCAAACCGTTCGCAGGCGGGCCGCGAGCCCGCGCCGCCCGGCGCGCATCATCAGCCGGTGGTTGGCGCGGAAGAACGGCCGCCCCGGCACCGCCAGCCGCCGCAGCAGCGCCTTGCGCACCCGGACCTCCTGGTCGTAGCGCACGAGGCTGCCGGTGCCGTGCGCGGTGACCGTCCACCGCGACCAGCCGTCGATGTCGCCGGACAGCTCCGCCCGGAGCACCCCGGCCGCGGGGTCGCGGCGCACCTCGCGGACGGTGAAGGTGAGGTCGTACGGCAGGAAGGAGCGGATCCGCATCCTCCCCGTGCGGTCGTCGAGCCGGGTCGCCTCGCGCACCTGCGGCCACCAGCGGGGGTAGTCCTCGGCCCGTTCCAGGACGGCGTACACGGCGTCGGGCGGGGCGGGCAGCCGCCACAGGGTGCAGAAGCGGTGGTGGGTCCAGTCCATGAACGGAGTCTGTCCTGCTCAGGGAGGTGTATCCGCGCTCTGAGTACGGTCTGAGTACGCGCACTCATGTGCGGCCGGCGTGACGGGCGCCACACTCCACAGCCATGACCCACCTTCCGCCCCCTGCCGAGGAGTTGCGGCTCGTCGACGCCGAGCTGAACCGACTGGACGCCCGGCGCGCCCAGTTGCTGGCGCGTCGCGGCTGGCTGCTGTCGCAGCTCCAGCCGGTGCGGCCCGTGCCGGCCGCCGCCCCGCCCCGCCCGGAGGCGTCCGCGCCCCGCGTCCAGAACGTGCTGCTCCTGCTGGGCGGGGTGCTGCTCGCCCTCGCGGCGGCGGCGTTCACGCTGGTCAGCTGGGGTCACCTGGGGATCGCGGGGCGGGCCGCGGTGCTCGGCGCGGTCACGGCGGCGGCGCTGGCGGCCCCCGTGCCCCTGCTGCGGCGGGGGCTGCGCTCGACGGCCGAGTCGGTGGCGGGCGTGGGCCTGGCGCTGACGGTGCTGGACGCGTACGCGCTGCACGCGGCGGCGCTCACCGCGGCGGACCCGACGGGCTACGCGGCGGCCGCCGCGGCGGCCCTGGCGGCGCTCTGGGCGGCGTACGGCGTGCTGCTCGCCCGGCTGACCGGCCGGCCGCTGGTGCTGCCCCGGCCGGCCGCCCTGTGCGCGGCCCAGCTGCCGCTGCCGCTGGCGGCGGTGGCGGCCGGGGCGGACGCCTTCGGAACCGTGGCGGCGCTGCTGCTGACGGCGGCGGCCGACGCGGCGGTGGCATTGCGGACGGCCGGCGGGCCCGTGCGGCTCGTCGCCGCCGTCGGCGCGTACGTGCTGGGCGGCTGGGGTGCGCTGGCGGCGGGTGCGCTGGCGTGGACGGCCCCCGGTCCCGCTGCGGCTGCCCGCGCGGCGGTCCTGCTGCTGACGGCGGCGGCTCTCGCGCTGGCGGGGGCGCGGGCGCCGCGCCCGGAGGCCGCGCTGGGCAACGCCGTCGCGGCGGGCCTGCTGGCGGTGGCCGCGCTCGGCGCGGTGCCGCGGACGGTGCTGCCCGGCGAGTGGACCGCGCCGGTCCATCTGCTGCTCGGTGTGGGCCTGCTCGCCCTGGTGCGGGCGGACCGGCTGCCCGAGGTGGTGCGCCGGGGCCTGGGCTGGGCGTCCGGCGCGGTGCAGGCGCTGGCCGTGTCGGCGGCCCTGCCCGTGGTCGCCGTGTCGCTGCTCGGTCCTCTGGGCTGGGCAGCGCGCGTGTGGTCGGGGGCGCCCGCCGACGCGCGGGCGGCGGTGACGGCCGACCTGCCGTGGCCTCCGGGCGGCGCGACGGCGCCCCTGCTGCCGGCCGTGCTCGCCGCGGTCCTGGTGGGGTGGGTGCGCAACGCCGCGTGGCGGGCCCGTGCGGTGGACGCCGTGTGGGTGCTGGTCTGGGCGGCGGCGGTGAGCCTGCCTGCGGTGCTCCGGCTGCCCTACGCCGTGACGCTGGCGGTCCTGGTCCTGACGACGGCGGTGCTCCTGGCGGTGAGGCGCCTGGTGCCGACCGTGCTCGCGCTGATCACCTCGCTCGTCGTCGCGCTGCTCGCCCTGGCCTGCGAGCCGGCCACCCTGACGGTCTTCGCTCTGCTCACCGCCGGGTGGGCGCTCGCCGCCCGCCGGCCGGTGCCCGCGGCGGCCGCGGCCGTGCACGCCACCGCGCTGGCCGTCGCGACGGGTGCTGCGCTGGACTGGCAGCCGGCGCACATCGCGCCGGCGGTGCTGCTGGTTCCGGTGGCGGCGGCGCTGTGGGCGCCGCGCACGGAGGGCGCGACGCGGCCGGTCACCGAGGTGGCGGGAGCGGCCGCGTCGCTCGTCGCGATCGGTCTGGCGGTGACGGACGCGCCGATGCTGGCGCTGGTGCTGGCCCTGGTGGGCGTGATCGCCGCGGGTGTGGCCGTACGGCCGGACCGCCGCCCCGTCGGACATGCCGCCGCCGCGCTGTTCGTGGCGGCCGCGTGGGTGCGGCTGGCCGCCTGGGAGGTGACCGTCCCGGAGGCGTACGCGCTGCCGGTGGCCGTCCCCGCGCTGCTGGTGGGCGCGGTGCGCCGGCGCCGCGATCCGCGGGCGTCGTCCTGGACGGCGTACGGCCCCGGCCTCGCCGCCGCGCTGCTGCCGAGCCTGCTCGCGGCCTGGGGCGACGCGCACTGGCAGCGCCCCCTGCTGCTGGGCGCGGGGGCGCTGCTGGTGACCCTGGCCGGTGCCCGCCACCATCTCCAGGCGCCGCTGGTGCTGGGCGGCTCGGTGCTCGCCCTGGTGACCCTGCACGAGCTGGCCCCGTATCTCGTGCAGGTGGCGGGGGCCCTTCCCCGCTGGGCGCCGCCCGCGCTCGCCGGTCTGCTGCTGCTCGCGCTCGGGGCGACGTACGAGCAGCGGCTGCGGGACGTGCGGCGGGTGCGGGAGACGCTGGGCAGGATGACCTAGGACCTGCTACCCGGGCATCCGGTCGCCGAGGAGGGCCAGGTTCTCGATGGCGGCGAGGCCGTACAGCGCGGTGTCGTTGGTGGACACCCAGGTGGCCTCGCTGCCCTCGACCAGGGCCATGGGCCCGCTGACCTTCTCGGTCTTCCAGGGCGCGGACTCCTTGTAGCCGTCGGAGTGGTAGAACTTCTCCCAGGCCCGCTGGGCGAGTTTCGCGTCGCCGGTCTTGACGGCCGCGTAGGCGTCGAGGCGGGAGTGGCCCTGGAAGAGGATCAGGCTGCCGAAACTGGAGCCGTAGCGGGCGGCCTGTTCGGCCTTGGTGGCGTTGAAGTAGCGGCAGTAGTCGAAGTAGGCCTCGTTGAACTCGGGCATGTCGACGAGGTCGATGAGTTCGGCGCACAGCTCGTTCAGACCGAAGACGGCGGAGAGGTGCGAGACCCCGACGACCGGCTTGTCGGCGATGGCGAACCGGCCGGTGTCCAGGTCGTACAGGCCGGTTCCCTGGACGAAGCCGTTGGGCTGGGCGGCGATGGTCTCCATCGTCGACAGCACGCGCGCCTTCGCCTTCTCCCACTTCGGTCCCTTGCGCTCCCACTCGGTGAGCCACGCCGAGACCAGGCCGCTCCAGTCGGTGCCGAAGCCGATCGACAGGGCGTGCCGGTCGGGTGTGTAGGGCTCGGTGCGGATCTTGCGGATGGGGTCGAGGACGAGGAAGGTCTCGTCGGAGTCGACGTTGGCGTGCATGAGGTCGCCGACGCGTTCGTCGGCGGTGAGGAAGTAGTAGTAGCGGCGGTAGGTGGTGTTGGCGATGCGCTGCTGCTTGGCGCTGTCGGCGTAGTGCTGGACGCCGTGCCGGGTGCCGAGGCCGGCCCATTTGCCGAGGTGGTAGACGTCGACCTCGCCGGTGTGCCGGGTCATGGCCTCGGCGAAGCGGAAGATGTCGGCGCGGCCGGAGCGCAGGTACGCGTACCAGAGCCACAGGTCGGGCGACAGCTCGGAGTTGTCCCAGGCGTAGCCGCCGACGTCGTAGCGCCACTGGTGCCGGACGGTGTCGTAGGTGTGCATGATGTCGCCGTAGTCCCAGAAGCCGTACCACCGGCGCATCTCCACCTGGTCCTTGTAGTAGGTGAAGAGGAAGTCGAGGTGGTCCTCGATCTTCGCCTTGGCGGGGGTGGAGCGGTCGGGCTCGGCGTACAGGCCCTTGCCGAAGACACCGGCCTTGATGAGCTGCTTGGGCGGGGCGGCCAGCTGGGGCAGCACGCGGACGGCCTCGATCTGCTCGGCGAGCCGGTCGGCGCTCGGGGTGGAGTCGTTGGCCCAGAAGAGGAGTTCGGAGGTCCGGGCGATGCCGTAGGGGGTGCCGAAGCCGGGCTCGTAGTCCTCGTAGGTGATGTTGAGGCCTTCGAGCTGCTCGGGGTAGGTGTCCTGGCCGAGCCCGTCGTGGTAGAAGCGCAGGTCCATGGGCTGCGCCTCGGGCGACCAGAGCCAGAGGGTGACCTGGGCCTCGTCGGTGTGGGCGTCGCGGATGTCGAGCTGGGCGGGGAACTTCTCCCAGAAGTCGCGCAGCCCGAAGGAGAGTCCGCCGCTCACACCGCCGACGTAGCCGAAGCCGCAGGCCCGTCGGCCGCCGCCCGCGGCGATCCAGCCGTGGCCCTTCTTGGTGCGCTTGCGCACGGTGAAGCCGTCGGCGGAGAGCTGGGAGAGGGTGTAGTCGCCCCACTCGGGGATGTACTGGAGGCGGGTGGTGACGCGCTGGTCCCACGTCGAGGGGTCGGGCAGCTTCTTCCCCTCGTACTGGGCGGCCTGCACCGCCTGGCCGGGGTCGCGGCGCAGTCCGGTGATGCCCTTGACGGCCTCGCGGAGCATGCCGGTGCCCTCGCCGCCGATGCGGATGTGGCGGTCGTACGACTGGTCGCGCATCGGGACGGTGAAGCGGACGCCGATGCCGCGGATGAAGTCGCCGCTCGCCTTGCCGGGTTCCTGGGTGCCGTCGTAGGTGATGGTGTGCACCATGCGGAAGGAGTCGGCGCCGGCGTAGAAGTAGAGGCGGAGGGAGAACGGCAGCCAGCTCCGGTCGCCCTTGCGGTGCTTGCCGTCGATGCGGACGACGGCGCGGACCGGGCCGTCCTGTTCCACCTTCACCTCGGAGATGGCGCCGTCGAACCGGTCGTACTTGACGGTGCCCTGGTCGCCGTCCTCGATCTCCGGCTGGCGCAGCAGGACGAGACGGCCGTTCTTCGCGATCTCGGTGGCGCCGCGGGTGACGGACTTGACGAGGGTGGAGCCGGACTTGCCGATCCTCGCGGTGATGACGCCGGTGGAGACGTCGATGGTGCCACCGCCCTGGTCGACGGTGACCTTCTTCTCGGGGGCGGCGGGCTCGCCGGCGGTCAGGGTGAGCTTGCCGGTGCCGGAGCTGACGGCGTGCGCGGTCCACTTCAGGGAGCCGTCCGGCCAGTAGGCGATCGGCCAGGACTGCACGGGGACGGCCGTGCCCTTCTCGTCGGTGAGGGCGAAGGTCTGGTCCTCCCGGTAGGCGCCCTTGGGCCAGGGGACGCCGAGGGTGGAGCCGGGTGCGGCGCCGAGGCCGCCGTCCTCCAGCCAGTCGAGGACGACCGGTTCCGCGTCGGCGGTCTCGGCTCCGGGCGCGGCAGCGGCGTCCTGCGCCCCCAGCGCCCAGCTGAACTGGGCGGCGGCGCCGGCGACGGCGGCCGCCTTGAGGAGGGACCTGCGGGGGATCGGGGACATGGCCTTTCCTTTCCGTACGGGTGCGGGATGCGGGGTGCGGGACAGGGTTGGCAAGGGCATGACAGAGAGGGGGTACGGCGCTCGGGGCGCCGCCCTTGTTGAAGGCGCCGCGGCTCAGCGGCGCCGGTACCGCTCCTCCACGGCGACGGCCGCCGCCGCGACGGCCCCGAGGACGACAACCGCGAGCGGCGGGCTGAACCAGCCGGAGCAGGCCACCACAGCGACCCCGCAGACCAGCAGGAACGAGCCGGCCGGGTCCAGGACCGTGCGGCGGCCGGCCGCGCCGAGCAGCGCGCGCCAGGCCGCGCCCGGCGTCCAGGTCGCCGCCGCCCGCAGCCCGGCGACGGCGGCGGCGATGAGCGCGAGCAGGCCGACCGCTCCGACCAGCGGCCCGCCGGGAAGCCCGGCCCGCGCGGCCTGGACGTCCACCCAGACGGCGGCCGCCACGGCCCAGCCCGCCAGCCCGACGAGCCAGCCGCCGCGCAGCGCCGCCCGGAAGTCCGCGGCGAACTCCCGCCACCCGCCCGCCACATGGGCCGTACGGCGCCGCAGATGCCGGGCTCCGGCGGCGAAGGCGGCGGGGTAGGTGACGAGCCCGAGGCAGGCCACGGCGATCCACACGCCGGTGAGCAGACACTCGGCGAACACACTGAACCGCTCGCCGAAGACCGGCCCCCCGCGCGAGGAGCGGGCTTTCACGCGTGCTTGCGCCATGGTCACCGCCTCAGCCCTTCAGTCCGGATGTCGCCATGCCGTCGATGAGGTAGCGCTGGAAGGCCATGAAGAAGGCGATGACCGGCACCAGGGCCACCAGCGACATCGCGATCATGCTGCCGTAGTTGGAGATGCCCTCCTGGTCGCGGAACATCATCAGGCCGAGCGAGACGGTGTACTTCTCGGGGGTGTTGAGGTAGATCAGCGGCCCCATGAAGTCGTTCCAGGCGTTGATGAAGGTGAAGATGGCGCTGGTGATGATGGCGGGGCGGCTCAGCGGCAGCACGATGGACCAGTAGGTCCGCAGGTGCCCGCAGCCGTCGAGCTTGGCGGCCTCGTCCAGCTCGCGCGGCAGCCCGCGCATGAACTGCACCATCAGGAAGACGAAGAACGCCTCCGTGGCCAGGAACTTGCCCGCGACCAGCGGCACCAGGGTGTCGGTGAGCTCCAGGTTCCGGAAGAGCACGTACTGCGGGATGAGCAGCACGTGGTACGGCAGCAGCAGTGTGCCGATCATCAGCGTGAACAGCAGGTTCCGCCCGGCGAACCGGATCTTGGCGAAGGCGTACGCGGTGAGCGAGCTGGACAGCACGACCCCGATGACGGCGAGGACCGCGTACACCAGCGAGTTCCAGAAGAAGCTGCCGATGGAGATGCCGGAGATGCCGTCGGCGAGCCCGGAGAAGTTCGCCCAGACCGGCTCGGTGGGGAGCAGGTCGAGGCTGGCGATGATGTCCTTGCTCGGCTTGAACGAGGCACCGACCACCCAGATCACGGGGTACAGGACGACCGCGAGGACGAGGAGCGCGCCCGCGTGCCAGGCGATCGATCCGGCCCGCCGCCGCTCGCCCTCGGCGCGCACGACGGGAGTGGTGGCAGTGGTCACTTGGCGGCCTCCTCGTAGTGCACCCACTTCTTCTGCGACCAGAACAGGACCGCCGTGACGAGCGCCACCGCGATCACCAGCGTCCACGCCATCGCGGAGGCGAAGCCCATCTGGGCCTCCTTGAACCCCTTCTGGTAGAGGTAACAGGTGTAGACGAGCGTGGCGTCGGCCGGCCCGCACCGGGTGTCGGAGACGACGTACGCGGAGCCGAACACCTGGAACGCGTGGATGGACTCCAGCAGCACGTTGAAGAACAGCACCGGCGAGATCATCGGCAGCGTGATGTTCCAGAACCGCCGCAGCGGCCCGGCCCCGTCCACCTCGGCGGCCTCGTACAGCTCCTGCGGGACCTGCTTGAGCCCGGCCAGGAAGATCACCATGGGCGCGCCGAACTGCCAGATGCTGAGGGCCACCAGGGCGTAGAGGACGTAGTCCGGGTTGCCGATCCAGCCTCCGACGTCGAGCCCGAAGACCTTCTGCGTACGATCCACGATCGCGTCGTCCGAGAACAGCGCCCGCCACACGAAGCCCACCGAAACGCTGGCGCCGATCAGCGAGGGCATGTAGAACGCGGCCCGGTACAGGCCCTGCCCGCGCCGCTTCTGCGCGAGCAGCAGCGCGACACCGAGCGCGAGCAGCAGCTTCAGCGGAGTGGCCACGACGACGTACTTCAGCGTGACCTCGACCGACTTCTGCCAGCGCGGGTCCTGGAACATCGTCGTGAAGTTGTCCAGCCCCACCCACTTCGGCGGCGTGAACAGGTTGTAGCTGGTGAACGCGTAGTACAGCGACGCGATCATCGGCCCCGCCGTGAGCAGCAGGAATCCCGCGAGCCACGGCGACATGAAGAGATAGCCGGCGAGGTTCTCGCGGCGCCGCCCGCGCCGCCCGGCGGCGGGAGGGGCGGACCGCTTCCCGGCCGGGCGCACGGGCGCTTCCTTGACGAGCGTCATGGTGGTACGTCCCCTCAGCCCGCGAACGCGGCCTTGGCCTCGCTGAACAGCGCCTTCGCGGCGTCGGCCGGCTTGGTCTTGCCCTGGGCGACCTCCCCGCCGAGCCGCAGGAACGCCGCCTCGATGACATCCGCGCCGGACGGGTGCGGGGTGATCTTCCCGAGCACTCCGGCGTCGGCGACCTTCTCCTCGTACGCCCGGACGCCCTTGTTGGTCTCGTCGGCGGGCGTGAACGCCTCGTACTGCTCGGTCGTGGCGAGGATGCCGCGGTCGTAGCCCATGATCCTGCCGACCTCGGGGTCGTGCACCATGAAGTCGATGAACTGGGCGACCTCCTCGGGGTGCTTGGTCCCGGAGAAGGCGCTGAGCATCAGCGAGCCGAGGTACTGGCCGGTGTCCTTGCCGTTGGTGGTGGGGATCGGCGCGAGCCCGTAGTCCGACTCGCCCTCGCCCTCGTAACGGATGGAGAAGTTGTCCCAGGTGAACTCGGACGCGGCGAGCCCCGCCGAGAGCGCGGACTTGGGCTTGACCTGTTCGACCTTCTTCGGGTCGGCGACGAGCCCGGACCGCACGCGCTTGTAGCCGTCCTCCCACCACTGCGTCAGATCGTCCTCGGTGAAGCCCAGGTCGTCCTCGGTGAAGAAGGCCTTGCCGTTCTGACGCAGGTACAGGTCGTAGAGGTACATGATGCTGAAGTAGCCGGTGTCACCGGCGACCTTCACCTTGTCCTGGATGGTCTGCAGCGCGTCGAAGTACTCGTCCCAGGTCCAGCCGAACTTCGCCTCGACGCCCGCCTTTTCGAAGGCCTTGAGGTCGATGACGAGGGCCATGGTGTTGGCGCCGACGGGAATGCCGAGCTGTTTGCCGTCGACCTGCCCGTTCGCCAGAACGCCGTTGCGGAAGTTCTCCAGCTTCAGATTGCCGGCGTCCGCCTGCGACTTGAGGTCCATGAGAACACCGCGCTTGTCGTACTTGCGCAGGAAGCCGACCGCATTCTGGAAAACGTCCGGCGGATTCCCACCGGAGGCCTGGGTCTGGAACTTCTCCCAGAAGGCCTCGTAGTCGGTGAATTCGGGCTTGATCTTGATCTTCGGGAACTTCTTCTCGAAGAGCGCGATGGTCTTCTTGATGGCGATGGTGCGCGGTTCGCCACCCCACCACGCATAACGCAACGTCACCGTCCCGTCGCCGGAACCGCTGCCCCCACCGCATCCCGTCGTCAGCCCGAGCCCGAGCGTGGCCGCCGAAGCGCCCGCCGCCTTGAGGACCGTCCGCCTCTCGACATTCCTGCTGGTACCCACCGTCGAAGCCTCCCCGCAGCGTCGTTGCCGCCTGCATGAATCGTTTCAAGTAAGCGCTTGCTGGCACAAGTTACGGAGGCACTACGGGTGCGTCAATGATTCGGACAGGAATTTCTCGGGACCGGGACCGGCCGGGGCCCGGGACGCGGAGGGCGCACGTCGGCGCGTCGGCGCCGACACCCCAGGTGGGAGCCGCGCGGCCGGGATACCGAACAGACGGCGGCGAACCGTGCACCGGCCGCCCCCGGCCGAAAGTCACCGACCGGGCGACCGCGACCACGGGCCCCGCCCCGGAGCCGCGCACACGACGACGGCCCGTCCGCGTACTCGCAGACGGGCCGTCGTTCCGGGTGGGCGATACTGGGTTCGAACCAGTGACCTCTTCGGTGTGAACGAAGCGCTCTCCCACTGAGCTAATCGCCCGGGCGCAGGAAGAACATTACCCCATGTCAGGGGGTGCCTGTGACCACCCCCGGCCGGCCCCCGCGCCCTGGTCCCGGATCACTGGTCCTTGATCTTCCACGGCATGACGAACCCGAACTTCCAGAGGTAGATCCCGGCCAGCACGCCCACGATCACCAGCCCGGTCACGGTCAGGATGATGTTGCGCCGCCGCACCCTGGGATCCAGGGCGCGCTGCGCGGCCTCGGTGACCTTGCGCTTGGTCCAGCGCAGGACGAGCTGGGCCCAGACGAACTCAGTCGCCCAGATCGCCATGCCGCCGAAGATCACCACCCAGCCCGGTCCGGGCAGGGGCAGCATGATGATGCCGGCGACGACGACCGCCAGCCCCACGATGAACACCCCGACCTGCCAGCTCAGGTGGAGCACCCGGCGCGCCTTGACGAACTCGGGCGCCCGGGACCCGAGCCCTTCCTCGCTCCCCCGCTCGCTCCGCACCCCGTTCGCCCTCGTCTCGTCGACAGCCATGGCGACCTCGCCAGACTCGTTACTCCCCGTATTCATACGGCCAAACCCTACCGGACCGAAACCCGTCACCGGAATGGACGCTCCCGGCGAACCGGTTCTCGGCCGGAAGAGTTACGTAAAGCCAGGCAAAACACTCAGAGGGGTTTACAACGGCACCGTAGGTGGCATGTCGATTTCGCCGACGTGCGAATCCCCGAGCGCACACTGAGCGAAAGGCCCTGGCGCTTATGAACACCACGGTCAGCTGCGAGCTGCACCTGCGCCTCGTTGTGTCGAGCGAGTCCTCCCTGCCTGTTCCGGCAGGCCTGCGGTACGACACGGCCGATCCCTACGCCGTGCACGCCACCTTCCACACCGGAGCCGAGGAGACCGTCGAGTGGGTGTTCGCCCGCGACCTCCTCGCCGAGGGGCTTCACCGGCCCACCGGTACCGGCGACGTCCGCGTCTGGCCGTCGCGCAGCCATGGTCAGGGCGTGGTGTGCATCGCCCTGAGCTCTCCCGAGGGAGAGGCGCTGCTCGAGGCCCCGGCGCGGGCCCTGGAATCGTTCCTGAAGCGAACGGACGCCGCCGTGCCCCCCGGCACGGAGCACCGGCACTTCGACCTGGATCAGGAGCTCTCGCACATCCTGGCGGAGAGCTAGGCCAGACCCCACAGAGCCGCCCGGCGCCGTCCACTCGGGGAGACGGCTCGGGCCAGGACAACCGCATACGGCACACCACGGCGCCACCCCGCACGCACCCTGCGGGGCGGCGCCGATGCGCGTGTACATCAACTGTGCGAGACACCCTGCGCCGCGCACGGGACCCGGTGGACGCGCCCGAGACCCATCTGACGCGAAAGCGACGTCACGCACGGTCACCAGACACCCGCGTGCTTGATCATCGGCGGCCCCTCTGGCGCTCACGCTGGGTGACCAAAGCCGGAACACCGCGGAGACCGGAACCGGAAACCTCCCCCACCCTGTCCGCCCGTGAAAAATCCGCCCGGCCCGGGAACCCCGCAGGCCGCGGCGCCGTTGTACGGGCAACCGCGGGGAGCAGGGGGCCGGTGACCGCAGGTGAGCCGTTACCATCGGCCAGCATCGGCGGGCGTCGCCCGACCCCCAGGCCAGGGAGCGAAACGTGCTGATCACCCACGACACCCGGTGCGCGCTCGACACTGTGGTGGATCTGGTGAACACCGCGCCCGAGGACGACACGTCCCCGGACGGGCTGCCGGACGTCGCGGCCCTCGACACGTTCGTCCGCGAGCACAAGATCAGCGATGTCGGAACGCTCTCGGAGTTCGACCTCTCCGCGGTGCGCAAGGTGCGCGGCCGGTTCGCCGGCATCTTCGCGGCTCCCGACGCCCGGACCGCCGCCGGAATGATCAACGAGCTGATCGCCGCCGCGGGTACCACCCCGCGTCTCACGGACCACGACGGCTACGACTGGCATGTGCACTACTTCGCCCCCGGCGCGTCCGTGGCCGACCACCTGGCGGCCGACTGCGGGATGGCGCTGGCGTTCTTCGTGGTCGCGGGCGAGCAGGAACGGCTGCGTCGCTGCGAGGCTCCCGACTGCCGGCGCGCCTTCGTCGACCTGTCCCGCAACCGCTCGCGGCGCTACTGCGACAGCCGCACCTGCGGCAACCGCCTCCACGTGGCCGCCTACCGCGCCCGGCGCAAGGAAGCCGCGGGCTGACAGAGCCGTCGCGGGCCCCGGCGGGTGGCGCCGGGGACCACGGGTACGGCTCACAGCAACAGCAGGTCGTGCAGCGCAGCCGTGAGCAGCAGACACCCGATCACCGCTAGGAAGATCATCAGCGGTGGCTGGGAAAGGGCGAAGAGACAGCCGCGCGGCTCTTCCTGCGGCGGCGCGGCATCGCTCTGTGTCGTGTCCAGCATCTCGCCGGCGATGATGGCGCAACCAGCATCGTGACACGCGCGACTGCGCCGCCGAACGGGGGACATCCACGCATCCCGGTGTCCCTCCGGGCGCCCCGTCACTAAGCTTCGCGCGCACCGCGCCCGAGGGTCCTTCCGGCACGTTTCAGACCGCTGCGGCGGCCCTCATATGCCGTGCTTCTTCAAGATCGCCTCGATGTCGCTGAAGTCGTCCGCGTCGGCCTGGGAGGCCGGACCGGTGCTCGGGCGGACGGCCGGACGCGAGGGCTGCCCCACGGAGGGCGCCGACGCCTCCGGGCCCACGCCGGCGCGCCGGCCGGCCCGCCGGCGCTCCACGGCGCGCGTGCCCGCGAACAGCAGCCAGGCGGCACCGAGCACACCGAACCCGGCCCAGGCCACCGGACTGAAGGCGGTGCCGGCGAGCCAGTCGATCACGCCGGTCATCACCAGCCCGAGCGGCACGAGGGCGTACGCCGCGATCCGGGCGGCCGCCAGGAAGCGCCTCCGGTACGCGGTGACCGCGGCGATGCCGAGGCCGGCCGCGGCGACGGCGGAACACACGGTTTCGGCGATCATCCGCACTCCTCGGTCCGACAGCCGTTTCCTCCATCGTGCACCTCCCGCCCCCCGCCCTGCCATGCTCCGGCCGGACATCAGGGACATCTCCGGGTAGCCCCCTCCGGGAGGGACCCCGCACACCCCGCACACCCCGCCCTTGGCGCCGGACAGCGCCCCCGGACCGGTACCCCAAGCCGGATTGGGACGGACCCGGCCCTCCTGGAAGACTGGGACGCATGAGCGACACCTCCCCCGCCTCCGCGCGGGCCGCACAGGCCGCGCACCCCGCGCCTGCCGTTCTCGACGTCTGGTGTGAACTGCAGTGCCCCGACTGCCGCACCGCCCTCGACGACCTGCGCGCCCTGCGCGAGCGCTACGGCGACCGCCTGGAGCTGCGCCTGCGGCACTTCCCGCTGGAGAAGCACAAGCACGCCTTCGCCGCCGCCCAGGCCGCCGAGGAGGCGCTGGAGCAGGGCAAGGGGTGGCCGTACGTGGAGGCGGTGCTCGGCCGCGTCGAGGAGCTGGACCGCGAGGGCGAACCGTTCCTCATCGAGGTGGCCCGGGAACTGGGCCTGGACGCGGAGGAGTTCGACACCGCCCTGATCGACGGGCGGCACATCCTCATCGTGGACGCCGACCAGGCCGAGGGCAAGGCGATCGGGGTGACCGGCACCCCGACGTACGTCATCGGCGGCGAGCGCCTCGACGGCGGCAAGAGCCAGGAGGGCCTGCGCGAGCGCATCGAGGAGATCGCGGACCGGCTGCTCGCCGAGCGGCCGGCCTGACCGTCACAACAGCGGCTTCTGCATCGCGTACTGCGTCGTCTCGTAGCCCAGTGACGCGTACAGCCGTTCCGCCGGGGTGTTCCCGGCGAAGACGTTCAGCCCGACCACCCGCAGACCGGCGGAGATCGCCTGGATCTCCGCCAGGAGCATCAGCGCGCGGCCGTGCCCGCGCCCGCGGTGGGCCGCGTCGGCCGCCACCTTGTAGACGAACGCCCTGTCCTCGCGCAGCGCCAGCCACAGCATGCCCACCCGCGTCCCGTCGTGCTCCAGGACGCTGAACCGCATGCCCTCGGTGTCCCGGCCCCGCGGCAGCAGCCGCTCCCGGTCACCGCGCGCCTTGGCGTAGGCCGCCTCCTCGGGCACCCCGCGCTCGATCCAGGTGCGCGCGTACTCCTCCCACTGCGCCTCGTGCCAGGGCCCGAACTCGGCCTCGGTCATGGGACGGGCCCGGCTGCCGGCGGGCAGGGCGGGCGGGCTGTCGCCGAGCCGCTTCTCCATACCGCGGTTGCGGACGGCGTAGCCCAGCGTCCGGACGAGCCGCAGGGCCGGTTCGGCGCCGGCCGGGACCGTCGTCTCGATCAGGGAGCAGCCCCAGCCACGGGCCACCTCCTCCGCGGCGAGCAGGGCGAACGTGCCGCGGCCGCGTCCGCGGTCGGGTTCCTCGATGCGCAGGTCGTGCACGCTCGCCACCGCGTCCCCGAAGGCGGCGGAGGTGCCGAGGTGTAGGGCGCCGACGGGACGGCCGTTCACGCACACCTGGAAGTGGCGCGAGCGCGTCCCGTCGGCCTGCTGCCGGAGCGGCCCGGACGGCCGCAGGGTCGTGGTCATCACCGGTGTTCTACCCGAGCGCGCCCCGCGTCTCAGCCGAATATCGCGACAATCGCGGGCGGCCGTCGCGGGAGCGGCGTCGCGGGAGCGGGTGTCACGGGTCGAGGTCGTCCGCGGAGCGCTCGTCGAAGACGCGCATGGCCTTGGCGGTCACCGGACCCGGCGCGCCGGGCAGGTCCCGGCCGTCGACGCGGTGCACGGCCTGCACGTCCCGCAGGGTGGAGGTGAGGAAGACCTCGTCGGCCCGCTTGAGGACGTGCAGTGGCAGGTCGGTCTCCTTGGCGCCGGTCCACGCGATGGTCAGCTCGCGGGTGATGCCCGCGAGGCAGCCGGAGGCGAGCGGCGGGGTGTGGATCTCGCCGTCGAGGACGACGAAGACGTTCGACCCGGTGCCCTCGCAGAGCTGTCCGACGGTGTTGCCGAACAGCGCCTCGGAGGCGCCCTGTTCGCGCGCGCGGGCGAGCGCGACGACGTTCTCGGCGTACGAGGTGGTCTTCAGGCCGGTGAGCGCGCCGCGCTCGTTGCGGGTCCACGGCACGGTGATGACGGCGGTGGAGTCGGGCCGGCGGGTGGTCTCGCCGAGGGCGACGACCAGGGTCGGGCCGTGCTCGCCGCGGTCGGAGCCCAGCGGCCCGTGGCCGCCGGTGTAGGTGACGCGCAGCCGGCCGAGCGGCATCGGGTTGGCTCCGAGGACGGCGGCGCAGGCGCGGCGGATCTCGTCGTGGTCGGGTTCGGGCAGGCCGAGGCCGCGGGCCGAGCGGGTGAGCCGGTCGAGGTGCCGGGTGAGCGCGAAGGGCCGGCCGTCCACCGCCTTCACCGTCTCGAAGATGCCGTCGCCCACGGTCAGCCCGTGGTCGAAGACGGAGACACGGGCGGACTCGATGTCCTGGAGCCCGCCGTCGAGCCAGATCTTCACGTCAGTACCTCTCCACTCGCCTCGTACGCGCCCGACGCTACCGCGAGCAGCCGGGACGCCTTCAGCTCGGTCTCCCGCCACTCCCCCTCGGGGTCCGAGCCCCAGGTGATGCCCGCGCCGGTGCCGAACCGCAGCCGCGGCGCGGCCGGGTCGGTCCGGTCGATCCAGAAGGTACGGATGCCGACGGCCAGCTCGCCGACGCCCCGGTCGGCGTCGACCCAGCCGATCCCGCCGCAGTAGGGGCCGCGCGGGGCGGTCTCCAGGGCGTCGATGATCCGCAGGGCGCTGGACTTCGGGGCGCCGGTGACCGACCCGGGCGGGAAGGCGGCCGCCAGCAGCTCGGGCCAGCCGGCCTCGGGGCGCAGCTCGCCGCGCACGGTGGAGACGAGGTGGACCAGGCCGGGGTGCTTCTCCACCACGCACAGGTCGGGCACGGTGACGCTGCCGGTGGCGCAGACCCGCCCGATGTCGTTGCGGACCAGGTCCACGATCATCACGTTCTCGGCGTAGTCCTTCTCCAGCAGGTCGGCCTCGGTGCGGCCGGTGCCCTTGATCGGCCCGGACTCGACGGTCCGCCCCTCCCGGCGCAGGAACAGCTCCGGGGAGGCGGTGGCTATCTCCACGCCGTGCTCCGGCAGGCGGATCGTTCCCGCGTACGGCGCGGGGTTGCCGCGGGCGAGCAGCGCGGTGAGGGCGTCCACGTCGGCGCCGGGGGCGATCGGCGCGGAGAGCACCCGGCACAGGTTCGCCTGGTAGACGTCGCCGGCCGCGATGTGCTCGCGCACGCGCCGTACGCCCGCCGTGTACGCGGCGTGGTCGAGGGACGACGTCCAGTCACCGGCCGCCGGGCCGTGCCAGGCGCCCGGCACGGGGGCGGGCACCGGCTCCTCGCGGACGTCGGTGAAGCGGGCGCAGGTCAGACGGCCCTCGAAGTCCGCGACGACGGCCCAGAAGCCGCTGGAGTCCAGGGCGGCCGGGTCGCTGGTGACGTCGGTGAGGCCGGTGGCGACGCGGTCGCCGAAGCGGGCGAGAGGGGGCAGGTCGAGCACGCTGTCGAGTCTAGGGCGGGTGTCCGGCGGGTGACCTCGGCGCGGCCTTCGGGGGACCCCCGGGCGGGCCGTCCGGTGGCACACCGCAGCACGCTGCACAAACGCGTTTTTGTACTGGCCCGGGAATCCGCTAGAGTTCAACACGTCGCCGGGACGCGGAAGCGGACCGAAACGACAAGCGGACGTAGCTCAGTTGGTAGAGCGCAACCTTGCCAAGGTTGAGGTCGCGAGTTCGAGCCTCGTCGTCCGCTCGAAGGACAAGAGGATCTTCCCGGTCCTCTACACTCCTGGTGGAGTGGCCGAGAGGCGAGGCAACGGCCTGCAAAGCCGTCTACACGGGTTCAAATCCCGTCTCCACCTCCAAGGACGATTAGCTCAGCGGGAGAGCGCTTCCCTGACACGGAAGAGGTCACTGGTTCAATCCCAGTATCGTCCACGCAGTCCGGAGCCCCCGGCCGTCTCGAACGGCCGGGGGCTTCGTCGTGCCGTGGGGCTCAGCTGGAGAAGAGCATGTGGCCGAAGCTCTTGTGGCGGCGCTGGCCGTAGTGGCCGTGGCCGGGCTGCGGGGCGCCCCAGGCGGGGGCGGGCGGCGCGGGGTAGGCCTGCGGGGCGGGGGCGGCGGGCGGGGCGGCCGGCGGCGGGGCGGGCTGGGTCCACTGGGCCTCCAGGCGGGTCAGGGCCTCCAGCTCGCCGTAGTCCAGGAAGATCCCTCGACAGTTGCTGCACTGCTCGATCTGGACTCCGTTGCGGTTGTAGGTGTGCATCGCGGCACGGCACTTCGGGCACTGCACGGTCGGCTCAACTCCTCGCCGGTCGATCCTGCTTCACGTGTCTCCAGCACAGACTCTGTCCGGCTGCGGTCGGTTGCACCCTACTTCGCGGCGTTTCACGCCAACTCCGGGGGTGCGGCGGCCATCCGCTCGCAGGCGTCGACGACGGACTGCTCGATCTCGTCCAGGGGGCGGCCGGCGGACACGGCCTTGGTGACGGTCCGGGCGGCGGTCTGGACGGTGAGGGCGCGGGCCGGGACGTCGAGGGCGGGCCAGGGGTCGCCGTCGGCGGGGACGGCGGGGCCGCCCGCGGCGCGGTAGGCGTCCAGGAAGCGGGTCCACTCGTCGGGCGGCAGCAGGCCGCAGGCGTACCAGGCGGCGGGGCGGGCGAGGTCCCACGCGGGTGCGCCCACGCCGAGGTCGTCGACGTCGATGAGGCGCCAGGGGGCGTGCGGGGTGGCGCCCGCGCGCACGAGCTGGCCGAGGTGGAGGTCGCCGTGGCAGAGGGTGGCCGGGTCCGGCATGGGCGCCTCGGCGCGGGCCCAGGCGGGGAGGGCGGACCAGGCGCGCAGGATCGCCGGGGTGGCGGGGTGCCGGGCGGCCGCCGTCAGGCGGGCGACGGCGCGGGCGGCCTTCTCCGGGCCGCGCATCGGGGGCAGGGGGGCCGGGGCGGGGGTGCGGTGGAGGTGGGCGAGGAGGGTGGCCGCGGCTTCCCAGGGGGCGGCGTCCGGGTCGCCGGGGTCCACGGGGGTGCCGTACGGCCAGAGGGTGACCAGGCGGCCGTGGAGGGTGACCGGGGTCGGGCTGAGCGGGGCCAGCAGGATGCCGGAGAGACGGGAGGCCGTGGTCAGGCGGGCTTCGAGGCGGGCCGGGTCCGTTCCCGGGGCGTGCGCCTTCGCGACGGTGCCCGCGTGGCGGACGACGGTGGCGTCGGGGCGGTCGGCGAGGGTGGCGATGCTCGCGGCGCCGCAGACGCAGGCGGTGTCACGGGGGTGGGTTGCGGCTCTCGTTTCCTTGGTGAGGGCGGTGAGGAGTGGGGGTGAGGTCATCGGGGTCTCTGAGCGGTGGCCGGTGATGTGGTGCGGGTCGAGGCTACGTGGTTCGGGTGGAGGCCTCGCCGGGGAGGGAAGCGTCCGGCAACCACGCGCCACCCCGGCCGGCGGGGAAAAGCAATGCCGGCGCAGCTCCCCAGCTGCGCCGGCATCTGTGCCGTCCGCCGCACCCCCGTCCCCACGGGGTTATGGGTGGGATGTCCCCGCCCGGACCGCTCTTCCGGGCCTGGGGTCGCCGCTCAGCGCCCCAGCATCTCGCCCACGGACGACGCCTGTGTGGCCACCGTCTCCCACCCGTCGAAGACGAGGAGGAGCAGGGCCGCCAGGGGAAGGGCCATCAGTGTCGCCACCAAGGGGTGGCGGCGGCCCTGGCGGCGTGGACGGAACGCGGCGGCGAGCGCCTTGCGTCCCTCCTCGCGGACCAGCGTCCGCGATGCCGTGTGGGCCATGGTCCTTCTCCTGACCGTGCTCGGTGGTATGGCAGCGGCGGGTGTCCGACCTCGGGGGACGAGTACCGCACCCGCCGCTTGACCTCCAATCTAGGCGCGGGGGCGGCGGCGGGCGTCATGCCCTCGTACCGCTTGGCGGGCCTCCCGGAGGATGAGCCATGACCTGCGGCGTACTCCCCTGGGTGGAGACGGCGGGCGGCGTCTCGGGGTCTTCCCGGAAGGGGACGTCCGGTGTGTCCCGGCTTTTCCGAGGCGTCCCGCCGGGGCAGCGGCCGTCCGACCGGGGCGAGGGCCCGGTGCGGGTGACTTCGCTCACGTCGGCCGCCCCTCGCCGCACCGCCGCCCCCGCCCGGCGCCCCGCCGCGCTCGGCGCCGTCGTCCGGGTACGCGTGGTGTCGCCGGCGTTCACGACGGGCCGCGCGCCGTCACCCTCGCGCCGTCCAATCCCCCTTCCGTGTCGAATGGTTGGGGGTGTACGCGCAGGCAAGTCGTCCTCTTTGCGCCCTCCCTGACCACCTTTTACGTGGCGCGCCGGGCACTGACAATCGATCAGGACGAGAGGGCGCGGCCTCTGCGCGCAGGCGGCCGGGGAAACGTAAGCTGTGGCACGTCACACGGACCGGGCAGCGGGGATGAACATGGCGATGATGCGCCTGAGGCGCGAGGACCCGCGCGTCGTCGGCTCGTTCAAGCTTCACCGACGGCTCGGCGCGGGCGGGATGGGTGTTGTCTACCTGGGCTCCGACAAGAAGGGGCAGCGGGTCGCCCTCAAGGTGATCCGGCCCGACCTGGCGGAGGACCAGGAGTTCCGGTCGCGGTTCGCCCGCGAGGTGTCGGCCGCCCGCCGGATCCGCGGCGGTTGCACGGCCCGGCTCGTGGCGGCGGACCTGGAGGCGGAGCGGCCCTGGTTCGCCACCCAGTACGTGCCCGGCCCGTCGCTGCACGACAAGGTCGCCGACGAGGGGCCGCTCGGCGCCGCCGAGGTCGCCGCCATCGGGGCCGCCCTCTCGGAGGGGCTGGTCGCCGTGCACGAGGCGGGAGTCGTGCACCGGGACCTCAAGCCGTCCAACATCCTGCTGTCCCCGAAGGGGCCGCGGATCATCGACTTCGGCATCGCCTGGGCGACCGGGGCCTCCACGCTGACGCACGTCGGCACGGCGGTCGGCTCGCCCGGCTTCCTCGCTCCGGAGCAGGTGCGCGGCGCCGCCGTCACCCCGGCCACGGACGTGTTCTCGCTCGGTGCCACGCTCGCGTACGCCTCCACCGGCGACTCGCCGTTCGGGCACGGCAGTTCCGAGGTGATGCTGTACCGCGTGGTCCACGAGGAGCCGCAGCTGCACGGCGTGCCGGACGCGCTGGCCCCGCTGGTGCGGGCCTGTCTGGCGAAGGACCCCGAGGAGCGGCCCAGCACCCTGGACCTGTCACTGCGGCTGAAGGAGATCGCCGCCCGCGAGGCCCAGGGCCTGCTCGACGGGCGGCCGCCCGCGCCGCGCGCCGGGGAGGCGGACCGGCCCACCGGGCGGCTCGCGGACACCTATCCCGACCAGCAGCGCGGCCAGTCCGTCCGGCGTCCGCAGGGCCCGTCGAGCACGCCCGGCACACCGGTGCCCCGCGGTGCGGGCGCGGCACGTGGTCAGGCGCCGGTGCGGGGTGGCGCTTCGTCGCGCGGGTCGGTGCCGTCGCGGGGCGGCGGTGCTCCCCGCGGCACGGGGCCCTCGTCGCGGCCCGGCGCGCGGCCGACCCCGGTCGCGCGGAACACGCCCGTACCGCGCGACACCCCGGTGCCCAGGGACACCCCGGCCAGGAACGCCTCGTCGCCGAGGAACACGCCGGTGCCCCGCAACACCCCCGTTCCGCGCGGCGGCACCCGGCCCGGTGGCCGCAGCCGTCCGGGCTCGCGCGGTGGTGCCGGGCGGCCGGGGCCGCGGACCGGGACCGGGCGGCGGCCGGCGAATCCGCGGCTGCTGCGCCAGCGGCTGTTCGTGTTCGTCGTCGTGACGCTGCTGGTGGCCCTGGGCATCGCCCTGGTGCAGGGCTGCCAGGGTCCGGCGCGCGGACTCGGCGGCGAGCCGGGTGGCGGCGCCGGGGGCGACGTCCGCCGGGAGCAGGTCGAGACCGGCTACCGTCCGCCGGCCCAGGGCGAGCTGATGTCCGAGCGGTTCGTGTCCACGATCGAGCTGCCGCGCGACTAGACACGGCCGCACGCCGGGCGGGTCCGTGAGAAGTGTCGTACGTCGCCGTCCCGGCGGGTGTCACCGCTGCGGGCGGCCCGCTGTCACGGCGTAGAACGCGACGGCCGCCGCGGCGCCCACGTTGAGCGAGTCCACGCCGTGGGACATGGGGATGCGGACCCGTTCGTCGGCGGCGGCCAGGGCGCGGGGGGTCAGACCGTCGCCCTCGGCGCCGAGCATCAGGGCGACCCGGTCCATGCGGTGCGGAGCCGCCTCGTCGAGGGTCCCGGCCTTCTCGTCGGGGGTGAGGGCGAGCAGCGTGAAGCCGGCCTCGCGGACCGACTCCAGGCTCTGCGGCCAGGGTTCCAGACGGGCGTACGGGACGGAGAAGACGGCGCCCATGGAGACCTTGACGCTGCGGCGGTAGAGGGGGTCGGCGCAGTCCGGGGAGAGCAGCACCGCGTCCATGCCGAGGGCCGCCGCCGAGCGGAAGATGGCGCCGATGTTGGTGTGGTCGTTGACCCCCTCCATGACCACCACCCGGCGGGCGGTCCGCAGCAGGCCGGCCGCGGCCGGCAGCGGCTTGCGCCGCATGGAGGCCAGCGCGCCCCGGTGCACGTGGTAGCCGGTGACGCGTTCGGCCAGCTCGGGGCCGACCACGTAGACCGGGGCCGGGAGTTCGTCGATGACGTCGCGCATGACGTCGACCCACTTCGGGGACAGCAGCATCGACCGCATCTCGTACCCGGCGTCCCTGGCCCGCCGGATGACCTTCTCGCCCTCGGCGATGAACAGGCCCTCGGCGGGTTCGCGCCTGCGGCGCAGCTCGACGTCGGTCAGGTTGGTGTAGTCGTGCAGGCGCGGGTCGTCGGGGTCCTCGACGGTGATGAGATCGGCCACGGGGTGATAGTGCCTTGCCTTGCTCTGGGGGTGGTTCCGAACGGCTCGGAGCGGGTGCCGTGACCCCGCGGGGTCACGGCAGGCTAGGCCGTGCTTCCGGGCGTGCGCCGCGGTGTGTGCTGGGGCGTGCGCTGCGGTGTGCTCGGGGGCGTGCTTCGGGGGCCGACCTCGACGACGTCGCCGATGACGATGACCGCCGGCGGCTTGACCTCCTGGGTGCGGACCGTCTCGGCGACCGTGGCCAGGGTGGCGTCGACGCGGCGCTGGGCGGCCGTCGTGCCCTCCTGGACCAGGGCGACCGGGGTGTCCGGGGACTTGCCGTGCGCGATCAGGGTCTCGGCGATCTTGCCGATCTTGTCGACGCCCATGAGGATCACCAGCGTGCCGGTGAGCTTGGCGAGCGACGGCCAGTCGACCAGGGAGCGCTCGTCGTCCGGCGCGACATGGCCGCTGACCACGGTGAACTCGTGGGCGACGCCCCGGTGGGTGACCGGGATGCCGGCCGCGCCGGGGACCGAGATCGAGCTGGAGATGCCGGGGACGACGGTGCACGCGATGCCCGCGTCCGCGAGGGCTTGCAGCTCCTCCATGCCCCGGCCGAAGACGTAGGGGTCGCCGCCCTTCAGCCGTACGACCGACTTGCCCTGCTTGGCGTGTTCGATCAGGGCGTTGTTGATGGCCTCCTGGGCCATGTAACGGCCGTACGGGATCTTCGCGGCGTCGATCACCTCGACGTGCGGCGGCAGCTCGGCGAGCAGGTCGCGCGGACCGAGGCGGTCGGCGATGACGACATCGGCCTCGGCGAGGAGGCGGCGGCCGCGGACCGTGATCAGGTCCGGGTCGCCGGGGCCGCCGCCGACCAGGGCGACGCCGGGGGTGCGGGTGCGGTGGTGCGGGGCGACCAGGGTGCCGTCGCGCAGGCCCTCGACGACCGCGTCGCGGATGGCGGCGGTGTGGCGGGGGTCGCGGGACTTGGTGTCGGTGGTGAGGACCGCGACCGTGACGCCCTCGCTGTGGCCCGTCGCCGGGGTCCACGCGGTGGCCGCGTCGGCGTCGTCGGAGCGGACGCACCACACGCGGTGGCGCTCCGCCTCGGCGGAGGCGGCGCGGTTCGCCTCGGTGTCGCTGGTGGCGATCAGGGCGTACCAGGCGTCGGCGAGGTCGCCGTCCTGGTAGGGGCGCCTGGTCCAGGTGATCTCGCCCGCGTCCGCCATCGCCTCGACGGAGGGCGTGGCCCGCGGGGAGATCAGGTGGATGTCCGCGCCCGCCGCGATGAGGGCGGGCAGGCGGCGCTGGGCCACCTGGCCGCCGCCGAGGACGACGACCCGGCGGCCGGTGAGGCGGAGGCCTACGGGGTAGGCGGGGTGTTCGGCCATGAGGGGACGGCTCCTCGTGGGGGCAGGCGGGGCAGGCGAGGGGCGCTTCGGCGTCGGAGCGGCCCTGACGTGCGGATTTTAGAGTGCTGAGGGGGCAGGCGGCAGGGGCGGTCCGATGGCTGAACAGCGGACCGCCCCGTGCAGCGCGGCTACTTCTCGGTGACGCCCGCCGAGTCGAACGTCGCCACCTCGTGCATCGCCCTGGCCGTGCTCTGGACCATCGGGAGGGCGAGCAGGGCGCCGGTGCCCTCGCCGAGGCGCAGGTCGAGGTCGATCAGGGGGCGCAGGCCCAGCTTGTTGAGCGCGGCCACGTGGCCGGGCTCCGCGCTGCGGTGGCCCGCGATGCAGGCGGCCAGCACCTCGGGGGCGATGGCGCGGGCCACCAGGGCGGCGGCGCCGGCGCTGACGCCGTCCAGGATCACCGGTGTGCGCAGGGAGGCACCGCCGAGGAGCAGGCCGACCATGGCGGCGTGCTCCAGGCCGCCGATCGCGGCGAGGACGCCGATCGGGTCGGCCGGGTCCGGCTGGTGGACTTCGAGGGTGCGGCGCACCACCTCGGTCTTGCGGGCCAGCGTCTCGTCGTTGATGCCGGTGCCGCGGCCGGTCACCTCGGCCGGGTCGGCGCCCGTGAAGACGGAGATCAGGGCCGCGGACGCGGTGGTGTTGGCGATGCCCATCTCGCCGGTCAGCAGCGCCTTGTTGCCGGCCGCGACCAGGTCACGGGCGGTCTCGATGCCGACCTCGATGGCCTGCTTGGCCTCCTCGCGGGTCATCGCCGGACCGGTGGTCATGTCGGCGGTGCCCGGACGGATCTTGCGCGGCAGCAGGCCCGGGGTGGCCGGGAGGTCGGCGGCGACACCGACGTCGACGACGCACACCTCGGCGCCGACCTGGTTGGCGAACGCGTTGCAGACCGCTCCCCCGCCGAGGAAGTTGGCCACCATCTGGGCGGTGACCTCCTGCGGCCAGGGGGTGACGCCCTGGGCGTGCACCCCGTGGTCGCCGGCGAAGATCGCGACGGCCGCGGGCTCCGGGATCGGCGGCGGGCACTGCCGGGACAGGCCGGACAGCTGCGCGGAGATGATCTCCAGCATGCCGAGCGCGCCCGCCGGCTTGGTCATCCGCTTCTGCCGCTCCCAGGCCTCGCCGAGCGCCTTGGCGTCCAGCGGGCGGATCTGCGCGACGGTCTCGGCGAGCAGGTCGTGCGGCTCCTCACCGGGCAGGGCGCGGCGCCCGTACGTCTCCTCGTGGACCACCCAGGACAGCGGGCGGCGCTTGGACCAGCCGGCCTGCATCAGCTCGGGCTCGTCCGGGAACTCGTCGACGTACCCGACGCAGAGGTAGGCGATGACCTCCAGGTGCTCGGGCAGGCCGAGGGCGCGGACCATCTCGCGCTCGTCGAAGAAGCTGACCCAGCCGACGCCGAGGCCCTCCGCGCGGGCGGCGAGCCACAGGTTCTCCACCGCGAGGGCGGCGGAGTACGGCGCCATCTGCGGCTGGGTGTGGCGGCCGAGGGTGTGGCGGCCGCCGCGGGTCGGGTCCGCGGTGACGACGATGTTCACCGGGGTGTCGAGGATCGCCTCGATCTTCAGTTCCTTGAACTGCTTGGCGCGGCCCTTGGGCAGCGACTTCGCGTACGCCTCGCGCTGGCGCATCGCCAGTTCGTGCATCGCGCGACGGGTGTCCGCCGAGCGGATGACGACAAAGTCCCACGGCTGGGAGTGCCCGACCGACGGCGCGTGGTGGGCGGCCTCCAGGACGCGGAGCAGCACCTCGTGCGGGATGGGGTCGCTGCGGAAGCCGTTGCGGATGTCGCGGCGCTCGCGCATGACCTTGAGGACGGCCTCGCGCTCGGCGTCGTCGTAGGCGGGCGCGGCCGGGCCGGTGGACTGTCGTGCTTCTGCCACGGTGGCCGTGCCTTCTTCTTCGTGGGCTTCCGGGTGTTCCTGATGTGCGCGGTCTTCCTGGCCGGCGCCCCGGGTGTCCAGGTCGTCGGCCTGCTGGACGAGGGCGACGTCCGGGTCCGCCTCCGCGCTCGCCCCGGCGGCGGCGACGGTCTCCGGCTCGGCCTCGCGCGGGGCGGGGACCGTGACGGCGGCTTCCGGCTGCTGCTGCGGGGCGGCGTCCGGGTGCGGGGCGTCCTCGGCCGCGGGGGCGGCCTGCGGCGGGGTCGGGGCCAGGTCAGGGGTCGACGGGACCATGCCCTCCACCGGCACGAACCGGCCGACCGGCTGCCCGGCGGCGGGCTCGGTGGCCTGGGGCGCCGGGGCGGGGGCGGCAGCGTCCGCGGGGGCGGCCGCCTCGGAGGCCGGGGTGCGCGCCGGGGCTGCGAGGGGGCCGGTGGGCTCCGAGGTGTCCTGTACGTCGGTGACCGCGGCCTCGGGCTGCGGCTCGGTCTCCGGGTGTGGGTGTGCCTCGGGCTCGGGCTGCGGCTGGGCGTCCGGGGTCGGCTCGGGGGCCGCCGCGTGGGGCGGGGCGGGCTGCTCCACAGGCTGCTCGGCGGGCTGCTGGTCCGCGATCGGCTGCGGCTGGGCGGCCTCCGTGGGCTGCGGGTGCGGCTGTGCGGTGGCGTCGGCCGGCTCCGCGGGCTGGGAGGTCGGCGAGGCGTCCGCCGTGGGTTCCGTGAGGGCCGCCTCCGGGGTGGGGGCAGGCACGACGGCTTCGGGCGCCTGGGGGGCCTCGGGGGCCGCGGGCTCGGGAGCCTGCGGCGCCTGGACCGCCTCCGCCGCGGCCGGCTCGGGGGACGGGACCGCTTCGGGAGCGACGGGCTCGACGGCCTCGGCGGGCCCGGATGCTCCGGCCGCGGCGGCTTCGGGGACCTGCGGTGCCTGGGCCGCGGCAGCCTCGGGCGCCTGGGGTGCCTCGGCAGCCGCGGCTTCGGCCACGACGGCGTCGGGCGCCGCCTGGGCCATCTCGGGCGCCGTCGCCTCGGGGGTGTGCGGGGCCTCGGGTGCGACCGGCTGCGCGACCGGCGCGGCCGCCTGCGGTACCTCTGCCGCCGCGACGGGCTCGGGGGCCTGGGCCGCCTCCGGCGCGACGGCGGCGGCCGGCTGCGGTGCCTGCGGGGACTGGTCGGCGGCGGGGGCCGGCGCCTCGGGTGCCTGCGGGGACTGGTCGGCGGCGGGGGCCGGCGCCTCGGGTGCCTGCGCGGCCTTTGAGGACTCCGGGGCGACCGCCTCGGCGATCTGCTCGGGGGCCGTCGGCGCCTGCGGCATCTCGGGCGCGGGAATCTCCTGCGAGGCGACGGGCGGGGCCTGGACGGCCTCGGGCTCCGGCGCCGGTACGGCGGCCGGGCCCTGGACGGGCTCGGGCTCCGGCGCCGGTACGGCGACCGGGCCCTGCACGGGCTCGGCGGGCTGCGGCTGCGCGGGACCCTCGACGGGGGCGGCCTGCGCCACGGCCGGAGCCTCGGCGGCGGCCGGCACGGCGGGGGAAGCCTGGGCCGCCTCGTCGGCGGCAGGCGTCGCGGCGGGCACCTCAGCGGCGTCGCCGCCGTCAGCGTCACCACCGTCACCCGCGACCGGCGCCGCGGCAGCGTCCTGCCCGGCATCGGCCGCGACCGGCACCTCGGCGGGCACCTGAGCGGCGTCAGCGGGAACCGTCCCGTCGGCAGGCACCTGCGCGGCCTCGGCGACCGGCGCGACAGCGGCCTCGGCGCCCTCGGCGGCCTGCGTCTCCTCCCCCGGCACCTGCTCCGGCTCGCCCTGCGCGCCCGTCTGCGCGCCCGCCATCGACGACGCCGCCTGGGTCGTCAGGCGGGCGACCGCGGCCTGGGCCGCGTCCGTGGGCTCCGGCTCGGGTTCCGGGTGGGGCTGGGGCGCGACCGGGACAACCGTTTCGGCAGGCATGGCCTCGGTGACGACCTGGGCCGGGGCGGCGGCCGGGGCCGGA
Source organism: Streptomyces sp. JB150 (assembly GCF_011193355.1). Lineage (GTDB taxonomy): Bacteria > Actinomycetota > Actinomycetes > Streptomycetales > Streptomycetaceae > Streptomyces. Next base: position 1,293,060 of record NZ_CP049780.1, read on the forward strand.
GCCGCGGCCTGCGCGCTCCACGGTGCGGCGCCCTGCGGGACCGCCTCGCGCGGGACGTCGAGGTACTCGGGGCCGGCGGCCGGCTGGCCGGGCTGACGGACCGGCACGCCCGCGGGACCGCGGTCGGCGAGGGAGCGGACCGGGCTGGCGGAGGTGTCGGGGATCGGCGGGCCCAGGTGCAGCGGGCGGCGCGGGGTGATCGGCGGGATCGGCGTCGTCGGGGCCGTGGGCACCGTCGGGTTCGGCAGCCGTACGCCGGTCAGGTCGACCGAACCGCTGTCGCGGCCGCCCAGCTCGTGCGGGCCGGGCTCGTGGACCGCCTCGACGACCGGTTCCGGGGTGGGCGGTGGCACCTCGTTGCCCCAGGCGCCCTGGGCGCCGGGCAGCAGCAGGTCTTCGTCCTCGGCGGGTGTCTCGGAGAGGTAGGTGTACGCGCCGGGTGCGGGAACGCCCGGCTGCTCCACCGTGCCTGCGTTCTCCGGCAGCCCCTCGCCCGGGACCTGGCCGGTGTCGGTCATGCGTACCCCTCGCCCATCGGTTGATGCTTCTACGACCAGCTCACCCGGAACGGCGCACCGACCGCCCGTAGTGAAGAACGAGCGTGCGTGCCCAGCGGCACGAACGACCGCCCGGAAAAGGCGACAAAGCCATTCAGTGGCATTGTCGCGGTCGTTCCGCCGTCAGGACAGCTCGATCCGCGACGGCCCGCTGTGGACTGCGCCACGTTGCGCGGTGTCCGGTGTGTGCCGTACCGCACACACCCCAAAGCGGGCGTGTCCACCGGACATTGACCGACGGGGCGCCGGACGTCCGGGTGCGGTGCAGCGATCGGCCAGCCTACCGCGCCGGTACGACAACAGGATCACTGGGCGCGGTCCGGGAGGACCCCGCTGAGCAGGAACGCGACGCTCCGCTCCGTCTCCGACCAGTGCCGGGTGTCGAGTTCCACGGACTGCAGCAGGGCGCACTGGACGCGGTAGCCGTGCTCGGTCAGATCACGGCCGACGAGTTCGGCCGCGTCACGGGTGGCGGCGTGGGTGACGATGCGCTGCGGGCGGCGGTCGGCGACCGCGGAGACCACGGCGGCTCCCCCGCCGCCGACCCGGACGACGTCCGGTTCGGGCAGGTTCTCCAGGACGTGCGGGGCGGTGCCGTGGACGACGTGCAGCTGGACGCCGAAGCGCCGGGCGGCGGTCTCGGCGCGGGCGCAGGCGGCGGGGTCCCGGTCGACGGCGATGACGGCGGCGCCGGCCCGGGCGGCCTCGACGGCGAAGGCGCCGGAGCCGGAGCCGATGTCCCACACCAGGTCGCCGAGGCGAGGGCCGAGCCGGGCGAGTTGGGCGGCGCGCAGCGGTTCGGTCTCGCCTTCGCCGAGCGGGGTGTCGTAGGCGTCGGCGGGGAGGGTCCAGCCGCGCGGTCCGGCCGCCGGGTCGCGGCCGGCGATCCAGCCGCCGCCCTCGCCGGCGCCGGCGGGTCCGCCGATGACGATGACGACGTTCGGGTCGCGCCAGGTGTGGTCGGGGGCCTTGTCGGAGGTGACGACGGTGACCTGTTCGCGCTCGGTGCCGAGTTCCTCGCAGATGACGAAGGTGCGGTGGACGCCGTCCAGGAGCAGGCCGAGTTCGGCGGGGCCGGCGCCGGGGGCGGTGAGGACCGCCACCTTGGTGTGGGCCCGGCACACGTTCACCGCGCGGCGCAGGGTGCGGGGGTGGGCGACGACCACGTGGGCGTCGTCCCAGGGCATGCCGGCGCGGGCGAAGGCGGCGGCGACCGAGGAGACCGCGGGGACGACTTCGACCTCGAGGCCGAACTCGGGGGCGCGCAGGGTGCGGACGACGCCGAAGAAGCCGGGGTCGCCGTCGGCGAGCACGACGGCCGTGCCGCGGTGGGCGGCGATGCGGCGGGCGGCGAGGGCGACACTGCCGAGGCGGACGCGCTCGGCGGCGGGCGGTACCTCGGGCAGCGCGAGGTGGTGGGCGGCACCTGCCACCAGGGTGGCGGCGCCGAGGGCGGCGCGTGCCGCGGCGGTCAGCGGAGAGCCGTCCCAGCCGATCACCGTGACCCGGTCGGCCATCGTCGTCAGTCTCCCGTGGGTTTGCGCAGGTCGTCGGGCAGGCTCCGTGAGGGTACCTGGTGGGAGCGGAGGCGGGGCGGGCGGCCTCGCCGGTGGATTCAGTTCCAGTCCGAGTAGGAGGTGAAACCTCCGTTGCCGGCCAGTTCGTCGGCGACGCCGGCCAGGTCCTCCGGCAGCAGGCTCCAGACGATGACGTCGGTACGGACATCGGTCCACGTCCCGCTCCCGGTGCGGGCGCGCGCTATCCAGGCGCCGCGCAGGACGCCCTCGCTGATGCAGCCGATCTTCTGGGCGACCTGCTGGGAGGCGGTGTTGTCGGCGGCCGTGCGCAGTTCCAGCCGTTCGAACTTCTGGTCGTTGAAGAGCCACTGGGCGGTGGCGAGGGCGGCTTCACAGGCGTAGCCCTCGCCGCGGGCCCAGGGGGCGATGACGTAGGAGAGCTCGCTGGAGCGGACCCGCCAGTCGGTGTTGCGCAGGTGGACGATGCCGACGAGGCGCTGGGTGAGGAACTCGGTGACGGCGAGGACGATGCCGCGGCCCCGGGTGCGTTCGGCGGGGGCGAGTTCGGTGATCCAGGCGCGGGCGTGGGCCTCGGTGTAGGGGTGGGGTACGGAGGTCCAGGCGACGACGAGTTCGTCGTTCATCATCGCGGCGAGGGCGTCGGTGTCGGGCTCTTCGAAGGGGCGCAGGACCAACCGCTCCGTGCTGATGGAGATGTTGGGGAAGGTGCTCGTCATGGGCGCCGCTCCGTAACCTGTTGAACCGTCAGGGCCTGCTGAACTGCCCAGCATGCAGCATGTAAGCACCGGACCGCACCACGGGCCCCCTCCGGCGAGGAGGGGGTTCGTGGTGCGGTGTGCCGGGTCAGCGGGGGGTGACGGGCAGGACGGATCCCTGGTACTTGTCCTCGATGAACCGCCGCACCTCGGGTGAGGTGAGCAGGCCGGCGAGGGTCTTCACGCGGGGGTCGTCCTCGTTGCCGCGTTTGACCGCGAGGAGGTTGGCGTAGGGGTTGTCCTTCGCCGATTCCAGGAGGATGGCGTCCTTGGCGGGGCTGAGGCCCGCGTCCTGGGCGTAGTTGTTGTTGATGACCGCGGCGGCCACGTCGTCGAGGGAGCGGGGCAGCTGGGCGGGATCCAGTTCCTTGAACTTCAGGCGCCTGGGGTTGGCGGTGATGTCGGCGGGGGACGCGTCGGTGCCGGCGTCCTTCGCGAGCGTGATGACGCCCTCGGAGGCCAGCAGGCGCAGGGCGCGGCCCTCGTTGGTGGTGTCGTTGGGCACGGCGACGGTGGCTCCGTCGGCCAGCTCGGTCACGTCGTCGGTCGTCTTGGAGTAGACGCCCATGGGCGGCAGGTAGGCGTCCACGACCGGCACCAGGTCGGTGCCCTTGGCCTGGTTGAAGTCGTCCAGGTAGGGCTTGTTCTGGTACAGGTTGGCGTCCAGCGAGCCCTCCTGGAGGGCGGTGTTCGGCAGGACGTAGTCCGTGAACTCGCGGATCTCCAGCTTCAGGCCGGCGTCCTCGGCGAGGTTGTCCTTGATGTAGGTGAGGACTTCGCCGGCCGGGACGGCGGTGGCGCCGACGACGAGGGTGTCGTCGGCGCCGCCACCGGTCCCGGAGGAGCCGGAGCCGCAGGCGGTGAGGCCCAGGGCGAGTGCCGCTGCCGCGACCGTGACGAGAGGGGTCTTGCGCACGGGGAGACTCCTCTCGGCGGGTCAGAAGGAGGCGATGACCGAGCCGGCGTACTTGTCCTCGATGAACTTCTCGACCTCGGGGGAGGTGAGCAGCTCGGCGAGCTTCTTGACGCGCGGGTCGTCCTCGTTGCCCTCCTTCACGGCGAGGAAGTTGCCGTACGGGTTGTCCTTGGGGGACTCCAGCACGAGGGCGTCCTTCGCGGGCTGGAGGTCGGCCTCGATGGCGTAGTTGCCGTTGACGACGGCGGCGTCCACGTCGTCCAGGGAGCGCGGGGTCTGGGCCGCCTCCAGCTCCTTGAACTTGAGCTTCTTGGGGTTCTTGGTGATGTCCGCGGGGGTCGCCTCGTTGCCCACGCCGTCCTTGAGGGTGATCAGGCCGTTGTCGGCGAGCAGCTTCAGGGCGCGCGCCTCGTTCACGGTGTCGTTGGGGACGGCGATGGTGGCACCGCTCTTGAGGTCGTCGGCGCTCTTGACCTTGTGGGAGTACAGGCCCAGCGGCTCCAGGTGGACCGTGACGACGGGCACGATGTGGGTGCCCTTCTTCTTGTTGAAGTCGTCGAGGTACGGCTGGTTCTGGAAGTAGTTGGCGTCGACGGAGCCGTCCTCCGTGGCCGTGTTCGGCGTCACATAGTCGGTGAACTCGCGGACCTCCAGCTCCAGGCCCGCGTCCTTGGCGAGGTTGTCCCGGACGTAGTTCAGGATCTCGGCGTGCGGGACGGGGCTGGCGGCGACGACCAGGGGGCCGTCGGTGTCGGAGCCGGAGCCGGAGTCGGAGGAGCCGCAGGCGGTGAGCCCGAAGGTGAGGGCTCCGGCGGCGAGGACGGCGGTGGTGATCTTGGCGGTGTTACGCACGAAAAGTGCCTCTCCTTATGGGTGGTGCGACCCCGTCGTGGGTGGACGGGGAGTCTGTGTGTGCGGGGCCGGGCGGCCGCGCGGTCCGGCGCGGGGTCAGGCGACCTTGCCGATGTCGGCCGCCGCCGGCTCCTTCGCCCGCAGCAGGCGGAGCTTGGGGGCGGGGCCGGAGCGGCCGCCGCGGCGGTGCAGGGAGCGGGCCGCGTAGTCGCCGGCGAACTGGATCAGGGAGATGACCACGGCGAGGATCGCCACGGTGATCCACATCAGTCCGGTCTCGAAGCGCTGGTAGCCGTAGCGGACCGCGAGGTCGCCGAGGCCGCCGCCGCCGACGGTGCCGGCCATGGCCGAGTAGCCGATGAGGGCGATGACCGTGGTGGTGGTGGACGCGATCAGGGAGGGCAGGGCCTCGGGGATGAGGACCTTGCGGACGATGGTCCAGGTGTTGCCGCCCATCGACTGCACGGCCTCGACCAGCCCGTGGTCCACCTCGCGGACGGCGGTCTCGACGAGCCGGGCGAAGAACGGGATGCCGCCGATGGCGAGCGGCACGATCGCGGCCTCGCTGCCGATGGTGGTGCCGGTGACCCAGCGGGTGAAGTTCATCAGGGCGACCATGAGGATGATGAACGGCATCGAGCGGCCGACGTTCACAATCTGCCCGATGACCTTGTTCACCACGGTGTTCTGCAGCAGTCCGCCCTTGTCGGTGAGGACCAGCAGGACACCGATCGGCAGGCCGAGGACGACCGCGATCAGGGTGGACCAGCCGACCATGATCAGCGTCTCGGTACAGGCCTGCTCCAGCAGGGGCTGCATCTCGGACCAGGTCACTTGGCACCTTCCTTCACCAGCGTGGGCGCGTTGTCGTCGTCCGTGAGACCGACGACGTCGATCTGGAGGCCCTGCTCGCGCAGGAAGCCGATCGGCACGACGTTGTCCTCGTAGCGGCCGGGCAGTTCGATGCGCATCCGGCCGACCTGGAGACCGCCGACGGTGTCGATGGCGGCGCCGAGGATCGAGATGTCGATGTTGTAGGTGCGGGCCAGCTGGGAGACGACCGGCTGGGTGGCGGCCTCGCCGTGGAAGGTGACGTCGAGGACGGTGCGGTCGTCGGCGGAGGCCTCCCCGCCGACGGGGAAGAGCGCGGCGGCGAGCTGGGAGCCGGGAGTGGCGAGCAGTTCGCTGACCGTGCCGGACTCGACGAGGCGTCCCCTCTCCATCAGCGCGGCCGAGTCGCAGATCGACTTCACGACGTCCATCTCGTGGGTGATGAGCAGGACGGTCAGGCCGAGCTGCCGGTTGAGGTCGCGCAGCAGCGTCAGGATCGAGCGGGTGGTCTCCGGGTCGAGGGCGCTCGTGGCCTCGTCGGAGAGCAGCACCTTGGGGTCGCCGGCCAGGGCGCGGGCGATGCCGACGCGCTGCTTCTGGCCGCCGGAGAGCTGGGCGGGGTAGGCCTTGGCCTTGTCGGCGAGGCCGACGAGGTCGAGGAGTTCCAGCGCCTTGCGGGAGCGTTCCTTCCCCGACTTCCCGAGGATCTCCAGGGGCAGTTCGACGTTGTCCTGCACGGTCCGGGTGGACAGCAGGTTGAAGTGCTGGAAGACCATGCCGATCCGGCTGCGGGCCTGCCGCAGTTCCCGTCCGGCGCGCGGGCCGCGGCCGGCGAGGGCGGTGAGGTCCTGCCCGTCGACGATCACGGTGCCGGAGGTGGGGCGCTCCAGGAGGTTGACGCAGCGGATGAGCGAGGACTTGCCGGCGCCGGACTGGCCGATGACGCCGTACACCTCGCCTTCGCGGACGTGCAGGTCGACACCGTCGAGGGCGGTGACCTCGCGGCCTCGTGAGCCGTCGGCCCGGTAGATCTTCGTCAGACCCGATGTGGTGATCACTGGGGTTTCCGTCACTGTCGAGTGCGCGGGCGTGGGTGTGCCCGGGCACGGGTGCATGCGGTCGGGAACGCGGCACGGTTCTCGCGGTGGTGGGAACCGGGGGAGAACATGTGCGCGGGGCGGCTCGGTGCCATAGGTCGGGGGCTACGGCGGATCCGAGCGGGCACTCGCTTCGGGGCGCGAGGCGCGGATGGTGCAGGGGCCCTCTAGAAGGCGCACATTCGACGCGGACACAGACAACGAGCACCGGGCGTCATGGTCGCCTCGGTCGCAAGGGTGCGGCAGCTCGTCGTGGTCATGCGGTCAGTAAAGCAGACTCGCGCGGCTGACCGGTCATCGCCGTCCGCATAGTGGACAGTGCTGGGACGGCGGCCGGCGTACGTCCCTCCCGCCCGCCGGTTGCCGCTCCCCCGCCCGTGACCAGCGCGGACGGGACCGGCGGGCCCGCGGGGCGGGGTCAGGGCCGAGCGCGCCGACGGGGCGGGTGTGGCCAAGGCCACGCCCCGGTCCGCCGCTTCCGCGCCGGGCCGGGGGCGGGAGCGGGGTGTCCGATGCGTCGTAATAAGGTCGCTGCATGCTTGATGCCCTGACGCTGGTGACCGGGGTCGCCGCCCTGCTGCTCGCCGCGTGGTGCGGCTGGGCCGCCTACCGTGACCAGCCGACGAAGGACTGGCACTTCATCGGGATGGCCGTGGTGACGCTGCTGACCCTGGTCCAGCTGGTGGTCGGCGTCGTGCGGCTGGCGCGGGGCGAGCAGCCGGAGCAGGGGACGACGATCTTCGTGGCGTATCTGCTGGGCGCGTTCGCGTGCGTGCCGGCCGCCGGGTTCATGTCGCTGGCCGAGCGCTCCAAGTGGGGTTCGGTGACCGTGGCCGCCGGCGGTGTCGTGCTCGCCGTGCTCGAGGTGCGGCTCTATGACATCTGGGGAGGCTGAGGTGAGCGCGGCCGAGGAGAAGCGGCGGCTGGCGAGCGGGCCCGGGACGCTGCTCGTCTGGCTGTACGGCGTGATGGTCGTCGGCGCGGTGTCGCGCTCCGCGTACCAGATCGCCACCGAGTTCGACCGGGCGCCGCTCGCCTACACGCTGTCGGCGGTGGCGGGGGTGGTGTACGGCTTCATCACCTACACCCTGGTGCGCGGCGGGGAGCGGGCCCGCAGGGCGGCGCTGGTGTGCTGCGCCGCCGAGCTGGTGGGTGTGGTGACCGTCGGCCTGTGGACGCTGGTGGAGCCGTCCGCGTTCCCGGACGCGACCGTGTGGTCGGACTTCGGGATGGGTTACCTGTTCATCCCCGTGCTCCTGCCGGTCTCCGCGCTGGTGTGGCTGCGCAAGGCGCGCGGCCCGCGGCCTGCTTGACGATCCGCCGGCTCAGGCGGTCTGGACGTACGCCTCGGCCTGCTTCTCCAGGACGACCATCGGGATGCCGTCCGCGCCCTCGGCGGTGCCCACCTTCTCGTAGCCGACGCGGCGGTACAGGCGCAGGCTGCTCTCGCTGCGGTGGCCGGTGCTGAGGCGGAACTTGCGGGCGCCGCGCTGTTCCACGAGGGCGGACTCGGCCGCGCGCAGCAGGCGGGCGCCGATGCCGTGGCCCTGGAGGCGGGGGTGGACGCAGAGCTTGCCGATCGCGGCGGCGCCGTCCTCGGTGACCGTGCCGTGCACCGAGCCGACCACCTCGTCGCCGAGCCGGGCCACGACGACGCAGTCGTCGGCGACCTCCCGGCGGACGGAGTCGAGGGACTGGACGAGCGGGTCGATGCGGTAGTTGCCGTACAGCGCGGCCTCGCTCTGGAAGCACAGGTACTGCAGCTTGAAGATCTGCTCGGCGTCCTGTTCGGTCGCCTCGGAGATGATCACGCTCATGCCCATGTGTGCACGCCTCCCGCTCACCTGTCGCCTGTCGTCCCTCACTCCTATCCCCGTGCTCTGCGGGCCGCAACCTCCGGTGTGAGCATTCGACGCAGACATCCCAGACATCTGGAACGTTCCGGTCCGAGACTGCCCTGTGAGATACCCAACTCCCCCGCGATCTCGCGGTATGTCAGGTCCTCCGGAGCCATCAAAGCCTCCAGCAGGGACGGGCAGCGGCCGGGCAGCCGGCGGACCGCGTCGCGCAGGGCGCGGCGGTGGGCCGAGGCGAGGGCGAGCTGCTCCGGGATGCGGTCGCGCTCGTCGGCCGGTTCCGTCTCGTACGGCCGTTCCCGCCGGGTCGTACGGCGGCAGCGGCGCGCCTCGGAGCGGACGGCGCGGCGCAGCCAGCGCTCGGGGTCGTGCGGCGGGCCGTCGCTGTCGAGGCGTTCCAGGAGGCGGAGCCAGACCGCCTGTTCCAGGTCGCCGGGTTCGGTGCCGGCGTGTGCCTCGGCGAGGGCCTCGGCGGTGAGCAGTGGGCGCAGGGTGGTGAGCAGGTCGTGCGTCATATGCGGCACGACGCGCCGCCCGGGCCGGAAGTTGCCCGGGCGGCGGGGAGTCAGCCCGAACGAGGTCGGATGGTTCAACCGTTGACGAACTCCTCGCGGGCGAGCAGGCCGGTGTCCGGGTGGTCGGTGAAGACGCCGTCGATGCCGGTCGCGAAGTACGCCCGGTAGGCGCCGAAGACGTCGCCGTAGGCGTCGGGGTCCGTGCCCTTGCGGAAGTCCGCCGGGAGGAACGGGTTCTCGTTGCGCAGGGTGTAGGGGTGCAGGATCAGGCCGACCTTGTGGGCGTCGGCGACCAGGGTGGTCGGCTGGGTGAGGTTGCCGGCCCTGTCCTTGGGGACGACCAGGTCGAGGGTGGGGCCGATGCCCTGGGCGTAGGAGGCGATCTCGCGCAGGCCGGCGGGCTTGACCAGGTCGGCGACGGTGCGGGGGTCACCGGTCGCGACGAAGTCCCAGGGACGGGTGTTCGCGCCGGACAGCAGGACCACGAGCGGGTTGTCGACCAGCTTGTTCAGGCGCTGGATGCTCGTCGGCTCGAAGGACTGGAGGATGACCGGCGAGTGCCACTTGTGCTTGCCGTGCTTGCGCAGCACCTTGGCGACCCGCTCCTCCAGGCCGAGGCCGAGGCCGCGGAAGTAGGTGGGGTGCTTCAGCTCCGGGTAGATCCAGACCTGCTTGCCGCGCCGCTTGGTCTGCTCGTCCTGCCAGCGCAGCACCTCCTCGAAGGTGGGGATTTCCCAGCGGCCGTCGTAGAGGGTGTTGTGCGGGCGGTTGGCGGGGATCCGCTCCTTGGCGCGCAGGGTCTTCAGCTCGGCGAGCGTGAAGTCCTCGGTGAACCAGCCGGTGGTGGCCACGCCGTCGACGGTCTTGGTGGTCCTGCGGCCGGCGAACTCGGGGTGGTCGGCGACGTCCGTGGTGCCGCCGATCTCCGGCTCGTGGCGGCAGACGAGGTGGCCGTCCTTGGTGGGGACGAGGTCGCCGGCCTCGACGATGTCGGCGCCCATGTCGAGGGCGAGCTGGTAGGCGGCGAGGGTGTGCTCGGGGCGGTAGCCGCTGGCGCCGCGGTGGCCGATGATCGTCGGCACGGGCAGGCTCTTCACACCGCGGCCCTCCCTGCTCGCCTCGGCCCTCGCCGTACCGCCCAGCCCGAGGACCGTCCCGCCCGCGCCCAGCACGGCGGCGCCGAGCAGCGCCCGCCGTCCCGGAGTGTGGGCGTGTCCGTTCGTCTCCTGCGTTCCCATCGGCGCCTCCCGGCAATCGGCTCGGCCGTTGTTCGACCGCGGTGCGGGCCGATCGTAGGGGGGTGGAGATGACCGGGGGGAGGCCCTGGATCGAACACATGGATGACGACGAATGGCGTACGGACGGCGCAAAGTGACATGCCGTCGGCTTGGCCGGGCGGGACGCGGGCAGCCGGGCGGTGAGGACGGGGCCACGGAGTGGTCCGGCAGCCTCTCGCGGTGGCCACGGGGCGATATGGGTCACACCGTGACGGCCGGGCGGGGCGCCGTCCGCGGCCCCGGGGCGCAGGTGAGCGTGTGTCACCAGCGCGTAAGACCTCCGTGAACCCGATGTGCGCCGGCCCCCGAACCGCGAGTATCGTCCTCACCTGCACAGACTCATGACGTTTCGCACATTGGATCTCTCGACACCGGAGGGCCCGTTGTCCCGCTTCGCGCTCATCAAGGCAGTGCTCGGTCCGATCATGCGCCTGATGTTCCGCCCCCGGGTGGAGGGCGTGGAGCACATCCCGGGCGACGGGCCGGTGATCCTGGCGGGCAACCACCTGACGTTCATCGACTCGATGATCCTGCCGCTGGTCTGCGACCGTCAGGTCTTCTTCATCGGCAAGGACGAGTACGTCACCGGCAAGGGCCTCAAGGGCCGGCTGATGGCCTGGTTCTTCACCGGCGTCGGCATGATCCCGGTCGACCGGGACGGCGGCAAGGGCGGGGTCGCGGCGCTGATGACCGGGCGGCGCATCCTGGAGGAGGGCAAGGTCTTCGGGATCTACCCCGAGGGCACCCGCTCGCCGGACGGACGGCTGTACCGGGGCCGTACCGGTATCGCGCGGCTGACGCTGATGACCGGGGCGCCGGTGGTGCCGTTCGCGATGATCGGCACGGACCGGATCCAGCCGGGCGGCGCGGGCATCCCCCGGCCGTGCCGGGTGACCGTGCGGTTCGGCGAGGCGATGGAGTTCTCCCGGTACGAGGGCATGGACCGGGACCGCTATGTGCTGCGGGCGGTGACCGACTCGGTGATGGCCGAGGTCATGCGCCTGTCGGGCCAGGAGTACGTCGACATGTACGCCACCAAGGCCAAGGCGGCCTGAGCGTCGCCGCGCGGCGGACGGCGTGAGGTCGGCTAGGTCCGCGAGGCCTGTGAGGTTCGCAAGGTCCCGTGAGGGTCCGTGAGGTCCGCGAGGGCGCCTCTCCGTCCGCCTGCCGGTGGAATCTGACACCGACACATCGGGCATTCGCCCCAATCGCCCGACAATATGATCATGCGACATGTCTGATGCAGACATGTTCACACCTTCTCGGCGCACACTCCTCCGCACCTCGTTCGCCGCCGGCGCCGGCCTGCTGGCCGGCTGCTCCGGCCCCGGTTCCCGGTCCGGCTCCGGCTCCGGGCCCGGCTCCCGGTCCACTCCGGGCCTCCAAGGCACCGGCGGCGAGGCGGCGTTCGTGCCGGCCGGGCCCCGGGGGTACGTCAATCCGTCGGACCCGGAAGTCCTCGCCGCCGAGCGCGAGCGCGGTTCCGGCCCCGTCCGCACGTACCGGATGACGGCCGGCGTGACCACCCTGGACCTGGGCGGGCGGACCGTCCGCAGCTGGGCGTACGACGAGGCGCTCCCCGGCCCGCTGGTCCGCGTCACCGCCGGCGACACCCTCGACCTGGCCCTCGCCAACCGGCTGCCCGCCACGACCACGCTGCACTCCCACGGGCTCCGGCTCCGCTGCGACATGGACGGCGTCCCGGGACTGACCCAGCGCGCCATCCCCTCGGGCGCGGACTTCGTCTACCGCTTCGTCGTCCCCCACCCGGGCACGTACCTGCTCCACTCCCACGTCGGCATGCAGCCCGACCGCGCCCTGTACGCGCCGTTCGTCGTCGACGACCCCAGGGAGCCGCTGTCGTACGACAAGGAGTGGATCGTCGTCCTGGACGACTGGCTGGACGGCGTGGAGGGGTCCACCCCCGAGGCGGTGCTCGACCAGCTGCTGCCCGAGGGGGCCGAGCACATGGCCATGGGACCGGGCCCCGGCACCACCGGCCCCTCACGGGTGCTGCACGACTCCTACAGCCGCATCCTGCACGGGGAGGGCGGCAACGTCGCCTACCCCCACTACCTGGTCAACGGGCGCGTGCCGAGCAGCCCTTCGGTGTTCCGCTGCCGTCCCGGCGACCGGGTCCGGCTGCGCATCATCAACGCCGGTTCCGACACCGCCTTCCGGGTCGCGCTGGGCGACCACGAGATGACCGTCACGCACACCGACGGCTATCCCGTGAAGCACCGCACGACCGACGCCCTCCTGGTCGGCATGGCGGAGCGGTACGACGTCCTGGTCACCGCGCGGGACGGCGTGTTCCCGCTGATCGCCCTGCCGGAGGGCAAGAAGGGCGAGGCCCTCGCCGTCCTGCGCACGAGCACGGGCAGGGGCCAGCTGCCCCCGCCTTCGGTGCGCCCGGACGAAGTCCGGGGGAAGACGGTGCCCGCGCGCCGCCTCCAGCCGGACGACTCCGTGGCCCTGGACGGCCGCGAGCCGGACCGCGAGATGCGCATCCGGCTCACCGGGGGCATGGAGAAGTACGACTGGGGGTTCGACCACCAGCCGTACTCCGTCCGCCGGCGCTACCCGGTCCGCGCCGGGGAACGGGTGCGGCTCACCCTCATCAACGCCACGGACATGTGGCACCCGCTGCACCTGCACGGGCACACCTTCGCGCTCACCGGGATCGACTCGGCCGGCGCCCTGAAGGACACCGCCGTGGTGCTGCCGCACCGGAAACTGGTGATCGACTTCGACGCCGACAACCCCGGGCTGTGGATGCTGCACTGCCACAACCAGTACCACTCGGAGAGCGGGATGATGACGGTGCTCGGTTACCGCAAGTGAGGAGCCCGGCGGGGCTGCGGGGGCGGGGGCCGCGTGGTGGCGAGGGCCGCGGGGAGCGGGGCGGGAGCGGCGCCGTTGTGGCCGGTCGCGCGGTTCCCCGCGCCCCCGCCGGTCAGCTCTCGCGGCCGGAGCCGTCCAGGTGCCGGCCCTTCAGCAGGAACCACGCCGCGACGGACGCGGCCAGCAGGACCGCCGCGCCCGCGCCCGCCGCGAAAGCCAGGCCGTCCACGAAGGCCCCGCGGGCCGCGTCCAGCAGGGCCGCCGCCGTGTCCGCCGGCAGGGCGTGGGCGGCCTCGGCCGCCCCGCCCAGCGACTCGTGCGCGCTACCGGGCGTGCCCGGCGGGGACGGGAAGCCCTGGTAGACGCCGGTGACGATGGAGCCGAGGACGGCGATGCCGAGGGCGGCGCCCAGCTCGTACGCCGTCTCCGAGACCGCGGAGGCGGCGCCCGCCTGCTCCTTCGGTACGGAGGCGAGGATGACGTCGGCGGTCACCGTGAAGGAGAAGCCGGCGCCGATGCCCACGACCAGCAGGGCCGCGCCGAGCAGCGGGTAACCGGTGGACTCGTCGAGGAAGGCCAGCGAGGCGAGGGCGAGGCCGACCGCGGCGAGGCCGCCGGCCACCACGGCCCGCACCGAGAAGCGGCGGGCCGCCGCACCGGCGACCAGGCCGGCCGACACGGCGCCGATCGCGGCGGGCAGTTCCGCCAGACCCGCCTCCAGCGGCCGCCTGCCCTGCACCAGCTGGAGGTACTGGGAGAGGAAGAACACCAGGCCGGACAGGCCCAGGATGGTCAGCAGGTCGGCCAGCACCGCGCCGCTGAAGCCCCGGTCGCGGAACAGCCGCATGTCGAGGAGCGGGGCGGGGAGCGTCAGCTGCCGGCGGACGAAGCGGTACAGCGCGGCGGCGCCCAGCGCACCGGCGGCGAGCGTCGCCCACGCGAACCCGTGCGCGGCGGCCTCCTTCACGGCGTAGACCACGCCGATCATGCCGGCCAGTGAGAGCAGCACGCTGGGCAGGTCCCACGGGCCCGGGTCCGGGTTGCGGGACTCCGGCAGCAGCCTGACGCCGACGAGGACCAGGACCGCCATCACGGGCAGGTTGATCAGGAAGACCGAGCCCCACCAGAAGTGCTCCAGCAGGAAGCCGCCCGCGATCGGGCCGACCGCCGTGCCGGCCGAGGCGGTGGCGCCCCAGATGCCGATGGCGAGGCTGCGCTCGCGCGGGTCGGGGAAGAGGTTGCGGATCAGGGCGAGGGTGGCCGGCATCAGGGTCGCGCCGGCGACGCCGAGCAGCGCCCGCGCGAGGATCATCAGCTCGGGGCTGGTGGCGTAGGCGTTGAGCACGGACACCGCGCCGAAGGCCGTGGCGCCGATCAGCAGGACGCGCTTGCGGCCGACGCGGTCGCCGAGGCTGCCCATGGTGACGAGCAGACCGGCGATGACGAAGGAGTAGACGTCGCCGATCCACAGCAGCTGGGTGCCGGACGGCGCGAGGTCCTCACTGATGTACGGGGTCGCGAGGCCGAGGACGGTGGCGTCGACGGCCACCAGCAGCACGGCGAGCACGAGGACGGACAGCGCGAGCCAGCGGCCCGGGCGCTGCACCGCCTCGTCGTGGTGCGCCGGCTGCAGGGTGCTGGTCATGGTTCCTCTCTCCGTAGGGCGCCGCCGAGCATCAGCTCGGCGATCATGAAGGGGAAGTCGTTGCGGGCGGCCTTGCCGTCGAGCACCGCCCAGGCGCCGGCGGCGAACAGGCCGTAGAGCGCTTCGGTGAGCCAGGTGGGCGAGAGGTCGATCCGGAACTCGCCGCCGTCCTGGCCGCGCCGGAACAGCGCGGTGACGCGGGCGTCGATCCGGGCCCAGCCCGCGTTCTGTTCCTCGCCCTCGAACAGCTGGTTCTCGCTGTAGAGGAAGGCGAGCAGTCCGGCGGCCGGCTGGATCTCGCGGACCAGGCGGCGGACGGCCTCGCCCGCGGGGCCCTCGTCGAGCCGGGCCCGGTCCAGCGCGGCCTCGCACTCGGCGATGCCCAGCGCCTCCAGCGCCCGCACCAGCGCGTCGCGCCCGGCGAACTGCCGGTGCAGGGTGGCCCGGCTGATCCCGGCGGCCTTGGCGACCTCGTCCATGGTCGCGGTGGATTTACGGGTCAGCAGGTCGGCTGCGCTGCGCAGCACGTGCTCTCGATCGACGGCCATGAGACAACCATAAACCACATGAGACATCTTTGTCTCACGATGGGCATGCGCGGCTCATCGGTGACCGACAGGGGTGTGCTGGTCAGTGCCAGGGCAGCTGCCCGCGCCGCTCCCAGTACGCGCGCGGGTCCTCCGCGAGGGCGGCGAGGCGTTCCCGTTGCCCCTCGTCGAGATCCACGGCGGGAGCGTGCAGATTCGAGGTGAGCTGGGCGACGGTCGCCGCGCCGGACAGCACCACGCCCGCCCACGGCTGCCGCAGGATCACGGCGAGGGCGACGGCGTCACAGCCCAGCCCGGTCTCGCGCGCCACGGCCCGCAGCTCAGGCGGCGCGTGCTCCTCGGCGAGCCGGCCGTTGGCCATGCCCTCCTTGACGATCACCGTCAGTCCGGCGTCGTGCGCCTCGGCGAGGGCGGGGGCGGCGGAGGTCTCCAGGAGGTTGTACGTCGACTGGACGGTACGGAACAGCGGCTCGCCGTCGACGGTCACGGCGAGCGCGGCCCGGATCGCGTCGGCCTGGGCGGGGCCGCTGGTGGAGAAGCCGACGCTGACGCCCTGCGCGGCGGCCTCGGCGAGGCGGGCGTGCAGGTTCTTGTCGGTCAGGGCGGGACTGTCGGGGGTGACCGAGTGGATCTGGTAAAGGTCGAGCCGGTCGCCGAGCAGGGCGGCGGTCTCGGCGCGCTGGCGCTCGTAGGTCTCCAGACTGTGGTCCTTGACCTCGTGCCGCTCGGCGTCGGTGGTCCACTCGGCGGTGTAGGTGTAGCCCCACTTGCTGCCGACGACGACGTCGTCGATCTCGGGGTGCGCGGCCAGCCAGCCGGCCAGGAACTCCTCGGAGCGGCCGTAGGAGCGGGCCGCGTCGACGTAGCGGACGCCCTGGGCGTAGGCGGCGTCGAGGAGCTCGTGGGTGCGGGCGCGCAGGGCCGCCACGCTGCGGTCGGCGCCGAGGTCGTGGTCCCGGCCGAGGGTGATGTAGCCGGGACGGCCGACGGCGGCGAGGCCCAGGCCGATGTGGCAGGTGGGCGTGGTCGCGCGGGCGAGACGGGCGAAGGGCATCGCGGGCTCCGTTCGGTCGACTGGCCGGCTGGCCGGCTGGCCGGCTGGCCGGCTGGCCGGCTGGCCGGCTGGCCGGCTGGCCGGCTGGCCGGCTGGCCGGCTGCGACCAACGTACCCGCGACGCCCTCACGTCACTTCTTGGCGTTCGCCCACGCGTGCTGGGCGGCGACGTCCGCCTTGACCTCGGCGAGCTGGACGGCGACGGCGCTGGGCGCGGTGCCGCCGCGGCCGTCGCGGGAGGCGAGGGCGCCGGGCACGTCGAGGACGGCGCGGACCTCCGGGGTGAGGTGCTCGGAGATCTTCGCGAACTGTTCGTCGGTGAGCTCGTCCAGTTCCTTGCCCTCGGCCTCGGCGACCTTCACGCACTCGCCGGCGACCTCGTGCGCGACCCGGAACGGCACGCCCTGCCTGACCAGCCACTCGGCGATGTCGGTGGCGAGCGAGAACCCGGCGGGGGCCAGCTCCTCCATGCGCTCGCGGTGCACGGTGAGGGTGGCCATCATGCCGGTGAAGGCGGGGAGCAGGATCTCCAGCTGGTCGATGGAGTCGAAGACCGGCTCCTTGTCCTCCTGGAGGTCGCGGTTGTAGGCGAGCGGGAGGGCCTTGAGGGTGGCCATGAGGCCGGTCAGGTTGCCGATGAGGCGGCCCGACTTGCCGCGCGCCAGCTCGGCGATGTCCGGGTTCTTCTTCTGCGGCATGATCGACGAGCCGGTGGAGAAGGCGTCGTGCAGGGTCACGAAGGAGAACTCCTTCGTGTTCCAGATGATGACCTCCTCGGCGATCCGGGAGAGGTTCACGCCGATCATCGCGGTGATGAAGGCGAACTCGGCGACGAAGTCACGGGAGGCCGTGCCGTCGATGGAGTTGGCGGCGCTGCCGTGCTCGAAGCCGAGGTCGCGGGCGACGGCCTCGGGGTCCAGGCCGAGGGAGGAACCGGCCAGGGCGCCGGAGCCGTACGGCGAGACGGCGGTGCGCTCGTCCCACTGGCGCAGCCGCTCGGCGTCCCGGGACAGGGCCTGGACGTGGGCGAGGACGTGGTGGGCGAAGAGCACCGGCTGGGCGTGCTGGAGGTGGGTGCGGCCCGGCATGGCGACGTCCGGGTGGGCCTCGGCGAGGCCGATGAGGGCGTCCTGGAGTTCGGCGATCAGGCCGCCGATGATCCGGGCGTGGTCGCGCAGGTACATCCGGAAGAGGGTGGCGACCTGGTCGTTGCGGGACCGGCCGGCGCGCAGCTTGCCGCCGAGGTCGGGGCCGAGGCGCTCCAGCAGGCCGCGTTCCAGGGCGGTGTGCACGTCCTCGTCGGCGATCGTGCCGGTGAAGTCGCCGGAGGCCACGTCCGCCTCGAGCCGGTCGAGGCCGGCGAGCATGCGGGTCAGCTCGTCCTCCGTGAGGAGCCCGGCCCGGTGCAGCACGCGCGCGTGGGCACGGGAACCGGCGATGTCGTACGGCGCGAGGCGCCAGTCGAAGTGGACGGACGCGGACAGCTTGGCCAGGGCCTCGGCGGGACCGTCGGCGAAACGGCCGCCCCAGAGCCGTACGTCACCGCTGTTGCTGCTCACTCGCGCTGCTCCTCACTGTCGCTGTTCTGCATGAGTATGCAGAGGTCTGCATGGTTCGTCAATTGCGCCGGGGCTTGAACGCGGGAAACCGCTTTCCCGTACTGCTCACCGAACGCCGGCGCAGACCCCACCCACCGATCGCAGCGAGGATTCCGCATGTCCAGGGCTCTTCCGAAGTACAACAAGCGCCGCGTGGCGACGATCGGCGGCGCGGCCGCCGTGGTGCTCTCCGGTGCGCTGATCGCCGGCTCGGCCCTCGCCGGCGAGACGTCCGGGAACACCTCGGCCGCCCGGCCCCTGGCGAGTACCGGCAGCATCTCCTGCCCGGACGTGGCCTCCCGGCTCCCCGCCGTCCCCGCCTCCGCCAAGGCCGAGGTCGACCGCAACCTCGCCCTCCTGCGGACCCAGATCGCCGAAGCCGACAAGCGCCTCGCCGAAACCGTCGGCCAGGGCGGACCCGACTTCGTCCAGAACGCCATCCTCGGCCCCCTCGCCTCCAAGCGCACCGCCGCCCTCGACCGCATCGCCATCGCCATCGGCCGCACCACCACCAAGCCCCAGGGACTCGGCTCCCTCGCCACCTGCACGATGCGGTAGGGCACGACGGGTGGCTCCCCGGCCGGCCGGGTCGGCTCCCTGACCGGCTGGTCGGCTCCCGGCCAGCCGGGTGTGCGCCGGCCGGGAGCCGCCATCCTTGCGCAACGCCCCCCGCCAAACACCCCGTTCATCGGACAGATGAGCGAGGGGCGGCAATAATCCTTAGACATGGGAAAGACTTACCAGCGCATCGACGGCAGACTCCGGGCGTTCATAGAGGAGCAGCCGATCTTCTTCACCGCGACGGCGCCGCTGGCCGGTGACGGCACGGTGAACCTCTCACCCAAGGGCCTCAAGGGCTCCTTCGTGGTCCTCGACGAACACCGCGTGGCCTACCTGGACTTCGCGGGGTCCAACGCGGAGACCATCGCGCATCTGCGGGAGAACGGCCGGATCACCCTCATGTGGTGCGCCTTCCAGGGCCCGCCGAACATCGTGCGCGTGCACGGGCGCGGGGAGCCGGTGTTCCGGGACGACCCGCGCTTCGCCGGACTGCTCGCTCGTTTCCCCGACATCGACCCCACCGCGCACGGCCTGCGCGCGATCATCGTCGTGACCGCCGACGTCGTCCGCGACAGCTGCGGCTACGCGGTGCCCTTCATGTCGTACGACGAGGACCGCGATCTGCACAGCAGGCGTTTCGCGCGGGAGGACGACGCCTCACTGAGCGCCTACTTCGAGAAGAAGGACCACATCGCGACCAGCCTGGACGGGCTGCCCGGACTCCCGCTGCCGCTGCCGCCGCTCACCGCGCGGGCCTGAGCCCGAACGGCGCAACCGGACCGACGCCGCACCCGGTCCGTCGCTAGCGTCGACCGCATGCGTCCCGCCGCCGCCGCCGCCGTGTCCCTGTTCGCCTCGTTCGCCTGCGCGTCCCTCACCGCCGTCGCCCCGTCCGGTGGCGGCACGCTGCCTGACCGGATGGCCGACACCGGCGGCGGACGGCAGCTGATCACCGCGGTCGCGCCGCGCACCGGGGCCACCACCGGCACGCTGACGTGGTGGGAGCGGCGCGGCGGGCGATGGGTGCGGAAGGGCTCCGCGCCGGCCCGCTTCGGCAAGAACGGGCTGGTCGACGGCGCCGCCCGCCGCCAGGGCACCAGCACCACCCCGACCGGGCTGTACGACCTGCCGTACGCGTTCGGCATCGCGGCGGCCCCGCGCGGTACCACCTACCGCTACCGTCCGGTCCGCGAGCACTCCTGGTGGTGCCAGGACAACGACTCCCGCGCCTACAACCGCTGGACCGAGCCCCGCCCCGCCGACTGCCGCGCGGCCGAGGCCGAGCACCTGGTCTCCTACGGCACGCAGTACGCCCACGCGCTCGTCATCGGCTTCAACTACGACCGGCCCGTGCGCGGCCGGGGCGCGGGGATCTTCCTCCATGTCCACGGGCGCGGCGCCACCGCCGGCTGCGTCTCCGTGCCGGCGGACGCGATGCGGCGGCTGCTCGCCTGGGCGAAGCCCGCCGCGCGGCCGCACATCGCCATCGGGACGACGAGCGGGCGAACGGCCGTGACCCGGTACTGAACACCGGCCCCCTTCCCCACGTATCTCTGGGCCAAGGGACTACGACACGCCCGTTGCCCCCGTCCCCGGAGGAACCGTGACCACCACGCTCGCAGGCGGCCGCGCCGCCCGGCGCCAGACGATGCGCCGCATCCGTCCGCGCCGTTCCCCCGCCGTGCCGCTGCTGCTGGCCCTGTGGGCCGGGGCGGGCGCGGTGCTGTGGCTGTGGTGGCACACCACCCCGTCCATCGCGGACACGACGGGCCGGATCATCGGCGCGGGCCGGATCACCGGGCTGCTCGCGGGCTATCTGATGGCCCTGGTCGTGCTCCAGATGGCCCGCGTGCCCGCGCTGGAGCGGCGGGTGGGCTCCGACCGGGTCGCCCGCTGGCACGCGATGACCGGCCGCTACACGCTCTGCCTGGTCATCGCGCACGTGTTGCTCATCATGTGGGGATACGCGCTCCAGGCCGGGCGGACCCTCGGTGACATCGTCACGCAGACCGTGGAGTCGGTGACCCAGCTGCCGGACATGGGGAAGGCGGCCATCGGCACCGCGCTGCTGCTGTTCATCGGGCTGGTCTCGGCCGGCGGGATCCGCCGCCGGCTGCCGTACGACGCCTGGTACCACGTGCACCTGCTGACGTACGCCGCCGTGTACCTGACGTTCTGGCACCAGATCAGCACCGGCAACGACTTCGCGGTCGAGCCCGTCGCCAAGACCTTCTGGTACGGGCTGTACGGCACGGTCACCGCACTGGTCGTCTGGTACCGCGTCCTCACCCCGGTGCGGCTCAACCTCAGGCACCGGATGCGGGTCGAGGCGGTCATCGAGGAGACGCCGGGGATCGTGTCGGTGCTGATCGGCGGACGCAGGCTGCACCGGATCGGTGCGGAGGCCGGGCAGTTCTTCCGCTGGCGGTTCCTCGCGCCGGGCATGCGGTTCAGCTCGCACCCGTACTCGCTGTCGGCGGCGCCCCGCCCCGGCATGCTGCGGATCACCGTGAAGGCGATCGGCGACCACAGCGCTCGGCTGCGCGACCTCACCCCCGGCACCCGGGTGTGGGCCGAGGGTCCCTACGGGGCGCTGACCGCGCAGCGCCGCAGCCGCGGCAAGGTGCTGCTGGTGGCCGGCGGGGTCGGCATCACCCCGATGCGCGCCCTGTTCGAGACCCTGCCGGGCGCGGCCGGTGACATCACCCTCCTCTACCGGGCCAACAGCACCCAGGACCTGGCCCTGTGGGGCGAGCTGGCCGCCATCGCCGACGAGCGGGGCGCGCGGCTGATGTACGCGGTGAACAGCCCCGACGGGGCGCGCCCGGACATCTCGGCGGAGCGGCTGCGGGAGAAGGTGCCCGACATCGAGCAGCACGACGTCTTCCTGTGCGGGCCGCCGGGCTTCGCACAGTCCGTGTACGAGGCGCTGCGCGGCGCGGGGGTGCCCGCGCGCCGTATCCATCACGAGTCGTTCGAAATGTGATCGACGGTCATTCAGGAGCTTGCGGAGCCATGAGGAAGAGTCACCCGATCCGGCGGGCCCTGCTCGCCACCGCCGCCACGGTGTCCGGCATCGTGCTGCTGCTGTCGTTGAAGCCGGCGTCCGACCCGGCCTCCGCCTCGGCGGCCGGCGGCGCGGCACCGCAGCCGACGGCGGTGGCCCCGTCCCCGCAGGGCGGCGCCGGGGCCGCGGGCGCCACCACCGTCACCGGTGACGCGGTCCGCACCCAGTACGGCCCGGTCCAGGTCCGCATCACGGTCAGCGGCGGGCGGATCGTCGACGCCGAGGCGGTGCGCGCCCCGAGCGGGGGCCGCAGCAGCCAGATCACCGCCGACGCCGTACCCCGCCTCAACCAGGCCGCCATCGCCGCGGACACCGCGGACATCGACGCCGTCTCCGGAGCCACGTACACCAGCACCGGCTACCGCCAGTCCCTCCAGTCCGCCCTGGACCGGGTCGGTGGGTGACGTGACGCAGGCTCCCGTCGCGGTGCGCCGGACGGAGGAGGCGATGGGGACCGTCTTCTCGTTCGACGTCCGCGGCGGGGATCCCCGTGCCGTCCGCGCGGCCCTGGGAGAGGCGGTCGGCGGGCTGCACCGGGCCGACGCGGTGTTCAGCACCTACCGCGAGGACAGCCAGCTCTCCCGGCTGGCGCGCGGCGAGCTGACCGCCGGGGAGTGCGACCCGGAGGTCGCCGAGGTGCTGGAGCTGGCCGCGGAGGCGGAGCGGGTCAGCGACGGCTGGTTCAGCTCCACCTACGGGGGCCGTCTCGATCCGACGGGCATCGTCAAGGGCTGGGCGGTCGAGCGCGCGGCGCGCACGCTGGCGGCGGCCGGGGCGAGCGGGGTGAGTGTGAACGGCGGCGGCGACGTCCAGTTGCTGGGCGTGCCGGGCGCGGGCCGCCCGTGGCGCGTCGGCGTCGCGGACCCGCTCCGCCCGGGCGGCCTCGCGGCGGTCATCACCGCGGCCGGCACCACGGAACTGGCCGTCGCCACCTCCGGCACCGCCGAGCGCGGCGCCCACATCACCGACCCCCGCACCGGAAGACCGGCCGTCACCGACCTGCTCGCCGTGACGGTGGTGGCGCCCCGCCTCACCTGGGCGGACTGCTGGGCCACCGCCGCCTTCGCGATGGGCGCCCGCCAGGGCTTGACCTGGCTGGAGAGCCTGCCGGACGTGGAGGCCCTGCTGATCACGGCGGGCGACGAGGTGAGATGCACGAGGGGCCTGGCGTCCCGACTGGGGTGAGCGTCCCCACCGTCAGGGGCGCGGGGAACCGCGCGACCAGCCCCCGCACACCCGCGGACGACCGGACGACGCTCAGTGGCCGTTCTGAGCCAACCGCAACAGATGGTCGGCCAGCGCCTGTCCCCCGTCCGGCCGCCGGGAGATCAGCAGCAGCGTGTCGTCACCGGCGATCGTCCCCAGGATGTCGTGCAGCTCCGCCTGGTCGATCGCCGAGGCCAGGAACTGCGCCGCCCCCGGAGGCGTCCGCAGGACCACGAGATTCGCCGAGGCCTCCGCGGAGATCAGCAGTTCCTGCGAGAGCCGCCGCATCCGCTCCTCCTTGGCCGACTCGCCGAGCGGAGCCCGGGGGGTCCGGAAGCCCCCCTCGCTCGGCACCGCGTAGATCAGGTCGCCGTCGGTGTTGCGGATCTTCACCGCGTTCAGCTCGTCCAGGTCCCGGGAGAGCGTCGCCTGGGTGACGCTCAGCCCGTCGTCCGCGAGGAGCTTCGCCAACTGGCTCTGGCTGCGCACCGGTTGCCGGTTGAGGATGTCCACGATCCGGCGGTGCCGTGCGGTGCGGGTCTGCGGCACGGCAGGCCCGGCGGTCTGCTCGTGATCCTGCGCCTGGCTCATCGTCGTCTCATTCTCCGGATCGTCCGTCCCCGTTCGCTGCGTCGAGGATGCCGGGCAGCGCCTGGAGCAGCGCCGCCACTTCGTCGTCACCGAGGTTCAGCGGCGGCATCAGCCGTACGACATCGGGGGCGGGCGCGTTCACCAGGAAACCGGCGTCCTGAGCCGCCTGCTGCACCTGTGCCGCAAGCGGTTCGGTGAGCACGATACCCAGGAGCAGGCCCGCGCCCCGGACGTGGGCGACGAGCGGGTGGCCCAGCCCCTCGATTCCCGCCCGGAGCTGGTCACCGCGGTGCTTGACGTTCTCCAGCAGTCCCTCGTCCGCGATGGTGTCGAGGACGGCGAGTCCGGCCGCGCAGGCGACGGGGTTGCCGCCGAAGGTGGTGCCGTGCTGGCCCGGCTGGAGCAGGTCGGCGGCGCGGCCGAAGGCGACGGTCGCGCCGAGCGGCAGTCCGCCGCCGAGGCCCTTGGCGAGGGTGACGACGTCGGGCAGGACGCCCTCGTGGGCCTGGTACTCGAACCAGTGCCCGGTGCGGCCGACGCCGGTCTGCACCTCGTCGAGGACGAGCAGCGAGCCGGTGGCGGCGGTGATGGCGCGGGCGGCCTTGAGGTAGCCGGGGGGAGGGACGACGACGCCGTTCTCGCCCTGGATCGGCTCGATGACGACGAGGGCGGTGTCCTCGGTGACCGCGGCGGCCAGCGCCTGCGCGTCGCCGTAGGGGACGTGGGTGACGTCGCCGGGCAGCGGCAGGAACGGCTCCTGCTTGGCGGGCTGGCCGGTGAGGGCGAGGGCGCCCATGGTGCGGCCGTGGAAGCCGCCCTGGGTGGCGACCATGTGGGAGCGCCCGGTGAGCCGGCCGATCTTGAAGGCGGCCTCGTTGGCCTCGGCGCCGGAGTTGCAGAAGTAGACCTTGCCGTCGCGGCCGAAGAGCGTCAGGAGCCGTTCGGCGAGGGCGACGGGCGGTTCGGCGACGAACAGGTTGGAGACGTGGCCGAGGGCGGCGATCTGCCGGCTGACGGCCTCGACGACGGCCGGGTGCGCGTGGCCGAGCGCGTTGACGGCGATACCGCCGACGAAGTCGAGGTACTGCTTGCCGTCGGCGTCCCACAGCCGGGTGCCCTCGCCGCGTACGAGGGGCAGGCGCGGGGTGCCGTAGTTGTTCATGAGGGCGCCCTGCCACCGCCGGGTCAGCCCCTGATGGCCCGTCAGCTGGTCCGTCACTTCCCGTCCCCCTCTTGTCCGTCGGGCACGACCATCGTGCCGATGCCCTCGTCGGTGAAGATCTCCAGCAGGATCGAGTGCTGGACCCGGCCGTCGATGACGCGGGCGGTCCTGACGCCGTTGCGTACGGCGTGCAGGCAGCCCTCCATCTTCGGCACCATGCCGGAGGACAGCTCGGGCAGCAGTTTCTCCAGCTGGGAGGCGGTGAGGCGGCTGATCACCTCGTCGCTGTGCGGCCAGTCCTCGTAGAGTCCCTCGACGTCCGTGAGGACCATCAGGGTCTCGGCGCCGAGGGCGGCGGCGAGGGCCGCGGCCGCCGTGTCGGCGTTGACGTTGTAGACGTGCCCGTCGTCGCGGGAGCGGGCGATGGACGAGACGACCGGGATGCGTCCGTCGGCGAGCAGCGCCTCGATCGCGCCGGTGTCGATGTCGGTGATCTCGCCGACCCGGCCGATGTCGACGAGTTCGCCGTCGATCTCCGGCTGGTGCTTGACGGCGGTGATGGTGTGCGCGTCCTCGCCGGTGAGGCCGACGGCGAGCGGGCCGTGCTGGTTGAGCAGCCCGACCAGCTCGCGCTGCACCTGCCCGGCGAGCACCATCCGTACGACGTCCATGGCGTCCTCGGTGGTGACGCGCAGGCCCGCCTTGAACTCGCTGACGATGCCGTGCTTGTCGAGGGCGGCGCTGATCTGCGGGCCGCCGCCGTGCACGACGACGGGCTTGAGCCCGGCGTGGTGCAGGAAGACGACGTCCTGGGCGAAGGCGGCCTTCAGTTCCTCGTCGACCATGGCGTTGCCGCCGAACTTGATGACGACGGTCTTGCCGTTGTGCCGCACCAGCCAGGGCAGCGCCTCGATGAGGATCTGCGCTTTCGGCAGTGCCGTGTGCTTGCGTGTGCTCATGAGGAGTAGGCGCTGTTCTCGTGGACGTAGTCGGCGGTGAGGTCGTTGGTCCAGATGGTGGCGGTCTCGGAGCCGGCGGCGAGGTCGGCGACGATGTGCACCTCGCGGTAGCGCATGTCGACCTTGTCGCGGTCCTCGCCGACGGAGCCGTTCTTGCACACCCAGACGCCGTTGATGGCGACGTTCAGCCGGTCCGGCTCGAAGGCCGCCCGGGTGGTGCCGATCGCGGAGAGGACGCGGCCCCAGTTCGGGTCCTCGCCGTGGATGGCGCACTTGAGGAGGTTGTTGCGGGCGATGGAGCGGCCCACCTCGACGGCGTCCGCCTCGGTCGCGGCGCCCACCACCTCGACCTTGATGTCCTTGCTGGCACCCTCGGCGTCCCGGATCAGCTGCTGACCGAGGTCGTCGCAGACGGCCCGGACGGCCTCGGCGAACGCGTCGTACCCCGGGGTGATCCCGGAGGCGCCGGAGGCGAGCAGCAGCACGGTGTCGTTGGTGGACATGCAGCCGTCGGAGTCGACCCGGTCGAAGGTGACCCTGGTGGCCGCGCGCAGCGCCTTGTCCAGGGTCGCGCTGTCGACGTCGGCGTCGGTGGTGAGGACGACGAGCATGGTGGCGAGGCCGGGCGCGAGCATCCCGGCGCCCTTGGCCATGCCGCCGACGGTCCAGCCGTCCCGGCTGACGACGGACGTCTTGTGGACGGTGTCGGTGGTCTTGATGGCGATGGCGGCCTTCTCGCCGCCGTGCTCGGACAGCTGGGCGGCGGCGGTCTCGACGCCGGGCAGCAGCTTGTCCATGGGCAGCAGGACGCCGATGAGTCCGGTGGAGCAGACGGCGACCTCGCCGGCGCCGATGTCCAGCACCTCGGCCACCTTCTCGGCGGTGGCGTGGGTGTCCTGGAAGCCCTTGGGGCCGGTGCAGGCGTTGGCTCCGCCGGAGTTGAGGACGACGGCCGTGAGCTGCCCGCTCTTGAGGACCTGCTCGGACCACAGGACCGGGGCGGCCTTGACGCGGTTGGAGGTGAAGACGCCCGCGGCGGCGCGGCGCGGCCCGGTGTTGACCACGAGGGCCAGGTCCGGGTTGCCGTTCTCCTTGATCCCGGCGGCGATGCCCGCCGCCGTGAATCCCTTGGCTGCCGTGACGCTCACTGCATCTCCTTGTTCGTTTCTCCGCCCGGGCGGTGCACCGGTGCGGCCATCGTCGTCGTCTGCGGCCCGGCGGCCGCCCGCGCGTCGCTCACGGTGCGACGCCGATCGTGGAAAGACCCAGCTCCTCGGGGAATCCGAGGGCGATGTTCATGCTCTGTACGGCACCGCCGGCGGTGCCCTTGGTGAGGTTGTCGATGGCGCTGACCGCGATGATCCGGCCGGCGGCCGCGTCGTAGGCGACCTGCGTGTGCACGGCGTTGGAACCGCAGACGGACGCCGTGGCCGGCCACTGGCCCTCGGGCAGCAGGTGCACGAAGGGCTCGTCGGCGAAGGCCTTCTCGTAGGCGGCGCGGACGGACTCGGCGGTCACGCCGGGCCTCGCCTTCGCGCTGCACGTGGCGAGGATGCCGCGCGGCATGGGCGCGAGGGTGGGGGTGAAGGAGACGCTCACGGTCCGCCCGGCCACCGCGCTGAGGTTCTGGATCATCTCGGGCGTGTGCCGGTGGCCGCCGCCGACGCCGTACGGCGTCATGGAGCCCATGACCTCGCTGCCCAGCAGATGCGGCTTGGGCGCCTTGCCCGCGCCCGACGTGCCGGACGCGGCGACGATCACGGCCTCGGCCTCGGCGAGTCCCGCGGCGTAGGCCGGGAAGAGGGCGAGGGAGACGGCCGTGGGGTAGCAGCCGGGCACCGCGATGCGCTTGGACCCCTCCAGCGCGGCGCGGGCGCCCGGCAGTTCGGGGAGGCCGTAGGGCCAGGTCCCGGCGTGCGGGGAGCCGTAGAACCTCTCCCAGTCGGCGGCGTCCTTCAGCCGGAAGTCGGCGCCCATGTCGACGACGAGGACGTCCGGGCCGAGCTGTTCGGCGACGGCGGCGGACTGGCCGTGCGGCAGGGCGAGGAAGACCACGTCGTGCCCGGCGAGCACGTCGGCGGTGGTCTCGTCGAGCACCCGGCCGGCCAGCGGCAGCAGGTGCGGCTGGAGCGCGCCGAGCCGCTGTCCGGCGTTGGAGTTGCCGGTGAGGGCGCCGATCTCGACCTCGGGGTGCGCGAGCAGCAGGCGCAGCAGCTCTCCGCCCGCGTACCCGCTCGCTCCGGCCACTGCCGCACGTACCGTCATGGGTCCTCCTCCTGGATGGCATGACTATACGTTTCGCTGCACTTTTATGCAATGGCGGGCGTGATCTCTCCGGTCGAACACCGTGCGGCCGTCCGGAGACAGCGCGCAGCCGGGCCGATGGCGAGGAGCACGCCGGAGTGCGGCTCGAAAGGGCGACGCCCGCACCAGGTCGCCGGGTGAGGGGCTCGCCGCGCGGGCCGGCGGGGACTACGGTGCCGGGGTGACTGATCTCGACGTAGTGGCACGCGGGACGGCCGGCGGCGAGCGCTCCTTCGAACAGCTGAGATGCCATCCGCGGCTTCCGCTGGTGGCCTGCTGGGATGCCGAGCGTCCGGCGATCCACCTATGGGACTGCGGCGCGGGGCAGCTACGCGCACTCGGTTCCGTGGGCCTCACGTCGCGGACCTATGGAGGCGCCTTCGGGTGGGAGCGGGCGCAGCGGACGCCCGCTGCGGCGTGGCATCCGGACGAGCCCCTGCTCGTCGTGGCAGGCGAGGACGGACTGCGGCAATGGACTCCCGCCGGGGTCCGCGCACCGCAGGGCGCTCCGGCCGGGGCTGCCTACCGCGGTCTGGCTTTCAGCCCGGACGGGCAGACCCTGTGGGGCGCACCGTCGTTCCGCGACGAGGGCGGCGGGTGGGAGAGCTCGGACGCCCTCGACCTCGCCTCCGGGACCATCGGTGCCGGGCCCCGGTGGGACACGGGAGTGACGGAGCACCCGGGGGGCGGACTCGTCGCCACGCTCGTCAGCGACCAGGGCGCGACCCACTGCCTGTTCGCGCGCGTCGATCAGGGGACCGCGCCCGCCGCGATCCGACCGCTGCGCCGGGCGCTGATCCTGGACTGCGACGGTTACCGGACGCCGCTCTTCAGCGCGGACGGACGCCACATCGCGATCCGTGGCAACGCGTACGGCAACACGGTGGACGTCTTCGAGTTCCCTTCGCTGCGCCGGGTTCTGGCCACGACACTCGGCGCCCCCTGCCCCGGCTATCCCTACCCGCGGGAGTGGCTCGACGAGATGACGTCCTGGTCGCGTCACAACCTCGCCTTCGGGTCGCGGCCGGGTGTGCTGTGGATCGCCACGCCCACGGGGGCGCTGATCGAGGTGGACCTCGACACCTCGCAGTCCGTCGAGCACGCGGTGCTGACCGGGACCCGCGTGTCCGCGCTGGCCGCCACGGCGACGGGCGAGCTCCTCGTCGCCGGCGGTGGAGGAGAGCTGGTGCTCCTGTCCGTGTCCTCCGGCTCCCCGCGGACGCGCGCCGCGAGCAGGGAGGTCTCCGAAGCCGCGGCCACGGCGTTCCTGGAGGCCACTGCCGAGGTTCCGGACGACGGCGACAGCCTGGAGACACACCTCGTCGTGACCGACGGGACCCGTACGTGGGAGGCGGACGACCTGGCGACGGTGACCGCGGCCGGCGCATCGGATCCCACCTGGCTTCGGCTTCAAGCCGCGGTCAACGCGGCGCAGTTCGAGAGGGAGTAAGGACCTGAGGGGGTGCGGGCGGCCCGGGTGCACCTCGCGCGCGGGCCGCCCGTTCCCACTCTGGTTCCGCTGCTTGGCGGTTCCCCAGCTCCCTATCGCCTGGCGATCCGCAGGAAGGTGACCGAGTTCGCCGGGAAGGTGTAGGTGAACGTCGCGGCGACACCGCTGAACGTGGACCTCACCGGGGTGACCGGGGTGTCGGTCTCGGTGTTCACGTCCTGCGGGTCGGCGGCCAGCGTGGTGACCCGGGCCCGCGAGGAGACCTTCGCGCCGCCGAGGTCGATCGCGGTGCGGGCCGCCGTGGGCTGCGCGTTGACGACCTTGACGATCAGGTCACCCGTGCGCCGGTCCTCGGTGACGACCTGGCGGAACGGCTCGGCCGGCTTGTCGTCGGTGAAGCTGCCCCACAGCTGCCCGTCCAGGTAGAGGGCGACCTGGCGGCCCCGCACCTTGATGTCGATGTCGTAGGCGCGGCCCGTCTCGATCGAGTGCGGCTTGGAAATGAGCGTCGACTTGCCGCCGTCGGAGGCCCGCTCCACGGCGGACTGGGTGTTGTTCCAGCCGCCGAGGTTCCACCAGTAGTAATGGCCGGTGTCCCGCACGCCGAAGGCGACGAGGAAGCCCTCCTTGCCGGACCTCTTGGTGGCCTTCACGTGCAGGTCGTAGTCCTTCCACGCCGGGTCGCCCGCCGTGACCAGGGTGTTCTCGGCGGCGGCGTCGGTCTGGACGTAGGCGCCGTCCTGGACGGACCAGCTGCCCGCGCCGACGTGCTTCCACTGCGCGGCGCCGGCGGAGAAGTCGTCGCTGAGCAGGGTGGTGCCGTCGGCCGCGGTGACCCTCACGTCGTCGTAGGCGGCGCTGGTGGCCCAGGTGGACAGGCCGACCGCGCCGGTGATGGGGCCGCTGACGTCCGGGGTGCCGGTGGCGGTGGAGGGGATCACGCGGTCGCCGACGTTGTTCATGAACAGCTTCTGGACCTCGTAGTTCGCCGAGTTCCAGGAGGCGCGGTTGTTGAACCAGATCATGTCGGGGCTCCACTGCACGTAGTCCTCGTTGGCGAGCAGCGGGGCGTACGAGGCGAGCTTGACGATGTCCGCGTTGCGCTCCAGACCGGTCATGAACGCGGCCTCGGCGAGGGCGTTCCTGAAGGCGTTGCCCTGGGAGGCGTACTCGCCGAGGAAGACCTTCGGGCCGCCGCGGTCGTAGTCGTCGTAGCGGTCGTTGTTCTGGAGGAACCACTGCGGGCTGTTGTAGTAGTGCTCGTCGACCATGCCGACGCCGCTCTCGCGGTTGAGCTGCCACAGGCGGTCGAAGGTGGTGCCGGTGTCGTCGGGGCCGGAGTTGGAGATGACGGTGATGTTGGGGTACCTCGCCTCGATCGCGGCGCGGAAGCGCTGGAAGCGGGCGAAGAACGCGTCCGGCAGGTTCTCCTCGTTGCCGACGCCGATGTGGGTGAGGCCGAAGGGCTTGGGGTGGCCCATCCGGGCGCGCACCTTGCCCCACGTCGAGGTGGCCGGGCCGTTGGCGAACTCGATCAGGTCGAGGGTGTCCTGGATGTGCCGCTTCAGCAGCGCCTCGTCGTCGGTGGCGCGGTTCTGGCCGCAGCCGGTGACCAGGGCGGGGACGACGGGCAGCGGCATGGCGCCGATGTCCTCGGCGAAGCGGAAGTACTCGTAGTAGCCGAGGCCGTAGCTCTGGTTGTAGCCCCAGAAGTTGGCGTTGGTGGCGCGCTGCTCGACCGGGCCGATGGTGTCCTTCCACTGGTAGGCCCGCTTGCGCTGCCAGCCGCTGGCCTCGCTGTAGTCCTGCATGGAGCCGGTGTTGACCAGGCAGCCGCCGGGGAAGCGGACGAAGCCCGGCTTCAGGGCCTCGATCTTCTCGGCGAGGTCCTTGCGCAGGCCGTTGGGCTGGTTCCTGTAGGTGTCGCGCGGGAACAGCGAGACCATGTCGAGCGCGACCGCGCCGGAGGAGGCGACCGCGAGGCGGCCCCGGTTGCCGGTCCGGGTCGCGGTGAAGGTGGCGGTGTACTTGGCCCAGCCGCCCTCGACGGCCACCTGCCGGGCGGTGGCCAGGGTGCCGGCGGCGTCCTTGAGGGACACGGTGAGGGTGGTGCCGGCGGCGGCGCGGGCCCAGACGGAGAAGTCGTACTTCTTGCCCTGCTCGACCCGGATGCCGGTGTTGTAGCCGGCGTTGGTGACGGACGAGCCGGCGCCCAGGGAGAGGTAGTTGCGGTTGCGCTCGTTGAGCCGCCCGTCGTCGTTCAGGACCTGGGCGGTGCCGTCGACGGTCCAGGAGGTCAGCGGGGTGTACCCGCCGTTGTCGGCGGTGGAGTACTCGAAGGACCGGTTCTGCACCAGCTCGGCGTACAGACCGCCGTCGGCGGCGCGGTTGATGTCCTCGAAGAAGACGCCGTACATGGTGTCGTCGATCTGCGCGCCGGTGGCGGACGGGTCGGCGGTGATCGCGTAGTCGGTGACGGGCTCGGCGTGCGCGGGCGCGGGCACGAGCGCGCAGGAGACGGCCAGCGCGGCGGTCGCGGCCAGGCCCAGTCTCCGGCGGGTGGTGCGGGTGGTGCGTGACATGGATACTCCGCGGCTCTGTGCTCCCGGAGCGGGAGCTGTTCGAAATATCGGACCTTGGTCAGCACTTCGAACGGCAAGATAGGGAGGGGGCGGGTAGGCGTCAATGGGTCGCGCGGCGACGGACGGGACGGAGAGCGGTAGGAGATGGGCGAGTTCTGGCCAGTTCCGGAGGTACTGGCGTTCCTGGCCGGGAGCTGGCGGGTCGAGCGGTCGGTGCGCGATCTCGCGAGCGGGGACGAGGGCCGCTTCGACGGAACGACGGTTCTCGGCCCTTCTGAGGGCGGCGCGCTGCTGCACCGGGAGTCCGGCACCTTCGTGTGGCAGGGCGTCGCCCGGCCCGCCGAGCGCACGCTGCGCTTCCTGCCGGGAGCGGCCGGCGCGGGGACGGCCGACGTGCGGTTCGCGGACGGACGGCCCTTCCACGACCTGGACCTGACGACCGGGCACTGGGTCGCCGACCACCCCTGCGCGGCCGACCTCTACCGCGGCGAGTTCACCGTCCGGGACGCGGACCGCTGGCGGACCGTGTGGCGGGTCCGGGGCCCGGCGAAGGATCTGGTGCTGACCACGGACTACACGCGCGTGGACTGAGCCCGGACGTCCACAGCGGGGTGGGTGGCGCCGGAGCCGGCGTCGAACCGCAGGTTCCAGCGGCCCGCGTGCCCGGTCACCGTGACCGTCGACAGCGGGCGGACGTCGATGTTCCAGTACGCCGACGGGGGCGCCTGCAGCGCGTACACCAGTGCCGCGCGGATCACCGACGGCTCGGCCACCGCCACGATCCGGCAGCCGTCCTCGCGCGGCCGGGTGTCCAGCCAGCCGCCGACCCGGCCGATGAAGGCGAGCAGCGGCTCACCGCCGTACGGGGTGCCGCGCGGATCGGCGAGCCAGGCGTCCACGGCCTGCGGCTCGCGGGCCATCGCCTCGCCGAGGGTCAGCCCCCGCCAGCGGCCCATGTCGCAGTCGCGCAGGGCGAGCTGCGCCAGCGGCGCGTAGCCGAGGGCGTCGCCGGTGGCGCGGCTGCGCGGCGTGGGCGAGCAGTAGCGCAGCTCGGCCGCCGCGAGCGGCAGCAGCTCGTGCGCGACGCGCTGCACCGCGTCCCAGCCCGCCTGGTCCAGCGGCCGGTCGTCCTCGAACCGTTCCGGCGCCGACGGGGAGCTGCGCGCGGCGGCGACGAAGGTGACCCGAAGTGGCATGCGGGGATGGTGCGGTCCGGAAGTGCGCGGGTCAAGAGGTGTCGCCTAGAAATACAGCGCCATCCACTGCTCCGGCCGGTCCAGCGGCGCGAACCCCAGCTTGCCGTACACCCCGTGCGCGTCGTGCGTGGCGAGCAGGATCCGCCGCAGCCCGTCGGGCCGCAGCTCCTCCCGTACGGCCGCCACCAGCGCCGTACCGACGCCCTTGCCGCGCACCGGCCGGTCCACGTACACATCGCACAGCCACGCGAACGTCGTCCGGTCGGTGACCACGCGCGCGTAGGCCACCTGCTCCCCCGACCGCGTGTCGTACACGCCGAAGTTGAGCGACCCGGCGATCGCGCGGTCCTGCTTCTCACGGGTCCGCCCGATCGCCCAGTACGCGTCGGTGGACAGCCACCGGTGCACGCGCCCGGCGTCGACGCGGCCGGGGTCGGTGGAGATCTCGTAGCCGTCGGGGAGGCCGAAGTCGTCGGTCATGGGGGGAGGCTGGCAGGTTCAGCGCGCCGCGGTCGAGGGGTTTTCGCAGGTCGCCCGGCGTTGTCAGTGGCGGGTGCGATGCTGCGGTCATGAACGGGATCACGACCGCCGCGGACTACACGTGGCTGGAGGAGCGGTACGCGGACCTGATGGAGGCGTACTGCGTCACGCTGGTGCGCGGGCTGACCGCCGAGGACCTGCTCGCGGAGCTGAGGGCCGAGCCGGCGGGCCGGGCCACCGGCGTGGCCGCGCTCGCGGAGCCGTCGTACGCGGTGCAGACGCCCTACCGGATGTACGTCGGCGCCACCACCGTCGGCGACTGGGCCCTGATGCTCGAGTACAACGGCTACCTCGGCATACGGGACGAGGCCATGCTGCCGCTGTCGCGCGGGCGCACGGTGGTGTCCCACTTCCGCAACGTCAACGCGGTGGACCACTTCAACTGGTACGAGGACGGCACCCTGCGCCTGCACTTCGAACCGCTCTTCGCCTACCACCGCGACGGCAGCCACCCGGACGAACTCCTCACCGAGATGCGCGAGTCGGGCTTCGACCTGAGCGAGGCGGACGACCGGGACACCGACCACCACACCGAGGCCGCCTTCGCCCTCGCCCACCGCGTCACCGGCATACGCCTGACGCCGGAGCTGTTCGAGACCGCCGAGTTCACCTGCGGCGTCGCCACGGTGCCCCGCTCCGCCTAGAACACCTCGGCTCAGGCCGTCCTGCACCACCTCGGCTCAGGCCGTCCTGCCGTCCCGGAACACCTCGTCGCAGGCCGTCCGCAGGCGCCGGACGCCTTCCGTGATCTCCCCCGTGCCCGCGACCGCGGCGAAGCTCAGGCGCAGGTGGGGGGCGGGCGGCTCGGCGCTGAAGTAGGGGCGGCCGGGGGTGACGGCGACACCCGCGCGCAGGGCCGCGGCCGTCAGGGCGGACTCGTCGGTGCCCTCGGGCAGCCGCGGCCACAGGTGGTAGCCGCCGCTCGGGATGTGCGGCAGGGCCAGTTCGGGCAGGTGCAGGGCCAGCGCGGCGGTCATCGCGTCGCGCCGGGCCTTCAGCTCGGCGGACACGGCCCGCAGATGGCGCGGCCAGGCCGGCGAGCCGACCAGCTCCAGCGCCGCCTCCTGCAGCGGCCGCGGCACGAAGAAGGTGTCGACGACCTGGATGGCGCGCAGCCGCTCCAGCACCGGACCCCGGGCGGCCAGCGCGCACACCCGGAAGCTCGGCGAGGTGGCCTTGGTGAGCGAGCAGACGTGGACGACGACCCCGTCGGGGTCCTCGGCGGCCAGCGGGCGCGGCAGCGGCGGCGCGTCCGCGTGCACCAGCCGCCGGACGAAGTCGTCCTCGACGACGAACGCCCCGGCCGCACGGGCGATCCGCAGCACCTCGCCCCGGCGTTCGGGAGCGAGGACGGCGCCGGTGGGGTTCTGGAACAGCGGCTGGCAGACGAAGACGCGGGCGCCGGTGGCGCGGAACGCGTCGGCGAGCAGGGCGGGGCGGACCCCGTCGGCGTCCACCGGGACCGGCACCGGCCGCAGGCCCGCCGCGCGGGCGATGGCCAGCATGCCGGGGTAGGTCGGCGACTCCACGAGGACCGGCGCGCCGGGCGGCGCGAGCGCGCGCAGGGCGGTGGTCAGCGCGGACTGGCCGCCGGAGGTGATCAGCACCTCGGCCGCCGTGACGGCCCCGCCCGGACCGCCGATGCTGCGCGCGAACCACTCCCGCAGCTCCGGCAGTCCCTCCATCGGCGGCCGGCCCCAGGCGCCGGGGCGGCGCCCCGCGCGGGACAGCGCCGCGGCCATGGCCCGCTCGGGCTGGAGGGACGGATGCAGATAGCCGCCGTTGAACTCGATCACGCCGGGCGGCGGCGCGGCCAGCGAGACCAGCACCCCGGCGGCGTCGACGGAGCGCGGGACCGGCTCGGCGGTGCCGTCCGCGCTGAGGGTGAGTTCCTGCCAGGAGGTGTCCCCGGCGGGCGCGGCGGCGGACGCGCGGGTCGCGGCGCGGAAGGCGCCCGCGCCGGGCCGGGTGACCACGAGCCCTTCCGCGGCGAGCTGCGCCAGCGCCCGGGAGACCGTCACGGGACTCACCCGGAACCGCTCCACCAGCACCCGACTCGACGGCAGCTTTCCGCCCGGAGAGTAGCGGTCGAGCTCTCTCCGCAGCTGTTCCGCCAGCTCACCTACACTGCTACGCTCTTGCATGAGAGCACAGAGTAGCGCTATCAAGCCGACCACGATAGCGGTCGACACCGCCGCCGCGCCGCGGGCCAAGGTCTCCGGCGGCACCCTCCAGGCCGCCCTGGGCGTCGTCGCCTTCTCCCTCACCTTCCCGGCCACCGCCTGGGGCCTGGAGGGCTTCGGTCCCTGGTCGCTGGTGGCCGTGCGCAGTGTGCTGGCGGCGCTCATCGCCGGCGGCTGTCTGCTCGCCCTGAAGGTCCCGCTGCCGGACCGCCGCCATCTGCCGGGGCTGGCCGTGGTCGCCGCCGGAGTGGTCCTCGGCTTCCCCATGCTGACCACCCTCGCCCTCCGGACGTCGACCACCTCGCACGCGGCCGTCGTGGTCGGACTGCTGCCGCTGACCACCGCCGCGCTGTCCGCGCTGCGCGTCGGCACCCGCCCGTCCCGCACCTTCTGGGCGGCGGCCCTCGCGGGCGCCGCCGCCGTGGGCGTCTTCACCGTGCAGCAGAGCGGCGGCGGCCTGAGCACCGCCGACCTCTACCTCTTCGGCGCGCTGCTGGTGTGCGCGGCCGGTTACACCGAGGGCGGCCGGCTGGCCCGGGTCATGCCGGGCTGGCAGGTGATCGGCTGGGCGCTGGTGCTGTGCCTGCCGCTGAGCCTCCCCGCGGCGGCGATCGCGCTGACGTACGAGCCGGTGACCCTCACGGCGCACGCCGTGGCCGGGCTGCTGTGGGTGGCGGCGGGCTCCCAGTTCCTGGGCCTCGTGGTCTGGTACCGGGGCATGGCGGCCATCGGCATCCCGAAGGCGAGCCAGTTGCAGTTGGCCCAGCCCCTGCTCACACTGGTGTGGTCGGTGCTGCTGCTGGGCGAGCACCTGACAGTGGCCGCTCCGCTGACGGCCGCGGCCGTGCTCGTCTGCATCGCCGTCACCCAGCGGGCGCGAGGCTGAACGGCGTGCGCCACCCGGTACCGCCCGGTGCGCACCGCCGCGGACACGCGGCCACGGACCGCTGCTCACTCGATGGTGAGGAGGCCCCAGATGCGCGCAAGCGTGGGCGACCAGCTTGTCCAGCACGGCAGGGTGGTCGGACAGCACGACAAGGTCGGCGAGATCGTGGAAGTGCTCGGCCAGGGAGGCAACCCCCCGTACCGCGTCCGGTTCGAGGACGGGCACGAGGGCCTGTGCTCCCCGGGCCCCGACACCGAGATCCGGCACCGGAGCACCCAGCCTTCGGCGTCCGGACAGTCCCCCATGACCGGCCGGCCCCCGACGACGGGACAGTCGCCGACGACGGGACAGTCCCCCATGACCGGCCAGTCCCCGATGACCGGGGAGTCCGCGGCGACCGGCCAGTCCCCCACGACCGGCCGGCCGCCGATGACCGGCCGGTCCCCGATGACCGGACAGTGACTCAGCGCGCGGGGTTCGCCGGCTGCCGGTAGTGGTCGGCGATCACCCGCGCCATCGCGCCGACCGGGTCGGCCGCCACGTCCTTGGCGGCGAAGAAGACGTGCCCGCGCACCTGCGGATACTCGCGGGCCAGCGTCAGATGCCGGGACAGCTCGGCCGGGTCCTGCCACGGCGCGGGCTGCGCCGGGTTCCCGGCCCGGT
The DNA here is from genome assembly GCF_011193355.1 of Streptomyces sp. JB150. Taxonomy (GTDB): domain Bacteria; phylum Actinomycetota; class Actinomycetes; order Streptomycetales; family Streptomycetaceae; genus Streptomyces. The sequence goes on from NZ_CP049780.1 coordinate 1,330,293, forward strand.
ACAGGGCCTCGCCGATGTACAGCTTCGTCGCGGTGCCCCGGGCGACCTCGGACCACCACGGGACCAGCTTGGCGTAGTCGGCGGCGGAGTAGCCGATGTACCAGTACAGCTGCGGGCAGATGTAGTCGATCCAGCTCTCCCGCACCCACTTGCGGGTGTCCGCGTACAGGTCGTCGTACGCCTGCAGGGCGCGGGTGTCCGAGCCGAGCGGGTCGGTGGCCGCGTTGCGCCACACCCCGAAGGGGCTGATGCCGAACCGGGCGGCGGGCCGGGCCTTCCTGATGTCCGCCGCCATGTCCCGCACCAGCCGGTCGATGTTGTCGCGCCGCCAGTCGGCCCGGTTGCCGAAGCCCCCGCCGTGGCGGTCGTAGGCCGCGTCGTCGTCGAAGCTCTGGCCCGGCACCGGGTACGGGTAGAAGTAGTCGTCGAAGTGGACGGCGTCGATCGGGTACTTGGCGACGGCGTCGAGCATCGCGGTCCGCACGAAGGTCCGGACCTCCGGCAGCCCCGGGTTGTAGTAGAGCCGCCCGCCATAGCTCACCACCCACTCCGGATGGCGGCGGGCCGGGTGGCCGGGCACCAGCCGGTCCGGGTCCCCGTGGGTGGCGACGCGCAGCGGGTTGAACCAGGCGTGCAGCTCCAGCCCGCGCCGGTGGGCCTCCTCGACGGCCGTGCCCAGCGGGTCCCAGCCGGGGTCCTTGCCCTGGGTGCCGGTGAGGAACTGCGACCACGGCTCGTAGGGCGAGGGCCACAGCGCGTCGGCCGCGGGCCGCACCTGGAAGATCACCGTGTTGAGGCGGCTGCGGACCGCCTGGTCGAGATGGGCGAGCAGCTCGGCGCGCTGCTGGGCGGCGCTCAGCCCGGTCCGCGAGGGCCAGTCCCGGTTGGCGACCGTGGCCAGCCACATGCCGCGCATCTCCCCGGCCGCAGCGCCGCCGCCCGCGGGGCCCGCCTTCCCGGCCGAGGTGGCCTGATCCGGCCGCCCGGCGTCCCCGGCGTCGGGCACCGGGTCCTCGTCGGCGGGCGACCTCCCGGCCCGCGCGTGGGCGGCACCGGCCTCGCCCGTCATCAGCAGGGCCGACACCGCTGCCGCGGCGAACGCCCGTCGGGTCACACGTCCCATGGCAGAACACCCCCTACACCGCGTCCTGACGCGGTCACGGATCGCATCCGGGCCCAGAATGCCCGACCCCGGCGATCGATCATCGATACTTGGCGGTAACGTGCACGAACGGAGCAGGCACGAAGCAGGCTCGACGCAGGCCCCGGGACCCGGCGGCCCTGCCGCGGCCGAACGGATCAGCGAAGGGGACGATGTGACAGGCATCCCAGCGGGAGACATCGCGCGCGTCGGCGTGGTCGGCTGCGGCCAGATGGGCGCCGGTATCGCCGAGGTGTGCGCCCGCGCCGGACTGGACGTCAAGGTCGCCGAGACCACCGGCGAGGCCCTGGAGATCGGCCGCACCCGGCTGTTCAACTCCCTGGCCAAGGCCGCCGAGCGGGGCAAGATCAGCGAGGCCGAGCGGGACGCCACGCAGGCCCGGCTGAGCTTCACCACCGACCTCGGCGAGTTCGCCGACCGCGACCTGGTGATCGAGGCGGTCGTCGAGAACGAGCAGGTCAAGACCGAGATCTTCCAGGTGCTCGACCAGGTGGTGACCCGCCCGGACGCGATCCTGGCCTCCAACACCTCCTCCATCCCGCTGGTGAAGCTGGCCGTCGCCACCGCGCGGCCGGACCAGGTCATCGGCATCCACTTCTTCAACCCGGCCCCGGTGCAGCAGCTGGTCGAGCTGATCCCGGCCCTCACCACCTCCGAGGGCACCCTCAGCCGGGCGCAGCTGTTCACCGAGAAGGTGCTCGGCAAGCACGCCATCCGCGCCCAGGACCGCTCCGGCTTCGTGGTCAACGCGCTGCTGATCCCGTACCTGCTCTCCGCGATCCGGATGTTCGAGTCGGGCATCGCCAGTCGCGAGGACATCGACAACGGCATGGAGATGGGCTGCGCCCACCCCATGGGCCCGCTGAAGCTCTCCGACCTCATCGGCCTCGACACGGTCGCCTCCGTCGCGCACTCGATGTACGAGGAGTACAAGGAGCCGCTGTACGCCGCTCCCCCGCTGCTCCAGCGCATGGTCGACGCGGGGCGGCTGGGCCGCAAGACCGGTTCCGGCTTTTACACGTACGGCTGACCGGCGCGCGGCTGATTACCCAGCGCCAGCGGTAAGGGCCCGGCACCCGGACAAGGTGCCGGGCCCACGTGTTTCACACACCGTGTGCGCGGCGGCCACGCATATGCCGTGCGCACACACTCCCCATGCGCCGACCAGGCGAGTTGACTCAGGCATGCGCATGCAAGAGACGTGAGAGAACACGGAAAGGAGCGGTTTCGTGACCGCCGATCCCCAGCAATCCGTCTCCCTGGAGGAACTCGCAGAGTTACGTCGCCGCCTCGACGTGGCGTACGCCCGCGTCGAGGGCGGACTGGCCCTGCTGTCCCACCGCACCGAGGAGACCGCCAAGGAAGTCGACGAGCTGCACACCCGGCTCGTCCACCTGGAGCATGCCCGGTGGCCGCTGCCCTCGATCACGGCGGTGACCGCGATCGGGGCCCTGGTAGTGGCGGTCTGGCAGGCCTTCGGACGCTAGCCACCCCTGGGGCCGGGCCGTTCGCCTAGGGCACGGTGTCGTGGCCGAGCCGGAGATGATGCAGTAACAGCAGTGCGGCCGCCATGTTGGCGGCCGGGACCTCACCGCGGGCGACCAGGTCGGGGACGACCTTGAGGGGAACCCATTCCCGCCGGTCCGACTCGAAGTCGTCCACGGGGTGACCGACGTACTCGCCCGCGTCGGCCCAGTAGATGTGGTGCCGGGCGTCGGTGAGCCCGTTGGACGGCTCCACGCTCATCAGGTGGCGCAGCGGTCCCGGCCGCCAGCCGGTCTCCTCCTCCAGTTCCCGGGCGGCCGCCGCCGCGATGTCCTCGCCGTCCTCGACGACGCCGGCCGCGAGTTCCCACCCCCAGCTGTCCGTGATGAAGCGGTGGCGCCACAGGAGCAGGACCTCGTTGGCCTCGTTCACCACCGTGGCCACGGCGACGGGCCGCAGCCGTATCAGGAAGTGGTCGAGATGCCGGCCGTCCGGCAGTTCGACGTCCGCCAGATTGACGCTGAACCAGCGATTTTCATACACAGTTTGTTCGTTCTGTTTCGTCCACTGCATGGTTCTGCCACCTTCCGCCGAGTAAGTGGCAATATCGCAGCAGGAGCGAGCGGGCAGCAGGCGCACGGCGGCCGCTCGCGGGGCGGCGGCGGGCGCAGCGTGTCGCGGGGTGTCGCAGGGGATCGCGGTGAATCACCGTGAACGGCTGTGCGGCAGGGGGCATGACGGTGCACGGCTCGGGCGTTGCCCGTGCGCGGCGTGGGCATGACGGTGCGTCAGGGTGCCCTCCGTGCGGGACCCCGGAAGGGACTACAGCGGTACGCGCAGGGCCCCGTCGATCAGTTCGGCGGCCTCCGCCGTGCCGGCGCCGCCGCTGCGCGTCAGGTGCTCGCGCACCGCGCGGAGTCTGTCCCGCAGCCGCTGCGACTCCATCCCCCGCGCCTGCTCCGCCATCCGCACCGCCGTGTCCACGGCCTTCTCGGCGTTGCCCTGGCGCAGTTCGATGGTGCTGAGCATGGCCAGCCGGTGCACCCGGCCCCGGTCGTGGGCGGGGGTGTCCACGGCCGCCTCGGCGTGCTCGCGGGCCGCCGCCAGCTCGCCCAGGCTGAGCAGCGCCTCCGCCACCTGGACGTTGACCAGGCCGGGCTGCACATAGCCGGTCTCGTCCGGCTCGTACCCGCGGCGGATCCGCTCGGCTGCCTGCTCGGCCCGCCGGATGCAGGACAGGGCGCTGCTGCCGTCGCCGAGGTGCGCGTAGGCCTTCGCCTGCATCGCGTACAGGTCGGAGGCGAGGGCGGGCGTGATGTGCCGGCCGGCGGTGCGCAGCGCGGCCTCCGCGAACGCCACGGCCTGCCGGTACTCCTTCATGAACAGCGACTGGTTGACCAGCAGCGCGATCACGTACGCGCCCAGTCCCCGGTCCCCGCTGGCCTTCGCCAGCCGCAGCGCCTGGTGGAAGTAGCGCTGGGCGAGGCCGTGCGCGTCGGAGTCGTAGGCGCAGATGCCCGCGATGGCCACCAGCCCGCCGGTGGCCCGGTGCAGCTGACGGCCCGTCGCGTCGGTGTAGCCGCCGCGCAGCAGCGGCGCGGCCTCGGCGTTGAGGAAGCCGACGATCCGGGTGCGGGTCGCCACCCCGCCGGCCTTGCGGTACATCTGCTCGTAGTGGGTGCGCGCGGCGCGCAGCATCTCGATGTCGGCCGGGGTGACCCGGTGCCGTCCGCCGCGGGAGACGTCGACGTCCTCGGGCGGGTTCTCCCACTCCCACACCGGCATCACGGCGGGGGTGCCGGTGACCGCGGGGGCGCCCAGGATGTGCGGGCGCTGCTGCTCGTCGGAGCGCCACAGCGCGGTGGCCCGCTCCACGAAGCCGGAGAGCGAGGTGCCGGGGCCGCCGGGCTCGCCGCCGGGGACGCCGAGGCCGATGTCGTCGAGGGTGACCGGCCGGTGCAGCCGGGCGGCGAGCACCTCGCAGATCAGGTCGGGCACCTGGCCGCGCGGGCGCTGGCCCTTCAGCCAGCGGGCCACGGCGGTGTGTTCGTAGCGCAGCGCGAGGCCGCGCGCCCGCCCGGCCTGGTTGACGTGCGCGGCCAGCCCGGCGTGCGAGATGCCCGCCTCGTCCAGGATCGCGTCGAGCAGGGTGTTGGGCTGCATGGGTCAGGCCCCCCGGTGGTGGCTCGGTGCTGACAGCGTAGTGAATCCGGCTTCACACGGGGTGTGAACGGAGTGCCCGAATCCGGACCGTGCGCGCGCTGTCGCGGGGGGTCGCCGGCGGGTTGACTGAAATGCCTCGAAAGAGGCCGGGCCGTCGGCTCCCCCTCGTACAGTGCGGCGGCCCGTGTTCGCCGTCCGCCCCGTCGCCTGCCCGACACTCCGTGGCGGGGCGGACGGCTCGCCCGCCGGGCACGGCCCCCTCCGCCCGGTCGACGGGACACCCGCTACAAGTGCTTCGTGGGCTGCGGGCAGGTCGTGGCGGAGCGCGCGGCCGCCCGCGAGCCCGAGGGGGCGCGTCTGCGCGGCCGTTCGTCGCGAAGGACCAGGAAGGCGACGTCGTCGGCCGGGGCTCCCTGGGTGTGGCGCAGCAGGCGGGTGAACACGGCGGCCAGCAGCGCCTGGGGAGTTCGCGCGCCCGCGCCCAGCGCCGCCGCGAGCACGGCTGCCAGCGGGAAGAACCGGCCGTGCGCGTCCCGGGCGTCCTCCGCGCCGTCCGTGTGCAGGAACAGCACCTCATTGGGGCGCAGCGAGGGGCAGGCCACCGCGGGCAGTTCGGGCGGCAGCGGGAACGGACCGAGCGGGGGCAGGGGTTCGGCTCGCGACAGCGGCTCGACCCGGGTGTCGAGGAGCCGGTACGGCCAGGGGTGGCCGCAGTTGAGGACGCGCACCTCGCCCTCGCGTCCGATCTCCAGCAGCAGCACGGTGACGAAGTCCTCGGCGACCGGGCTCTCCGGGTCCGCCGCGGCCCGTTCGCGCAGATGGCGGGCGAGGGCCCGGTCCAGGCGGCGCAGCACCCGGCCGAGGTCGGGCTCGTCGTGCACGGCCTCGCGGAAGCTGCCGAGCACGGCGGCGACGGTGCCGACGGCGCCGATCCCGTGCCCGCGCACGTCGCCCATCACCGCCCGGACGCCGTGCTCGGTGGCGACGACCTCGTACAGGTCGCCGCCGACCGCGGCACCCCGGTCGGCGGACAGCTGGGCGGCGGCCACCCGCAACCCGTCGACCTCGGACGGCAGTGGTCGCAGCAGCGTGCTCTGCGCGGCCCCGGCGACCTCGCGGACCTGCTTGAGTTCGCGCAGCAGCACGTGCCGCACATGCAGCACCAGTCCGGTGCCGACGGCGAAGAAGACGGCGCTGGTGGCGATCCGCGCTCCGAGCCCGTTCTGCTGGGCGAGCGGGCAGCCCAGTTTGTAGGTGACGGCCAGGGCGCCCCAGGCCGTGGGCAGTCCCAGCGCGAGCAGCCGACGGCCGGGCCCCCGTGCCCTGATACGGATCATGCGGATGGCCCCCCATGTAGGCCCTGACAGCGCAGACCGACCCCGAAAGGCCGGTCCGATTCTGTCGACCGCAAGCCCCGATCGCGCCAATCGCCCGTTTTTCTCACTCGAATGAGTGAGGAGGCTGTGGGGGGCGAAGTGCCCCGGGCGAAGCTCCCCCCGCGAAGGGGCGAGACCCGACCGCGAAGGGGCGAGACCCGGCCTCCCCGCAGCCTCCTCACCAAAGGGGCGCGGGGTGCCGCGCGACCGGCCACGGACGGCCTGAAGCCGCCCACGGTCGCACAGCACCCCGCTCGAACAGGTGCCGGGGACTAGCCCCGCAGCACTGCCCCGGTCCGCTCCGCGGCCAGCGCCACCGCCGCGTCCCGCGCGGCGGACGCCTCGTCCACGGTCAGGGTCCGGTCCGAAGCCCGGAACCGCAGCGCGTACGCGAGGGACTTCTTCCCGTCGCCCAGCTGCTCGGCGTTCTCGTACACGTCGAACAGCCGGATGCCCTCCAGCAGTTCACCGGCGCCCTCGCGCAGCGCGGCCTCGACCTCCGCGTGCGGCACCGGCTTGTCGACGACGAGCGCGACGTCCTGCGTGGCCACGGGGAAGGTGGAGATGCCCGGTGCCTGCGGCGTGTCGTCGCCGGCCCGCTCCAGCGCGTCCAGGTTCAGCTCCATCGCGCAGGTCCGCTCGGGCAGCCCGAGCGCCTTCAGCACGCGCGGGTGCAGCTCGCCCGCGTGCCCGACGACCTGCTCGGTGCCGTCGGCGACGACGAGCAGCTCGGCGCACCGGCCCGGGTGCCACGGCCCGTACTGGCCCTTGCGCACGACCAGTTCGGCGCCGGCCTCGCGGGCGACGAGACGGGCGGCCTCGACGGCGTCGGCCCAGTCGGACGGGCGGCCCTTGCCCCACCAGCCGGCCTGCTCGCGGGCGCCCGCGAGGACGGCGGCGACGTGGCGCGGCTGCTCGGGCAGCGCGGCGTCGAGCGCGGCGATCTCCTCGTCGGTGGGCCGGCGGTCGACCGGGACGTGCCCGGCGACGGGCCGCTCCGCGCGCGGGTGGAAGACCAGGCCGGTCTCGAACAGCGCGAGGTCGTGCGAGCCGCGGCCGTCGTTGCGGCGCAGCGCGCCGAGCAGGCCCGGCAGCAGCGAGGTGCGCAGCGCGGGCTCCTCGTCGCTGAGCGGGTTGACCAGCTTGACCACGCGGCGGGCGGGGTCGTCGGCGTCCAGGCCGAGCTGGTCGAAGACCTGCTCGCTGACGAACGGGTAGTTCGGGGCCTCGACGTAACCGGCGCCGGCCAGCGCGCGGCCGACCCGGCGGTGCAGCCGCTGCCGGTGGGTCAGGCCCCGGCCGGACGGCGGCTTGGGCAGGGTGGAGGGCAGGTTCTCGTAGCCCTCCAGCCGGATGACCTCCTCGGCGAGGTCGTTCGGCTCCAGCAGGTCGGGCCGCCAGGACGGGACGGTGACGATCAGCTCGTCCTGCCCGTACACGTCACAGCCGATCTCCTGCAGTCGCCGTACGACGGTCTCCCGGCCGTAGGTGACGCCCGCGACCTTGTCGGGGTGGTCGGCGGGCAGGGTGATGGTGTGCGGCGCGGACGGGGCGATCACCTCGGTGACGCCGGCGTCGGCGGTGCCGCCCGCGAGCAGCACGAGCAGGTCGACGGTGCGCTGGGCGGCCGCGGCGGCGGCCTGCGGGTCGACACCGCGCTCGAAGCGGCGGGAGGCCTCGGAGGACAGCTTGTGACGGCGGGCGGTACGGGCGATGGAGACGGCGTCGAAGTGCGCGGCCTCGATCACCACGTCGGTCGTGGCGCCCTCGGTGTCGTCGTGGTCGGCGATCTCCGTGTTGGCGCCGCCCATCACGCCCGCGAGGCCGATGGGGCCGCGGTCGTCGGTGATGACCAGGTCCTCGGCGTGCAGCGTCCGCTCGACGCCGTCGAGGGTGACGATCTTCTCGCCCTCCTCGGCGCGGCGCACGCCGATGGTGCCCTGGACCAGCTTCCGGTCGTAGGCGTGCAGCGGCTGGCCCAGCTCCATCATCACGTAGTTGGTGACGTCGACGGCGAGCGAGATCGGGCGCATGCCGACCTTCTGGAGCCGGCGCTGGAGCCAGATCGGGGAGCGGGCCTCGGGGCGCAGTCCGGAGACGGTGCGGGCGGTGAAGCGGTCGCAGCCGAGCGGCTCGGAGATCTTGACCGGGTAGCCGAAGGCGTTCGGCGCGGGGACGTCGAGCAGGGCCGGGTCGCGCAGCGGCAGGCCGTAGGCGATGGCGGTCTCGCGGGCGACGCCGCGGATGGACAGGCAGTCGCCGCGGTTGGCGGTGACGGCGATGTCCAGGACCTCGTCGACCAGTTCCAGCAGCTCGATGGCGTCGCGGCCGACCTCGGTCTCCGGGGGCAGCACGATGATGCCCTTGGTGCCGTCGTCGCCCATGCCCAGCTCGTCGCTGGAGCAGATCATGCCGTGCGAGACCCTGCCGTAGGTCTTGCGCGCGGAGATCGAGAAGCCGCCGGGCAGGGTGGCACCGGGGAGGACCACGACGACCTTGTCGCCGACCGCGAAGTTGCGGGCGCCGCAGACGATCTCCTGGGGCTCGCCGGTGCCGTTGGCCTGGCCGACGTCGACGGTGCAGAAGCGGATGGGCTTCTTGAAGCCCTCCAGCTCCTCGATGGTCAGCACCTGGCCGACGACCAGGGGGCCCTTGAGGTCGTGGCCGAGCTGCTCGACCGTCTCGACCTCCAGACCGGCCGAAATGAGTTTGGCCTGGACGTCACGGCCGGTCTCGGTGGCCGGCAGGTCGACGTACTCCCGCAGCCAGGAAAGCGGGACCCGCATCAGATCTCCATCCCGAAGGGCCGGGTGAACCGGATGTCACCCTCGACCATGTCTCGCATGTCTTCGACGTTGTGGCGGAACATCAGCATCCGCTCGATGCCGAACCCGAAGGCGAAGCCGCTGTACTTCTCCGGGTCGACGCCGCAGGCGGTGAGCACCCGCGGGTTGACCATGCCGCAGCCGCCCAGCTCGATCCAGCCCTCGCTGGAGCAGGTGCGGCAGGGGCGGTCGGGGTTGCCGACGGACTCGCCGCGGCAGACGTAGCACACCATGTCCATCTCGGCGGACGGCTCGGTGAAGGGGAAGAAGTTCGGCCGCAGCCGGGTCTTCATGCCCTCGCCGAACAGCGACTGGACCATGTGGTCCAGGGTGCCCTTGAGGTCCGCCATGGTCAGGCCCTCGTCCACGGCGAGCAGCTCGACCTGGTGGAAGACCGGGGTGTGGGTGGCGTCCAGCTCGTCGGTGCGGTAGACGCGGCCGGGGCAGATCACGTAGACCGGCAGCTCACGGTCGAGCAGGGAGCGGATCTGCACCGGCGAGGTGTGGGTGCGCAGCACGACGCCGGAGTCGGCGGTGCCGTCCGGGCCCTCCACGAAGAAGGTGTCGGCCTCGCCGCGCGCCGGGTGGTCCGGGCCGATGTTGAGGGCGTCGAAGTTGAACCACTCGGCCTCGACCTGCGGGCCCTCGGCGACCTCGTAGCCCATGGCCACGAAGATGTCCTCGATCCGCTCGGACAGGGTGGTCAGCGGGTGGCGGGCGCCGGCCGGGACGCGGTCGTACGGCAGCGTGACGTCGACGTCCTCCTCGACCAGCACGCGGGCGTCCCGCTCGGCCTCCAGCTCCGTCTGACGGGCGGCGAGCGCCTTGTTCACGGCGCCTCGGGCCATGCCGACCCGCTTGCCGGCGTCGGCCTTGGCGTGCGGGGGCAGGGCGCCGATCTCGCGGTTGGCGAGGGCCAGCGGGGAGGTGGGGCCGGTGTGGGCGACCTTGGCCTCGTGGAGCGCGTCGAGGGAGTCCGCGGCGGCGAAGGCGGCGAGCGCCTCGTCCCGCATGCGCTCGATCTCTTCCGGTTTCAACGCCTCGACCTCGACAGGGTCGTACGACTTATTGGGTGCCGACATCTCTTCCCGTGCTTCCGATTGTCCCCCAGCTAACGCTGGGAGGTGCCCCCAGGCTGATGGTCCCCGTGACCGGCTGGTGAGCTGGCTCGTCTGGGCCGTGTGCAGGACACAAAGGTGCCAAAGGCCGAGTCTAACGGGGTGAGGGTGGACGAATGCGCCCGTGGGTCACTGGGCGAGATACGCCGGTGCCCCCACGGGCAAGGTAAATCGGAACTCGGCGCCGCCCTGGGGGGCGCGGCCGACGGTGATGGAGCCGCCGTGGGCCTCGACGATGCCCTTGACGATGTAGAGCCCGAGGCCGGTGCCGCCGCGCTTGCTGCCCCGCCAGAAGCGGGTGAAGACGCGGTTCATGGACTCCTCCGGGATGCCGGGCCCCTCGTCGCTCACCGTGACCGACGTGCCGGCCTCCTCCCCTTCGCGGGGGGACGCCGTGGCCGTGATGTCGATGGTGACGGTTCCCTCGCCGTGCCGCACCGCATTTTCCAGCAGGTTGCTCAGCACCTGGTCGATCTTGTCGGGGTCGGCCCACAGGTCGGGCAGCGGCTGCTCGATGCGCAGCAGGAACCGGTCGGCGGGCTGCCCGGCGGCGACGTACGCCTGGATGTGCCGGCCGACGGCGGCACCGATGTCGACGGGCTGGCGGCGGACCTCCAGGCGCCCGGAGTCGATCCGGGAGATGTCCAGCAGTTCGGCGATGAGCCGGGTGACGCGGTCGGCGTCCGCGTCGACGGTCTCCAGCATCAGCCGCTTCTGGTCGTCCGTGAACCGCTCCCACTTGGCGAGCAGGGTCGCGGTGAAGCCCTTGACGGAGGTGAGCGGGGAGCGCAGTTCGTGGGCGACGGTGGCGATCAGCTCGGCGTGGCTGCGTTCGGTGCGGCGCCGGGCCTCGGTGTCGCGCAGGCAGACCACGACGCGGCGGACGGGACCGGTGGGCTCGGCGCGCACGTAGCGGGCGGAGACGAGGACTTCCCGGCCGCCGGGCAGCAGCAGGTTGCGCTCGGGCTGGCGGACCCGGATGGCGAGCCCCCCGTAGGGGTCGGTGAGCTGCCACCAGCGCCGTCCGTCCAGGTCCTCTAACGGCAGGGCCTTCTCCAGGCGCTGCCCGAGGGCGTCGGCGGCGCGGACGGCGGTGATCCGCTCGGCGGCGGCGTTGAAGCAGACGACGCGGCCGTGCTCGTCGGCGACGACGAGGCCGTCGGGCAGGTCGTCGGGATCGATGCCGAGCTCGGCGGCCGGGTCACCGGCCCGGGGCGCGGGCGGGTGCCGCGTGTCCCGTGCCCCCGGTGCGCTGCTCGTGCCGACGCTCATCCCCGTATCCCACCTCTCCGATGGTTGAGTGGGCCCCGAGCCCGTCACCCTACTAGGCACTGCCGCCGGATTCCCGTCGTCCGGCCGAAGGGCGGGCCCGGCGGCAGCGCCTCAGCTCTCGGTGACGGTCCGGCACCCGCCGAAGGCGCGCTGTGCCCGGGCCGAGGCATACAGACATACGGCGGCGGCGGTGGCGAGGTTCAGGCTCTCCGCCTTGCCGTGGATCGGGACGCGGACCACGGCGTCCGCGAGGGCGCGGGTCTCCTCCGGCAGGCCCCAGGCCTCGTTGCCGAAGATCCAGGCGGTGGGGCCGCCCATGCTGCCCTTGTCCAGTTCGTCGTCGAGGTCGTCGGTGCCGGCCCCGTCGGCGGCGAGGATGCGCACCCCGGCGTCCTTGAGCCCGGCGACGGCCCGCTCGACGGGCACGCCGACGGCCACCGGCAGGTGGAACAGCGAGCCCACCGAGGCGCGTACGGCCTTGGGGTTGTACAGGTCGACGGAGGCGTCGGTGAGGACGACCGCCTCGGCGCCCGCGGCGTCGGCGCAGCGCAGCACGGTGCCGGCGTTGCCGGGGTCGCGGACGTGGGCGAGGACGGCGACCAGCTTGGGCCGCGCCGTCAGGATCTCCTCGAACGGGGTGTCCACGAACCGGCAGATCCCGACGAGTCCCTGCGGGGTGACGGTGGTGGAGATGTCGGCGATCACCTGCTCGGAGGCGAGGTGGACGCGGGCGCCGGCGTCGCGGGCCTCGCCGACGATGTCGGCGTACCGCTCGGCGGCCTCGACGGTGGCGAACAGCTCGACGAGGGTGTCCCCGTACGCCGCGGCCTCGCGCACGGCCTGCGGTCCCTCCGCGAGGAACAGCCGCTCCTTGCCCCGGAAGTTCCGCTTGGCCAGCCGCCGGGCGGCGGAGACGCGGGGGGAACGGGGGGAGATCAGCTCGGGGCTGGCGGGGGGCATCCTCTTCTTCACCTTCAGCAGTTCAGGTTCGCGGTCTTGCGGGTCTTCACCACACAGCGACGCACAACACAGCAACGGACAACACAGCAACGGACCCGCGGGCACACAGCCCACGGGTCCGTTCGCTCACGTCGGCTCAGCGCCGGCGCCGTGTCACGCGGCCTTGGGCGCGTTGACGTCCGACGGCAGCGCCTTCTGCGCGACCTCGACGAGCGCGGCGAACGCGTTCGCGTCGTTGACCGCCAGCTCGGCCAGGATCTTGCGGTCGACCTCGATGTTCGCGGCCTTCAGACCCTGGATGAAGCGGTTGTAGGTGATGCCGTTGGCGCGGGCAGCGGCGTTGATGCGCTGGATCCACAGCTGGCGGAAGTCGCCCTTGCGCTTCTTGCGGTCGTTGTAGTTGTAGACCAGCGAGTGGGTGACCTGCTCCTTGGCCTTGCGGTACAGGCGCGAACGCTGACCGCGGTAGCCGGAGGCCTGCTCGAGGATCGCCCGGCGCTTCTTGTGGGCGTTGACTGCCCGCTTGACGCGTGCCACTTTTTAACTCCTTGTAGCGGGGTCGCGGTTGTCCTCACACGACCCGGAAATCGATTGGGTCCCGGTGTCTCGGTGGATCAGGCGCTGGGCGCCCGACCTCACTTGCCGAGAAGCTTCTTGATCTTCGCGGCGTCGCCCGGGGCCATCTCGGCGTTGCCGGTGAGGCGACGCGTCACGCGGGACGACTTGTGCTCGAGCAGGTGGCGCTTGCCGGCGCGCTCGCGGAGCACCTTGCCGGAGCCGGTGATCTTGAAGCGCTTGCTGGCACCGCTGTGCGACTTGTTCTTCGGCATAGCGCCGTTCTCTCCTCGTCGGTGGCGCTCCGGTGCCCGGTCGCGAGAACCGGGCACGGTGGAGCGTCGTACTTGTTTCGGATACTGCCTCGGGACTCGGAAGTCCCCGGAATCACGCCTCGGCGGGTTCCTCGGCGGCAGCCTCGGGGGCGGCCTCGGCGTCGGCAGGGTTCTGCGAACGACCGGGGTTGGCCTTCGCGGAAGCCTTGCGGGCCTCCTGCGCCTGGCGTGCCTCGGCCATCGCCTCGGTCTTCTTCTTGTGCGGACCGAGGACCATGATCATGTTGCGGCCGTCCTGCTTCGGGTTCGACTCGACGAAACCGAGGTCCTGGACGTCCTCCGCGAGGCGCTGCAGCAGCCGGTAGCCCAGCTCGGGCCGGGACTGCTCGCGACCACGGAACATGATCGTGATCTTGACCTTGTCGCCCTGCTTGAGGAACCGGACGACGTGACCCTTCTTGGTGTCGTAGTCGTGCGGGTCGATCTTCGGCCGGAGCTTCATCTCCTTGATGACCGTGTGCGCCTGGTTCTTGCGCGCCTCACGGGCCTTCATGGCCGACTCGTACTTGAACTTCCCGTAGTCCATGAGCTTGCACACGGGCGGACGGGCGTTCGCCGCGACCTCGACCAGGTCCAGGTCGTACTCCTGCGCAAGCTCCAGGGCCTTGGCAAGCGGCACGATGCCGACCTGCTCGCCGCTGGGACCGACAAGTCGCACCTCGGGAACGCGAATCCGGTCGTTGATGCGGGGCTCGGCGCTGATGGATCCTCCTCGGTAGCACCACGCGGCGGTCTGGCGGACAGCCGCGTAACGTCTGTGTTCGTTAGACCTAACCGCGCCGAAGCAGAAAAAATGCCCCGGACGATCACAGGCGGGGCTCCTCGAACTGCTACCGGAGCACCGCCGCGATCACCGCGGGGCGCGCATTCGGACGGATCGCCGCCTCGGGGACGGGACCGTCTGACCGGTGACCCGCCGCCCCTGGGGGCGGTCAGGTGGGAGTTCGAAAGCCTCCACTTGTGGGCCGGGCTCGTGAACTGTGAGGCACACGTGTCCGACCGGTCGTTACACAAGGTTAGCAGCCTCGCCCGCAAAGGGCTAACCGAGGCTGACTACGACCGGTCCCTGCGCAGCACCTATGGTGAACGCCATGAGTGAAGAGACGCCCGACTTCGACGCCATGACCCGCGACATCGCGGAGGTCCCCGCCGTCGAGGTGATCGTGACGGTGGCCGTCAACCTGATGAGCGCCGCCGCCGTGAAGCTCGGTCTGACCGAGGAGGGCGACAAGCACAAGGACCTGGACGAGGCCCGCAAGCTGATCCACGCGCTGGCCGGCCTGCTGGACGGCAGCGCCACCGAGATCAGCTCGTTCCACGCGGCGCCGCTGCGCGACGGTCTGAAGTCGCTCCAGCTGGCGTTCCGCGAGGCGTCGATCGTCCCGGACGAGCCGGGCCAGGGGCCGGGCGAGAAGTACACCGGCCCGGTCTACGGCTAGGCGCCGGCTGCCGCTTCACCATTCATCCGCGTACGTACAAGGGCTCGCCCGGCGGCGTGGTCCCGGCCGGCAGCAGTGCCAGGTCGAGGCCGTGCACCAGGCGGGCCCTCAGTGTCTCGTCGGCGGCGAGCCGCCGCGCCACGGCGCGGGCGGTGTCGGCGGGGGCGGCGGCCGGGTCCAGGACGAGCGCGAGGGTGCCGTCGGCCTGACCGGGGCCGAGGTGGGCGCGGAGCACGGACGGCTCGGCGGCGACGGCGGTGCGCACCGCCTCCAGGACGGCCGGGTCGGCGAGCGGATCGGTGGTCGTACGGCCCTCCGCCAGCGCCAGCAGCGCCGGGCCGGTCAGCTCGAACGGCACGGGTCCGGCCAGGTCCAGGACGACCGTGTCCGCCTTCTCGTGCGCGGCGGCCTGGAGCGCCTGGTGCAGCGGTACGGCCACGGGGCGGGCCTGCGGGTCCCAGCGGGCGAGGGAGTCGGTGGAGGTGAACGCGGGCAGCGCGGTGCGGCCCGCGGCCTTCAGCGTGGGGACGGCCATGTCGCTGGTCTTCTCGCGGCGCAGCCCGTTCTCGTCCTCCTCGACCTCGCCGAGCACGGCGACGACGGGCACGAGCAGCCGGGCCCCCTTGAGGGCACGCAGCACCGGCTCCACGGCGGTACGGTCCTGCGCCCAGGCCGCGAGCGCCGCACTCAGCCGCGGATCGGCGGAGCCGTCGTCGTCGGAGAAGCCGGGGTCGGGAATGTTCTTGTTCGCCACCTCACCGACCCTATCGGCACGCTCAGGGGGGTGACGGTGGGGGCTGCGGGGGGGGGCGGCTGCCGAGGGGGCGGCTGCAGGGGCGTGGCTTGGGGGCTTGGGGCTGGGGGCTGGTGCTGAGGGCCGGACGCCGGGGACCGGAAGCCGAGGGCCAGGGGCCCGGGGCCGGAAGCCGGGGCCGGGGGCCAGCGGTCGGGGGGCAGAGGAGCGGCCGACGGCTGGCGGCCAGGGGCCGGAGGCCTGAGGCCAAAGGCCGAGGGCCAGGGGCTGAGGGTCGAGGGCCGGAGGGCGGGGGCCGGAGGCCGGCGGCCAAGCAGGGGGCAGGGGCCGTGGGGACGCGGTGGTGCTGCGGCCCGGCCGCTGCAGGGCGGTACGGCGCCCTGGGATGCGGCATCTCGGTGCGGCGCCTCGGCGCGGGGGATGCGGCAGTGGGCTGGGCGCGGCGGGTGGGCCGGTGTGGTGGTGTGGTCGGGGCCGGGTGCGGCCCGCGCCCGGGGCGGCCAGCGCAGGTCTGCGGGTGGGGCCGGTTCAGTAGTCGGTGGGGTGGGGGCGGCGGCCTCGCCACAGGATCACGGCGGCTACGAGGAGGACGCCGCCGGCGCTTCCGGCGAGGGGGCCCGCCCAGGCGGTGGTGCCGGAGTCCTCGGCGGTGGTGTCGGGGCCGGGGCCGAAGTAGGGCTTCTTGTAGGCGGTCGAGTGCAGGCCTGCCGGTTCCAGGCGGGCGGCGGCCTCGATGGCGGCGGCGGGGTCGATGAAGCCGAAGCCGCGGGAGTCGTCGCGGCCGTCGGCGGGGGCGTTGCGGGCGGTGTCTTCGAGGAGGCGCTTGATCTGGGCCGGTGTGAGGTCCGGGTGGGCCGCCTTGACCAGGGCGACGGCGCCGGAGACGAACGCGGCGGCGGCGCTGGTGCCCCAGCCCTCGTAGTACTTGCGGTCCGGGTCGGCGATGACGACGTCGACGCCGGGGGCGCTGACCGTGGCGTACCAGCGGCGGGTGGAGAACGAGGCGCGGGTGCCGAACTTGTCGACGGCGGTCGCGGCGATGACGCCAGGGTAGGCGGCCGGGTACGAGATGTGGTCGCCCTTCTCGCCGCCGTTGCCGGCGGAGGCGACGACCACGGAGCCCTTCCGCAGGGCGTACTGGACGGCCTCGTCCTCGGCCGGCTCGGGGTGCGCGGAGGCGGAGTCGTCGCCCAGGGAGAGATTGATGACGTCGGCGCCCTGGTCGGCGGCCCAGCGGATGCCGTCCGCGAGGGCGTTGCCGCGGGTCTTGCGGGCCTTGCCGCGCGCCGGGTCGCCGTCCTCCAGGATCACCCGGACGGGGAGGATCTTCGCCTCGGGCGCGATGCCCATGACGCCCTCGGTGCCGCCGTAGCCGTGTCCGTGCCCGGCGATGATCCCCGCCATCGCGGTGCCGTGCCGGGCCCACGCGCGGTCACCGCGCCGCGCGCCGAAGCCGACCATGTCCCGGCCCTCCAGGACGTTCCCGGCGAGGTCCGGGTGGGTGGCGTCGACGCCGGTGTCGAGCACGGCGACGGTGATGCCCGCGCCCTTGGTGGTCTGCCAGGCCTGGCGGGTGTGCAGGGCGTCCAGGGCCCACTGCTGTGCGCGGATGCTGTCGGCGTGCGCGGCGGTGGGCGGCACCAGGGCGACGGAGGCGGCGAGGAGGGCACTGAGCAGGGCGGCGCGGCGGGTCCCGCGGCCGGTCCCGCGGCGGGGCGTCCGGCCGGCTGCCCGGCCTGCTGCTCGGCGGTGCGTGGTGCGGCGGGTCATGAGGGCTGCTCCGTGGCGGCGACGACGGACTTGCGCAGGCTCCGTTCGACGCGGTCGGCGAGGCCCTTCGCCTCGTGGCCGAGGCCTGCCTGGGCGGGGGCCGTGGTGGCGCCGGAGGCCATCGCGTCGGCGGCGGGCTGCGGTTCGTCCACGGCGCGGCCGTCGGCCCAGCCGGAGACGGCGTAGACGACGACGGGGGCGTCGGTGAGGACCGAGAGGGTCCACGAGGCGCGCTGGGCGTCGCCGAAGCCGGCGGCCGCGGTGCCCTTCGCGGCGTAGGGGCGGGGCATGAGGTCGGTACGGCGGTACAGGCCCTCGTCCTCGAAGCGTGCTTCGAGGGAGCGCATGCCGGCGGCGTCGGCCTTGGTGAAGAGCAGGCCGACGGTGGTGACGTGGCTCTGGGTCGCGTCGGTGTAGGTGGCGCGCAGCAGGCGTGCGCAGCCGGCGGGGGCGAGGGCCTTGCGCAGCAGCGGGTCGAAGGCGTCCGCGCAGCCGCCGTCCGGGGCGACGGCGATCCGGGTCCAGGTGCGGTCGGCTCCGCCGGGACCGGCGCCGCGGCCGACCACGGTGAGCGGGAACAGCCGGTCGACGGGCACGTTGTGCCAGAGTCCGGCGGCCGTCGCGAAGGCGCCGCGCTCACCCGCGTCCGGGGAGTCGCCGACGAGCCAGCTGCCGGTGACCGCGCCGCCGATCAGGCCGAGCCCGAGGACGACGCAGGCGGCGGCCGCGACCGTGTGCCGGCGCACCCGGCCGCCGAGCGGGCGGAACGGAGGGGGATCGCCGAAGGGGTCGCCGAGGGCGTGGGTCATCGAGAGTCCGGGGGCTGGTGGCGCGCTCCAGGAGTGACGGAGGTCCGGTGCCGCCGGGCCCTGACCGGCCTGGCTTCCGCCCTGACTCCGGCTCTGGTCCCGGTCTTGGCCGTGGTCCCGGCCTTGGTCACGGCCTTGGTCCCGGCCTCGGCCTTGGCTCTGGCCGGGGAGCCGGGCGGGGCGCTGGGCGCGCGCCGGGTGCGACGCGTGCGCGGGTTGCGCCGGGTGCGACGGGGCGCGGTCCGGCCGGCGCGCGGCGCCTTCGCCGCGCGGGGGCGCGGCCGCCTCACGCCGGTCGTGCTCCGCGGTCACGGCGGCCGGCCGGCGTACCGATTCGGCCGGTGCGGCGGCGCGGCCGGGGTCCGGCGTGGCGGAGGGCTCCGGCGGGACGGGGCGCAGCCGGGTGGTGCGCTCGGTCTCGGTCTCGGTGGCGGCGGCGTCCGCGGAGCGCGGCGGTACGGGGCCGCGCGGCGGCGGAGGCGGCGTGTCCGGGAAGCGGGCCGAGGCGGGCGGCGGGGGCGGGGTGAGCGGGGCGCCCTCGGGGCGGCGGGGCGCGCGGGCGTCACCCGAGCCGCGGGAACCAGGGGAAGCGCTGGAGGCACGGGAGGCGCCGAACCCACCGGAGCCGCCGGAGCCGACGGAGCCACCCGAGCCCCCGGCGGGCTCCGCTCCCGCGGCCGGAGCCGGACCCGAGGCGGCACGGCGGGCACCCAGCCGGGCCGAGCCGTCCCCGGCGGTGGTCGCGCCGCCCGGCTGCCCGCCCGGCACCGAGCCGGTGTCGCCGTGGGCGGCGGACGGGGTGGCGGCCGAAGCCGAGCCCGGGGCGCCGAGGGCGGCCGGGGCGTGCGCCTGGGGCGGCGCACCGGCCGAGCCCGCGGCGGGGCGCGGCGACGGCGTGACGGATGGTGCGGTCGTGGGAGCCGGAGGTGTGGCCGGGCGCGGGGGAATGGGGGCGTGCCGCGCGTCCGTGCTCATGCGCCCCCCGTTTCCTCCTGCCGGGCCCGCTCCTCGCACGGGGCCACCGTCCGCCGGTACGCGCACCGCCCGTCCTCACGCCGCACGCGTACCCGCACGGCCGGACCGCCTTCCGGCGCGGGCACCGCCCTGGGGTCGTTCCGCCGTGCGTGCGCGCCACTTTACGGCGTGCCCGCGCCGTTGCGGGAACCAGTCCACGACCGCGGGGCATCTGCCCGGAACATCCCCCTACCCTGCGGTAATCCTGTCTGGCAGGCTTCGTTCATGACTGCGCGCGCCGCCGACCGGGCCCGTTACGACCGGGCCACCGCCCATCTCGACGCCCCGCTGGCGATCGTGGACCTGGACGCTTTCGACGCCAACGCGGACGACCTGGTCCGCCGGGCCGGCGGGAAGCCGGTCCGGGTGGCCAGCAAGTCCGTGCGCTGCCGGGCGCTGCTCGAACGCGTCCTGGCGAATGACGGGTTCTCGGGTGTCATGTCCTTCACCCTCGCCGAGTCCCTGTGGCTGGCCCGGTCGGGGTTCGACGACGTCCTGCTGGCGTATCCGTCCGCCGACCGGGCCGGGTTCGCCGAGCTGACGAGCGATCCCAAGCTCGCCGCCGCCGTGACCGTGATGGTCGACGATCCGGCGCAACTCGTCCTGATCGACGGGGCGCGGGACGGCGGGCGGGAAGTGGTGCGGGTGTGCCTGGAGCTGGACACCTCGCTCAGGCTGTTCGGCGGGCGGGTCCGGGTCGGGGCCCGGCGCTCCCCGCTGCACTCCCCCGCCGAGGTCGCCGAGCTGGCGCGTTCGGTGGCCCGGCGGCCGGGTTTCGAGGTCGTCGGGATCATGGCGTACGAGGGTCATGTCGCCGGGGTCGGGAACGCGGTCGCGGGGCGGCCGGTGCGCTCGCGGGCGGTCCGGCTGATGCAGGCGGCGGCGCGGCGGGAGCTGGCGGAGCGGCGGGCGGCGGTGGTGCGCGCGGTGCGTGCGGTGGTGCCGGGGCTGGAGTTCGTCAACGGCGGCGGCACGGGCAGTGTGCAGTACACCGTGGCGGAGGACGCGGTCACCGAGGTCGCGGCCGGGTCGGGGCTGTATGTGCCGCGGTTGTTCGACAACTACACGTCGTTCAGCGGGCGTCCGGCCGCGCTGTTCGCGCAGCCCGTCGTCCGGCGGCCGGGTGTGGGCGTGGTGACGGTACTGGGCGGGGGCTATCCGGCGTCCGGCGCGGCGGGCCGGGACCGGCTGCCGGTGCCGTATCTGCCGGAGGGGCTGCGCTACGACCCGCAGGAGGGCGCCGGCGAGGTGCAGACGCCGCTGCTGGGCTCGCCCGCCGACGATCTGCTGATCGGCGACAAGGTGTGGTTCCGGCACGCGAAGGCCGGTGAGCTGTGCGAGCGGTTCGACGCGCTGCACCTGGTGGAGGGCGACCGGGTGACGGCGACCGTGCCGACGTACCGCGGCGAGGGCCGTACGTTCCTCTGAGCCTCCGAGCTGCCGTGCTCAGGGACCGACGCTGCTGCCGACGCCGCCGCCCGGATCGGTGTCGCCGGTGACGCGGATGCCCTCGGTGAGGCGGTCCATGTCGGTGAGCGGCGGCCCGTCCTCGCCCGCGTCGAAGACGTAGCGGACGATGACCGGCGACTCGGTCCCGACGCTGGACTGGAAGGCGAGGGACTGGACGTAGCCGCCGGGCCCGTCCGCGGTCTCGACCCGCCAGCGCACGAAGTAGCCGGCGCGGCCCGCGACCGCGACCGGTCCGGAGCCGACGACCTGGTGGGACTCGATGCCGCCGTGCGGGCGCCGGCCGAGGGCGTCGCGGTCGTAGGCCTCGTCGGCGGCGTCGGCGATGTCGTCCTCGGCGAGGGCTTTCGGGGAGGTCTCGTCGGTGGCGGTGGCCGTCCGGGAGAAGACCATGCCGTGCCGGCACAGGCCGACGCCGCTCGGGCAGTCGTAAGTGCCGTCGGTGGTCATCACGACGTCGTCCTGGCTGACGTGGCGGGGCCGGACCCAGCCGTCGAGCAGCGGGAAGGTGTGGCCGTTGAGCTGGTCCTCGACGACGGCCGGGCCGGCGGCGGACGGCTCGGAGGGGGTGGCGGAGGCGGCGGGTGACGGCGGCGGGGAGGACTCGGGGGTTGTCGGGGGCAGGGCCGTGGGGGTGGTCACCGGGCCGGGGCCGCCCTCCCCGTCCTCCTTCAGGAAGACGGCGCCGGTGACGATCGCCGCGACGAGGACGGCGCTCGCGACGGTGAGGGCGATGGCCCTGGACCGCGCGGTGCCGCCGCCCGGCACGGTGGGCGGCGGCGGGCCCGGGACGGGCGGCGGGCCCGGCACCGGGTGCCCGGCGGGTTCCGGGGCGCGCTGGTGCTCGGTCCAGGCCGTGCCGTCCCACCAGCGCTCGGCGTGCGGGGCCGAGGGGTCGCGGTACCAGCCGGGCGGCGGTGTCATGCTCATATCCCGGCACTGTAGGCGCAGTGCTACAGCGGTGTGACGTACGCCCCCGAGATCCCGCCGTCCACCAGGAAGTCGGTGGCGTTCACGAAGGAGGAGTCGTCGCTGGCGAGGAAGGCGACAGCGGCGGCGACCTCCTCGGCCTCGGCGAACCGTCCGAGCGGGATGTGCACCAGGCGGCGGGCGGCCCGCTCCGGGTCCTTGGCGAACAGCTCCTGCAGCAGCGGCGTGTTGACGGGTCCGGGGCACAGGGCGTTCACGCGGATGCCCTCGCGGGCGAACTGAACGCCCAGCTCGCGGGACATGGCCAGAACCCCGCCCTTGGAGGCGGTGTAGGAGATCTGGCTGGTGGCCGCGCCCATCCGGGCCACGAAGGACGCGGTGTTGATGATGGAGCCCCTGCCCTGGCGCCGCATGTAGGGGATGGCGGCCTTGCAGCACAGGTAGACGGAGGTGAGGTTGACCTCCTGGACGCGCTTCCAGGCCTCCAGGCCGGTCTCCAGGATGGAGTCGTCGTCGGGCGGGGAGATGCCGGCGTTGTTGAAGGCGATGTCGACGCTGCCGTAGGTGTCGTGGGCCGCCTTGAACAGCGCCTCCACCTGTTCGGGGTCGGTGACGTCGACCTTCACGAAGAGGCCGCCCACCTCCTCGGCGGCCGCCTTGCCGCGGGTCTCGTCGACGTCGCCGCAGACGACGTGCGCGCCCTCGGAGGCGAGCCGGCGGGCACTGGCGAGGCCGATGCCGCTGCCGGCTCCGGTGACGACGGCGGTGCGGCCGACGAGCCGGCGGCAGAGGCTGTCAGAGGTCTGAGAGGTCACTGTGCGGGGCCCTCCGTGCTGGTGGGGACGGTGCTGATGAAGACGTTCTTGGTCTCGGTGAAGGCGGTCAGGGCGTCCGGGCCGAGCTCGCGGCCGAGGCCGGACTGCTTGAAGCCGCCGAACGGGGTCCAGTAGCGGACGCTGGAGTGGGAGTTGACGGACAGGTTGCCGGCCCGGACGGCCTGCGAGACGCGCAGGGCGCGGCCCACGTCGCGGGTCCAGACGGAGCCGGACAGACCGTAGTCGGTGGCGTTGGCCAGCGCCACGGCCTCCGCCTCGTCCTCGAAGGGGAGGACGACGGCGACGGGCCCGAAGACCTCCTCGACGGCCACACGGGCGGCCGGGTCGACGCCGGTGAGGACGGTGGGCGGGAACCAGAAGCCGGGGCCCTCGGGCGCCTTGCCGCGGATGCCGGGCGCGTTCCGGTCGACGTAGCCGCGGACCCGCTCCAGCTGGGTCCGGGAGATCAGCGGGCCCATGTCGGTGGTCTCGTCGGCCGGGTCGCCGACGGTGACCGCCTCGACGGCGGGGGCCAGCAGCTCCAGGAAGCGGTCGTGTGCGGAGCGCTGGACGAGGATGCGGGTGCGGGCGCAGCAGTCCTGGCCCGAGTTGTCGAGGAAGGCCATGGGAGCCGCTGCGGCGGCGGCCTCGATGTCGGCGTCGGCGAAGACGATGTTGGGGCTCTTGCCGCCGAGTTCTAGGGTGACGCGCTTGAGGTGGGCGGAGCCCTTGGCCAGCACCTGCTTGCCGACGGCCGTGGAGCCGGTGAACACGATCTTCGCCACGCCGGGGTGCTCGACCAGCGCGTTGCCCGCGACGGGGCCGTGGCCGGGCAGCACCTGGAAGAGGTGGTCCGGAAGGCCGGCCTCCAGGGCGAGTTCGGCGAGGCGCAGCGCGGTGAGCGGGGTGGTCTCGGCAGGTTTGAGGATGACCGCGTTGCCGGCGGCGAGGGCGGGTGCGGTGCCCCAGGCGGCGATCGGCATCGGGAAGTTCCAGGGGGCGATCACGCCGACCACGCCGAGCGGTTCGAGGATCGTGACGTCGAGTCCGCCGGGGACCGGGATCTGGCGGCCGGTCAGCCGCTCCACTCCCCCGGCGGCGTAGTCGAGCAGATCGCGGACGTTGCCGGCCTCCCAGCGGGCGTTGCCGATCACGTGGCCGGCCTCGCGGACTTCGAGGCGGGCCAGTTCCTCCAGGTGGTCGTCGACGGTGACGGCGAACCGGCGCAGCAGCCGGGCCCGGTCGCCGGGGGCGAGCGCGGCCCACGCCGTCTGCGCCTTCGCGGCCCGTACGACGGCCCGGTCGACGTCCTCCGCGCCGGCGGCGGGGACGGTGGCGACGACCTCCTCGGTCGCGGGGTTGAGCACCTCGAGGGTGTCGGTCACGGGTTGCCTCACATCCGTTCGAAGGAGCGGCGCAGCTCCCAGTCGGTCACCGCGGCGTCGAAGGCGGCCAGTTCGACGCGGGCCATGTTGTGGTAGTGGTCGACGACCTCGGTGCCGAAGGCGGCCTTCGCCACGGGGCTGTTCTCCCACAGTTCGGCGGCGTCGCGCAGGGTGGTCGGGACCTGTTCGTAGCCGGCGCTGTAGGCGTTGCCCGCGCACGGCTCGGGCGGCTCCAGCTCCTGCTCGACGCCGTGCAGGCCCGCGGCCACCATCGCGGCGACCGCGAGGTACGGGTTGACGTCGCCGCCGGGCAGCCGGTTCTCGAACCGCAGGGAGCGGCCGTGGCCGACGACGCGCAGGGCGCAGGTGCGGTTGTCGCGCCCCCAGGCGACGGCGGTCGGGGCGAAGGAGCCGGGCTGGAACCGCTTGTAGGAGTTGATGTGCGGGGCGTAGAGGAGGGAGAAGTCGCGCAGGGCGGCCAGCTGTCCGGCCAGGAAGTGCCGCATGAGCGGGGACATGTGGTGCGGACCGTCGCCGGCGAAGGCGGGGCGGCCGCCGGTGTCCGTCAGGGACAGGTGGATGTGGCAGGAGTTGCCCTCGCGCTCGTTGTACTTCGCCATGAAGGTGAGGGACATGCCCTCCTGGGCCGCGATCTCCTTGGCGCCGGTCTTGTAGACCGCGTGCTGGTCGCAGGTGACCAGGGCCTCGTCGTAGCGGAAGGCGATCTCGTGCTGGCCGGGGTTGCACTCGCCCTTGGCGGACTCCACGGTCATCCCGGCGCCGGCCATCTCGTTGCGGATGCGGCGCAGCAGGGGCTCGACACGGCCGGTGCCGAGCACGGAGTAGTCGATGTTGTACTGGTTGGCCGGGGTGAGGCCGCGGTAGTTCGCGTCCCAGGCCTGTTCGTAGGTGTCCTTGAAGACGATGAACTCCAGCTCGGTGCCGACCTGCGCGGTCAGGCCGAGTGCGGCGAGCCGGTCGAGCTGGCGGCGCAGGATCTGGCGGGGCGCGGCCACGACCGGGGAGCCGTCCTCCCAGGCGAGGTCGGCGACGACGAGGGCGGTGCCGGCGTGCCAGGGGACGCGGCGCAGGGTGGTCATGTCCGGGCGCATGGCGAAGTCGCCGTAGCCGCGGTCCCAGGAGGACATCGCGTAGCCGTCGACGGTGTTCATCTCGGCGTCGACGGCGAGGAGGTAGTTGCAGCCCTCGGTGCCGTGTCTCATCACCTCGTCGAGGAAGAAGCGCGCGGCGAACCGCTTGCCCTGGAGGCGTCCCTGCATGTCCGGGAAGGCCAGGACGACGGTGTCGATCTCACCGCCCACGACGAGGGCGTGCAGCTCCTCGACGCTCAGCGGGGGTGTGCGGTCTGCCACGGGGAGGGCCTCCTTCGGTCAGCCGGGAGCCCTAAGGTATGAGTGACGACCATTACTTGGGAAGGGGGTGCGGGCCTGTGCCACACGATCCGGTGGAAGCCGCCGGTGCGGTAACAGCGGGTACGGGACCCGGCGACCGGCTGGCCCCCGTGCTGCGGCCGGTTCGCGCGGGCAACGGCTTCGAGGAGGCGCTGGAGCAGATCCTCCAGATCCTGCGGCTCGGCCTGGTGCGCGGCGGCGAGCGGTTGCCGGCCGAGCGGGAGCTGGCGGAGCGGCTGGGGATCAGCCGGGTGACGCTGCGCGAGGTGCTGAAGGTGCTCCAGGAGCAGGGGCTGGTGGAGTCGCGGCGCGGCCGGTACGGCGGGACGTTCGTGCGGGAGCGCGCGGACGCCGTCGGCGAGGACGAGCTGCGGCGCCGGGTCGCGGGGGTCGACCTGGAGGACGTCCTGCGCTTCCGGGAGGTGCTGGAGACCGGGGCGGCCGGGCTGTGTGCCGTGCACGGGCTGACGGACGCGCAGGCGGAGCGGCTGCGCGCGGCGCTGGCCGGCACCCGTGACGCCCCGCTCGCCGACTACCGCCGCCGCGACACGCTGCTGCACCTCACCCTCGCCGAGCTGTCCGGCTCTCCCACGCTGACCGCGCAGTACGCGGCGGTGCGGGCCACGGTGAACGACCTGCTCGACTGCATCCCGCTGCTGGTGCGCAACCTGGAGCACTCCCAGCACCAGCACACCGCGCTGGTGGAGGCGGTGCTCGACGGGGAGGCGGACGGGGCGCGGGAGATCATGCGGGAGCACTGCGCGGGGACGGCGGCGCTGCTGCGCGGGTTTCTCGGATGAGCGTCTTGCCAGGGGGCCCGTGTCTGGGCAAAGGTACGGGTCGAGTCCATTCGAACGAGTCGCGTGAACGACTCCGGTGCGGTCCAAGGCGATGCGTCGCGGTCGACGGGGAGGTCGGATGACGGACGAGCGGCCGCTGATCGGGGTCAGCACCTACCTGGAGACGGGGGCGCGCTGGGGCGTGTGGGAGCTGGAGGCGGCGCTGCTGCCCGCCGGGTACTTCCGGCTGGTGCAGCGCGCGGGCGGACTGGCGGCGATGCTGCCGCCGGACGCGCCGGACCGGGCGGCGGCGGTGGTGGCCCGCCTGGACGGGCTGGTCGTCGCGGGCGGCCCCGACGTCGACCCGGCCCGCTACGGCGCCGACCGCGACCCGCGCACCGGCCCGCCGGCCCACGCGCGCGACGCCTGGGAACTCGCCCTGATCGAGGCGGCGGTGGCGGCCCGGGTGCCGCTGCTGGGCGTCTGCCGGGGCATGCAGCTGCTGAACGTGGCGCTCGGCGGCACCCTCGTACAGCACCTCGACGGCCACGCCGAGGTGGTCGGCGTCTTCGGCCGCCACCCGGTCAGGCCGGTCCCGGGCACGCGCTACGCCGCGATCGTCCCGGAGGAGACGTCCGTCCCCACGTACCACCACCAGGCGGTCGACCGCCTGGGCACCGGGCTGCTGCCGAGCGCCCACGCCGCCGACGGCACGGTCGAGGCGATCGAGCTGCCGGACACCGACGCCTGGACGCTCGGCGTCCAGTGGCACCCGGAGATGGGCGAGGACGACCGCGTGATGCGCGCGCTGGTCCGGGCCGCCGCGACGGCCCGGCCGTCTCGCCGGAGCGAGGGAACTCGCCCGTGACCGAAGCTCTCACCGCCCCCCGCGGACTACCGGCGCGTCAGTGACAGCAGGTCGCGTGCCGGGCCCGCCGGGCGGTGGCCGGTGCGCCAGACGGCGCGGAGGTCGCGGCGAAGGCTGACGCGGTCCACGGGGACGCTGACCAGGCGGCGGGTGGACAGCTCCTCGCGGACGGACAGCTCGCTGAGGACGGCGGGGCCCGCGCCGGCGACGGCGGAGGCCTTCACGGCGGTGGTGGAGGAGAGTTCGATCAGGGGGCGGGCCAGGCCGCCCAGCGCCGCGTCGAGGACCTGCCGGGTGCCGGAGCCCTTCTCGCGCAGGACCAGCGGAGTGGAGGCGAGTTCGGCGGGCGACAGCGGCTCCCGGCGGCGGGCCCAGGGGTGGCCGGGGGCCGTGACGACGATGAGCCGGTCGCGGGCGACGACCACCGCGTCCAGTCCGGGCGGCACGGTCAGTCCCTCGACGAAGCCGAGGTCGGCCTCGTCGGACAGCAGCCGCTCGGCCACCGCGGCCGAGTTCCCGGCGAGCAGCGACACCGCCGTGTCGGGCCGCTGGGCGCGCAGCGCGAGCAGCCAGCCGGGCAGCAGGTACTCGGCGATGGTCATGCTGGCCGCCACCCGCAGGCGCGAGTCGCGCCGGTCGCGCAGCGCCTGCGCGCCCGCGTCGAACGCCTCCGCCGCCTCGACGACCCGCCGGGCCCAGTCGGTCACCAGGGCACCCGCGTCGGTGAGCCGGGAGCCGCGCGGCGAGCGGTCGACGAGGGCCACGCCCAGCTGGCGCTCCATGGAGCGGATCCGGCTGCTGGCCGCGGGCTGGGTGATGCCGACCTCGCGGGCGGCGGCGCCCAGGCTGCCGAGCCGGGCCACGGCCAGCAGCAGCTCCAGGGCACCCAGGTCGGGCACCCGGTGCGCCAGCGACCCGGTCGTCGGGGCGTAGGTGGGAGGGGCCGGCGCGGACTCCTGTGCCGCGTCGGGGTCCGTGGTGCCGCCCGTGGTGATGCCTGGGGTGCCGCCCGTAGTGCCGGGAGTGTCGCTCGTCCTGCTCATAAGGCCAGTTTATGCCCTCATAGACACATGATCCCTGGTGGGGACCGTCCGGGGACGGGAGGGTTGCGGCATGGTCACCGCAGTCCGCCACCTCGGTCCCAACTGGTACGCCTCCGTGATGGGAACCGCCGTCGTGGGCACGGCGGGCGCCGCGCTCCCGCTGCCGCTCCCCGGCCTGCGCACCGCCTGCACCGCCGCCTGGGCGCTCGCCCTCGCCCTGCTGGTGACCCTGCTCGCCGCCCGCGCCCTGCACTGGTCCCACCACCGCGACCAGGCCCGCGCCCACCTGGCCGATCCGGCCACGGCACCGTTCTACGGCTGCCTGGCCATGGCCCTGGTGTCGGTCGGCGGCGGCGCCCTCACGCTGGGCCCGGCCTGGCTCGGCGGGAGCGCGGCGCTCGCCCTGGGCGCGGTGCTGTTCGGCGTCGGTACGGCGGTGGGGCTGTGGGTCGCGGTCGCCGTGCCGTACCTGATGGCCGTACGCCACCGCGTGGAGCCGCAGCAGGCCACTCCGGTGTGGCTGCTGCCGCTGGTCGCACCGATGGTGTCGGCGGCGGTCGGGCCGCTGCTGGTGCCGCACCTGCCGCCCGGACAGGCCCGCGCGACCCTGCTGTTCGGGTGCGTCGGGCTGTTCGGGCTGAGCCTGTGCGGCACGCTGCTGATGCTGCCGCTGGTCTTCGCGCGGCTGGTCACGGCGGGCCCGCTGCCGCTCGCCCTGACCCCGACGCTGTTCCTGGTGCTGGGCCCGCTGGGGCAGTCCACCACCGCGGCCGGCATGTTCGCGGACGTCGCCCCGCTCGCCCTGCCGCACGCCCGCGACGGCTGGTTCACGCTGCCCGCCGTCCTGTACGGGGTGCCGGTGATGGGGTTCGCGCTGCTGTGGCTGGGCCTGGCCACCGCACACGTGGCGCGCGCCCGGCGGCAGGGCATGGGCTTCGCGATGACCTGGTGGGCGTTCACCTTCCCGGTCGGCACCTGCGTCACCGGCGCCGCGTCACTGGCCCGGCACACCGGCCTGGCCGTCTTCGACGGGCTCGCGGTCCTGCTGTACGGCGTGCTGGTCGCCGCCTGGGTCACGGCCGCCGCGCACACCGCGCGGGGCGTGCTCAGCGGACGGCTGCTCGCAGCGCCGCGCCCAGGACCGCCGGCGCCTCGGCCAGTGACGGCCCGTACCACGTCAGGTGCCGTCCGCTGACGAGCGCGCAGCGCAGCCCGGGGAAGGCCTCGGGGCCGTCGTCGGCGGTGAAGCGGTGCGGCTCGTCGGGCAGGACGACGAGGTCCGGGCGGGCCGCGACCAGCTCGTCGAGCGGGACGCGCGGGTAGCGGTCGGCGTGGTCGGCGTACAGGTGGTCGACGCCGAGCCGGGCGAGGACGTCGCCCGCGAAGGTGTCCCGGCCCAGCACCATCCAGGGCCGCCGCCAGACCGGCACCACGGCCGTCGCGCGGCGCTCCGGCAGCGGCGGGGACGGCAGTGACCGCGGGGACGGCAGTGACCGCCGGGACGGCAGCGACAGCACGGACGGCTGGGACTTCGCGGACGCCAGGAACGGGGACTGCGGGGACGCCCACGCCGCCTCCGCCTCGTCCAGCCAGCGCGGCCGGGAGCGCGCGCCGCACGCGGTCAGCACCCGGTCCAGCTCGCGGAAGGCCTGCGGCACGTCGCGCACCTCGGTCACCAGCACCTCCACGCCCGCGGCGCGCAGGGCGTCGAGGTCGGGGGCGCGGTTCTCCTCCTCGTTGGCGATGACCAGGTCGGGGGCGAGCGCGATGATCCGGTCGGTCTTCGGGTTCTTGGTGCCGCCGACGCGGGTGACGGCGAGACCCGCAGGATGGCTGCACCAGTCGGTGGCGCCGGCGAGCACGCCGGGCAGGGTCACGGCCACCGCCTCGGTGAGCGACGGCACCAGCGAGACGACCCTCACTGGCGGTGCCGGCCCTGGACGGCCTCGATGTGCTCCGCCACGGCCACGACCAGCACCCGGGTCTCCGGCACCGTCGCCCGCCAGCGGTGGCGCACCCCGCCGGTGAGGTAGAGGGTGTCGCCGCGGCCCAGGCGGTAGGCGCGGCCCTCCGCCTCGATCTCGACCTGGCCGTCCGCGACGTACATCAGCTGGTCGTTGCGGTGCTGGAACTCGCGGCCCGCGTCATGGTCGCCGGTGAACTCCAAGGCGTGCATCTGGTGGTGGCCGCGCACCAGCGACCGCACCTGCGGCTCGGGCGACTGGTCGGTCTCCTCGGCACGCACCACGTCGACGCTGCACGCCGGGTCGGCGGCGGCGAGGAGTTCGACGGCGGTGGTGCGCAGCGCGTCGGCCACCTTCTCCAGGGAGCCGCGGCTGGGACGCGCGCGGTCGTTCTCGACCTGGCTCAGGAAGGGCACCGACAGGCCGCTGCGTTCGGCCACGACGGCGAGGGTGAGCTCCAGGGCCCGGCGCCGCCGCCGGACGGCCGCGCCCACCCGAAGGGGCTGTTCTTTGTGGTCGCCCATCGCTCCGGCTCCCTCCTTCGCTCGTCGCGCTGTCGCCGATGAGTAGTTCTCTGCACCCTACGCATGTTCGGCAAACCGTTCACGGGGCTGTCACATCGACGTCGCACGGGGTGGGGTGCGACCTCACAGTTCGCGCCAGTGGATCAGCCGTCCCGCGCGCTCCACGGCCTCCCATCCGCACAGCTGTTCGCTCTTTTGATTCAATGCGGCAGCCGTCCCCGATGTTCCCGGAGGTGCCGGCCCGGCGCCGTTGCGGCCGGGGCCTGCTCCGGCGGCCGGGGCTCGGGCATCGGCGTAGCGCTCCGTGGTTGTCCGGATCCTTGTGGTGCGCCGCGCACACGGCGAGGGGCGGACCGCCACCACGGCCTCGGCCGTACGGTGGGGCCCGCCCCTCGCTCCGGGCGGCGGGGTCCGTCAGGTCACCCGGCCGCCTGGCTCCTGCCGCCGCGGCCGTCGACCGGGGCCCACCGGTCGACCAAGCCGGGGTTCCGCTTCAGCCAGGTGCGGACGGCGTCCTGCTCCCCGCCCTTGCCGGCCTTCTGGATCTGCGCCTCCAGGCTCGTCAGCTGCTCCTCGGTCATCGAGAAGTCCTCAAGCCAGCGGCTCACCTCGGGGTGGTCCTCGGCGAAGCCCTTCCGGGCGAGCGTGTGCACACCGTCGCCCTTGCCCCAGGCGCCGCGGGGATCCTTCAGCTTCTTCAGCTCGTACTCGCTGTACGCCCAGTGCGGCGACCAGAGGGTGACGACGACCGGCCTCCGCTGCGCGTACGCGCGCTTCAGCTCGGCGAGCATGGCGGGCGTGGAGCCGTCGACGACGTCGTACGCGTCCTCCAGGCCGTACTCCTTCATCACCTTGTTCTTGAGCAGGCCCATCATCCCGGCGCTGGGCTCGATGCCGACGATCCGGCCGCCGAAGTCGCCGGCGTGCTTCTTCAGGTCGCCGAGCGTGTCGACGTCCTTCATGTACGCCGGGACGGACAGTTCCAGCGAGGTCGGGCCGTACCAGCTGCCGAGGTCGTCGAGCCGCTTGCCGTACTTCGCCCAGTACTCGGCGTGGGTGCTGGGCAGCCACGCGTCGGTCTGGAAGTCGACCTGGCCGGTGGCGAGACCGGTGTAGAGCGGGCCGGCCGCGTACTGGGTGGCGGTGACGTCGAAGCCGCGCCGCTCCAGGATCTCCTTCCAGAGGTGAGTCGAGGCGATGCCCTCGTCCCACGGGATGTACCCGATGGTGATCTCCTCGCCCCTGCCGACGTTCGACGCGGAGGCCTCGGCGGTGCCGGCGGAGCCGCCGAGGACGCCCATGCCGCCCGCGACCAGCGCGAGGACGGCCACGCCGACGAGCGGTACGGCCGGGCGGGGGCGGTGGGTCCACAGGGCCTTGGCGCCGCTCGCCACGCGCGCCCTCGCGGCGGCGCGGCGGCCGAGCGGGGAGATCTGCGTGCCGAGGGCGCTGGTCATCCGGTCGAGGTAGACGGCGAGGACGACGATGGCGACGCCCGCCTCGAAGCCATAGCCGATCTCCAGCCGGCCGATGGCCTCGTTGACCGCGCCGCCGAGCCCGCCGGTGCCGGCCATGCCGGCGATGACGACCATCGACAGCCCCAGCATGATCACCTGGTTGACGCCCGCCATGATCGTGGGCAGGGCGAGCGGCAGCTGGACCCGCAGCAGCGTGTCCCGGGGGCTGGTGCCGAACGCCTCGGCGGCCTCCACCAGGTCCTTGTCGACCTGGCGGATGCCCAGCTCGGTCATGCGCACGCCCGGTGCGACGGCGAAGATCAGCGTGGCGATGACACCGGCGGCGGTGCCCAGCCCGAAGAAGAGGATGGCCGGGATCAGCAGCACCATCGACGGCATGGTCTGGAGCAGGTCCAGGACCGGCCGCACGGTGGCGCTGACCCGCCGGGAGCGGGCCGCCCAGATGCCCAGCGGCACGGCGACCACCAGGGCGATCACGGTGGCGACGAGCACCAGGGAGAGGGTCGACATGGCCCGCTCCCACAGGCCGAGCGAGTCGACCAGCGCGAAGCCCGCGAAGGCGAGGACGCCCGGGAGCAGGCCGCGCAGCCACCAGGCCGGCACCGCGAGGATGCCCGCGAGCAGCAGCGGGGCGGGCGCGGTGAGCACGGCGTCGATGCCGTCGTACATGCCCTCGACGAGCGTCCTGACCGCGTCGAAGAGCCAGGACAGGTGGTTCAGCAGCCAGTCGACACCGGAGTCGACCCAGTCACCGAGGTGGAACCTGGGCATCAGACGGTCACCGTCCCCTCGCGCCGGTCGTCGCAGGGCACGGGTCCGCCCTCCTCGTCGCCGAGGAAGCCGACGAGGCGCTGCCTCGGCACCACCCCGACGACCTCGCGCCCGGCGTCCAGGACGGCGACCGGGTGCGGCACGCGCGCGCTGATCGCGCACAGCTCGGTGAACGGGGTGTCCGGCGTCGCCGTCTCGCAGCCGCAGGTCCCCTCGTCGCCGCGCAGGCCGGTGTCCATCACGGCGGAGGCGGTCAGCACCCGGGAGCGGTCGACGTCCTGGATGAAGGAGGCGACGTAGTCGTTCGCGGGGCGCAGCAGGATGTCCTCGGCGGTGCCGGTCTGCACGATCCGGCCGTCGCGCATCACGGCGATGCGGTCGCCCAGGCGCATGGCCTCGTTCAGGTCGTGGGTGATGAACACGATCGTCTTCTTCAGCGTCTTCTGGAGGGTGAGCAGCTGGTCCTGCATGTCGCGGCGGATCAGCGGGTCCAGGGCGCTGAAGGACTCGTCCATCAGCAGCAGGTCGGCGTCGGTGGCGAGCGCGCGGGCCAGGCCGACGCGCTGCTGCATACCGCCGGACAGCTCGTCCGGCCAGGACTTCTCCCAGCCCGCCAGACCGCACAGGGCCAGCGCCTCGCCGGCGCGCCGCTCGCGCTCGGCGCGGGGCACGCCCTGCACGGCCAGGCCGTAGGCCGCGTTTGCCAGCACGCTGCGGTGCGGGAACAGCGCGAAGTGCTGGAAGACCATGCTGATCTTGCGGGCGCGGACCTCGCGCAGCTCGCGGTCGCCGAGCGCGGTCAGGTCCCGGCCGTCGAAGCGGACCGCTCCGGCGGTCGGCTCCAGCAGCCCGTTGAGCATGCGCAGCAGCGTGGACTTGCCGGATCCGGACAGGCCCATGACGACGAAGATCTGGCCCGGCTCCACGGTGAAGGAGGCGTCGATCACGGCCGCGGTGGTGCCGTCGGCGCGCAGCTCCTCACGGTCGGCGCCGGCGCGGAGCCGGTCGACCGCCTCGTCCGGTCGTCTGCCGAACACCTTGTACAGATGGTCGGCCTCAAGCCTGGATGACACACGAACCTCTCGTCATGGACGGCGACAAAAAGACGGAGCGACGGGCGCGGGCAACAGCTGGGTGCGCGACCGGCATCGCTCCGAGCCCGCCCCTCCCCGGGTCCTGTCGGGGCAAACGCGAAGGTGGGCCAGTTCACGGGCGAGGCGCAGGACGCAACGCGTTTCCCCGTGCCGGGTGCTGTCAGTGGCGTACGGCATGATGCGAGGCCTGACCGGACGACTGATGCTCCTCGACACCGCCTCGCCGGTCCTTACTATTACCCGCATGACAACTGCATCCCGCGGCCGCCGGGTGATCGGGTACGCACGCATCTCGAAGGCGACGGACGAGAGCACGTCGATCGAACGCCAGCGTGAGCTGATCCGTACGACCTGCCAGGCACGGGGCTGGGCACTCGCCGAGATCATCGAGGACATCGATGTCTCCGCCACCAGGACGCGGCTGGACCGCCCTGGCCTCACGCGCGTGCGCGAAGCCATCCGGTCGGGACGGGCGGACATCGTGCTCGTCTGGCGGATCGACCGCGTCGCACGGTCCGTTTCCGACCTCGCCACGCTGACCGAGGAGTGGGCAAAGGCCGGGGTCTGCCTTGTGTCGGCCACGGAGCCGTTCGACATGACGACGTCCGCCGGACGCATGCTCCTCCAGCTTCTCGGTGTCTTCGCCGAGTTCGAGGCCGCCACGATCCGCGACCGCGTCCTGGCCGCTCGGTCGGCTCTCGTGAAGGCCGGTCGCCACCCCGGCGGAGCGGCGCCGTACGGCTACCGGGTGGTCGACAACCCGGACGGCACCGGAAAGGTGCTGGAGGTCGACCCTGTCGAAGCCGCGTATGTGCGCAAGGCCGCCGACATGATCCTTGAGGGGAAGTCCCTCTACTACACGACAGCCGCCCTCAATGGCGCCGGGTCGAAGCCCCGCAAGGCCGCCGCGTGGTCCATGACGTCGCTTCGGATCGTGCTGACGCAGGACGCGACGCTCGGCTACATGACTCACAACGGAAAGCTCGTCCGCAATGACGAGGGCGAACCGGTCCAGGTCTGGGAACCGATCCTGCCGCAGGAGGACATGGCCCGCCTCCGCGTGCTCCTGGCGCCCACGAAGACGCCGGGAGGCGAGCGGAAGCGCAGGGCGCGACTGCTGTCCGGCGGACTGCTGCGGTGCTCGACCTGCGGCGGCAGGATGCGGGTGAACAGGACCGGAGGAGCGAAACCTGTCGTGCGTTACTCCTGCTCGGGCAAGTCCGACGGCACCGGTTGTCAGCGCGGCGTGTCCATCGTCGCCGAACGCATCGAGGAGTACATCACCGGGATGTTCCTCGATCTCGTCGGCCGGTATCCGGTCGTGGAGGTCCGCGAAAGCATCCGTGAGGTCGCCGACCTGGCCGCCGTCGAGGCGGAGATCAAGGCGGCGACCGCTGAACTGGCGGACGTGGACGATGACGACAGGGAAGCGGAAATGCTGGCCGACCTCCGCACTCTGAAGGTGCGGCGTAAGCAGCTCCTGTCCCAGCCGAGCGAGCCCGTCGTCGAGTACGTCGAGCTGGGCCAGACCTTCGCGGAAGCATGGGAAGCACGCGACACGGACGGCCGCCGCTCACTGTTGGAGAGCGCCATCGCGCATATCGTCGTCCGGCCCGGTACGCGTGGCCGCCGAGGTATCGATCCTCAGAGAATCGACATTCACTGGCGGGACCAGTACGGCCCTGAAGTGGACTGACCGGGACACGGGCACTCACATCGGCGGTCGACGCCCTCAGCCGGCCGTCGGGGGTCGGTCAGGCTGGCGTGCTGCTGGCCGTCTGACGGCCGTACGGGCACCCCTCCGGGCAAACCCGCCCGGGGCGGTTGGCGCGACTTCTACGACGATCCCGACGAAGCCCCGCGCGTTGCCGCGTGGAAGTCCGGTTACCGGCCCGACCCGAACGACCGGGCGTCTTGGTGGCGGCCGTGGCTGGACATGGTGTCCGAGGCTGTTGGCCGTGGAGTCGTGATCCGGCGTGCCCGGATCGTCTCGGAGCCCGTCAGCGAGTACACCCGCTACCTGTACGACGGCACATTCACAACATCGCCGCCGGTGAGCAGATCCGTTGGCTGCCCCGCCGGAATGCGTCGGATCTGTGCCTGCCGGGCAATGACTTCTGGGTCTTCGATGACCGTTTGGTTCGGTTCGGCTACTTCTCGGGCGACGGCGTGTACCTAGGCGACGAGGTCGACGACCGCCCCGCCGTGGTCAAACTCCGCTCGTCGGCGTTCCAAGCTGTCTGGGAGCGCGCCATCCCGCATGACCGCTACACGGTCTGAGGCACCACAGGCACCTATGGCCCGTTCTCCGTCGTCCAGCGTTCAGGCTGCCCGCGAGGCGGTGGCCGCCCGTTCGCGGGAGATCCGCCTGGACGCTGGGCTGACGGCGCGGCAGGTCGCCCTCCAGGCCGGCTGGCACCCCTCGAAGTCCTCACGCATCGAGAACGGCGTCACCCCACCGTCCGATGCCAACGTTCAGGCATGGTGTGGGATTTGCGGCGCCAAGGAGCAAGCAGCCGACCTGATCGCCGCGTCAGACTTCCGCAGCACCCCGAACGACGTTGTCGAAGCCGTCGCGGCCCGCATGGACCGTGCCCGCGTACTGCGCGAGGGTGACCACCGCTTCGCGATCCTCGTCGAGGAAGCCGTCCTGCGGTACCGCATGGGCAACGCGGAGGTGATGGCCGGACAGCTGGGCCACTTGCTGT
Organism: Streptomyces sp. JB150; assembly: GCF_011193355.1. Lineage (GTDB taxonomy): Bacteria > Actinomycetota > Actinomycetes > Streptomycetales > Streptomycetaceae > Streptomyces. Next base: position 1,366,568 of record NZ_CP049780.1, read on the forward strand.
CGATCATGTCGCTTCCGGCCGTCTCGCTGGGCGTGGTCCCGTTCTCGGCTGAGCGCGGCATGTGGCCGCTGGAGACGTTTTCGATCTACGACAACGATCAAGCGCAGGTGGAGCTGCTGACGGCGGCCGTCAACGTCACGGCGCCGTCTGAGATCGCGCAGTACGTGAAGGCGTTTCCCGAGCGGCGGAACTCGCCGTCTACGGTGCCGACGCACGGGCGCTGATCACTGACGCCATCGGCGCCCTCGGATGGCAGGGCGCACCATACGACCGTGTCATCGCCACCTGCTCGGTCGGCAGCGTGCCCCGCGCGTGGATCGACCAGACCAGGCCCGGCGGCGTGATCGTGACCCCCTGGGGGCCGACCTACGGCGGTGAAGCCGTCGCCCGGCCCGTCGTCGGCGACGACGGCACGGCATCGGGCCACTTCATCGGCTCCTCCGCCTTCATGCGGCTGCGCGCTCAGCGGGTCCCACGCCGCCACGTCCGTGAGTACCTCGATGGACGGAAGTGGCCCGCAGACGGCGTGCGGTCCCTGACGAAGCTGTCCCCCACTACGAGAAGGACCGGACCGAGTTCGAGGTGTACCAGTCCGGCCCGCGCAAGCTGTGGGACGAGGTCGAGACCGCCTACCGCTGGTGGCAGGAGCAGGGCCGCCCCGGCTTCGAGCGGTTCGGGCTGACCGTGGACGGCGACGACGAGCGGATATGGCTCGACTCGCCGGACAACTCGGTACCCGTCCGACCGCCGGATAGGGACGCGTAACGGCTTGCCTCTGATCGCCCCGTCCCCTGCTCCCTTGGCAGGTGGACGGGGTCTCATGTTCCTGTCCGTGGCGCCATCGATGCGGGACGCTGCGCCCCCGGTCAGTGGCATGCTGGGCGCATGTCGACCCGCCGCGAAAAATGTCTTCTGCTTGATACTCCGTCGCTCTACTTCCGCGCCTACTTCGGCGTCCCGGAGTCCGTGAAGGCCCCGGACGGCACCCCGGTGAACGCCGTGCGCGGACTGCTGGACTTCATCGACCGGCTGGTCAAGGACCACCACCCCACGCACTTGGTGGCCTGCATGGACGCCGACTGGCGCCCCAAGTGGCGGGTCGACCTCATCCCCTCCTACAAGGCGCACCGGGTAGCCGAGGAGCACCCGGCGGGGCCGGACGAGGAGGTGGTGCCGGACACCCTGTCGCCGCAGGTCCCCCTCATCGAGGCGGTCCTCGACGCACTCGGCATCGCCCGTGTCGGCGTCGAGGGGTACGAGGCGGACGACGTCATCGGCACGTACACCGCCCGCGCGACCGGCCCGGTCGACATCGTCACCGGCGACCGCGACCTCTACCAGCTGGTGGACGACGCGCGCGGGGTGCGGGTGCTGTATCCCCTCAAGGGCGTCGGCACGCTCCAGGTGACCGACGAGTCCTATCTGCGCGAGAAGTACGGCGTCGACGGCCGCGGGTACGCGGATCTGGCGCTGCTGCGCGGCGACCCGAGCGACGGGCTGCCGGGGGTGGCCGGCATCGGCGAGAAGACCGCGGCCAAGCTGCTCGCCGAGTTCGGCGACCTGGCCGGCGTGCTGGCGGCCGTGGACGACCCGCGCGCCAGGCTCACGCCCACCCAGCGCCGGCGGCTGACCGAGGCCCGGCCGTATCTGGCGGTCGCCCCGAAGGTGGTGCGCGTCGCGGACGACGTACCGCTGCCGGACGTCGGCACGACCCTGCCGCGTGCCCCGCGCGACCCGGAGGCCCTGGACGCGATCGCGGCGCGGTGGGGGCTGGGCGGTTCGCTCCGGCGACTGCTGGTGACTTTGGGGGCGTGAGGGTACCCGGACCCACGGCGGGGGTGCCGTACCCCGGGTCGCTCGCTCACCGGTCGGGCGGCGCTCGCGCGACGCTCCGCCCGCGCTCGGGGCGTGCTCGCGAGGGCCGACACGCGCTCGGAAATTGCCGAGCCGTGGTGTCGGCCACGAGGGGGGAGATGCTAACTTAGGCTTGCCTAAGTTCAGGGATCAGGGAGGCCGTCATGGCAGAACGTCCGGCCAGGAAGCCGCGGAAGGCCCACTCGGCCCAGGTCGTCCGCACGGAACGGCTCACCCCGCACATGCAGCGCGTGGTCCTCGGCGGCGACGGTCTCGCCGAGTTCGCCGCCGGCACGTGCACCGACCACTATGTGAAGCTGCTGTTCCCGCCGGCCGAGGGCATCACCTACCCCGAGCCGTTCGACCTGGACCGGATCCGCGAGGAGCTGCCCCGCGAGCAGTGGCCGGTGACCCGGACCTACACGGTGCGCGCCTGGGATGCCGAGGTGCGCGAGCTGACCTTGGACTTCGTGCTGCACGGCGACGCGGGCCTGGCGGGCCCGTGGGCGATGCGCGTGCGGCCGGGCGACACGATCCGGTTCCTCGGCCCCGGCGGCGCCTACGCCCCCGACCCCGGTGCCGACTGGCATCTGCTCGCCGGTGACGAGAGCGCGCTGCCCGCCATCGCCGCCTCCCTGGAGGCGCTGCCCGACGGCGCCCGGGTCCGCGCCTTCGTGGAGGTCGCCGGCCGCGAGGAGGAGCAGAAGATCGACTCCGACGCGGAGGTCGTGTGGCTGCACCGCGGCGACCGGCCCGTCGGCCAGGCCCTGGTCGAGGCCGTCCGCGCGCTCCGCTTCCCCGAGGGCCGCGTGCACGCCTTCGTGCACGGCGAGGCCGCCTGTGTGAAGGAGCTGCGCCGGCTGCTGCGCGTCGAGCACCACGTTCCGCGCGAGGACCTCTCCATCTCCGGCTACTGGCGCCTCGGGCACAACGAGGACGGCTGGCAGGCCTCCAAGCGCGAGTGGAACGCCCGCATCGAGGCCGAGCAGGAGGGCACGACACCGTCCGCCGCGTGACGTCGTTCACCGCGTGACCCCGCCCCCTCCCCCTCACCTGGTCCCCACCCCGGCACCCCTGTCTCGCGGACCCGCTTACGCTGGACGGCGATGAGACGCAGAAGTCGTGTTCCGGCGGCGCCGCTGCCCCAGTGCCGCGGGGTCGATCCGGTGCGGGTGCGGCTGCCCGTGGACGGGGCGTGGGACACCGTCCGGGAGCATCTGGTGGAGCGGCTGTCGGGCGCGGGCCCCGGCGTGGTCGACGAGATGTTCGACGCGGGGAAGATCGTCGGGGCGGACGGCACGGCGGTGGCGGCGGACGCGCCGTATGTGCCGGGGATGTTCGTGTGGTTCCACCGGGAGCTGCCCGATGAGGTCCCGGTGCCGTTCCCGCTGCGGATCGTGCACCGCGACGAGCACATCGTCGTCGTCGACAAGCCGCACTTCCTGGCCACCACCCCGCGCGGCAGCCATGTCGCCGAGACCGCGCTCGCCCGGCTCCGCCGTGAGCTGGGCGTGCCCACGCTCAGCGCCGCGCACCGGCTGGACCGGCTCACCGCCGGACTGGTGCTGTTCACCGTGCGGCCCGAGGAGCGCGGCGCGTACCAGACGCTGTTCCGGGACCGCCTGGTGCGCAAGGAGTACGAGGCGGTGGCGCCGTACGATCCGGCGCTCGCCCTGCCCCGGACCGTGCGCAGCCGGATCGTGAAGGAGCGCGGCTCGCTGACCGCCGTCGAGGTGCCGGGCGAGCCGAACGCGGTCAGCCGGATCGAGCTGATCGAACACCGGGACGGCCTCGGCCGGTACCGGCTGGTGCCCGCCACCGGGCAGACCCACCAGCTGCGGGTGCACATGAACGGGCTGGGGGTGCCGATCCTCGGCGATCCGCTCTACCCGGAGGTGACCGCCCCCGCCGCGCCCGGCGACTTCCGCGACCCGCTGCAACTGCTTGCGCGGGAGCTGGAGTTCACCGATCCGGTGACGGGGGCGGCGCACCGCTTCCGCAGTACGCGGACGCTCGCCGCCTGGCCCGGTCAGTAGCCGCGCCACCAGCGCAGGAAGCGCTGCAGGGTGCCCGACCCGGGCTCCGGGTCCGCCTCGGGCTCGTGTTCGGGCTCCGCGACGGCGGCGGCCGGCTCCGCGGGAGGCAGCTCCGCCGGAGGCGTCTCCTGGGAGGGCACCTTTGCCGGGGGCACCTCCAGCTCCGCGGGGAGCGGGTCCCAGACCGAGCCCCTCGGCGGGTTCGGGGTGTGGCTCGGCATCTGGTCGATGTCCTGCTGCGGCCTGGGCACGAACCGCACCGGCAGTTCGACCAGATGGCGGGAGGCGATGGACTCCCGCCACTCCAGCTCATCCTCCTCGCAGTCGAGCTGTACGTCCGGCAGCCGCCGCAGCACCGCGTCCACCCCGACGTCGGCGATGACCCGGCCGATGTTCTGGCCGGGGCACTCGTGCGGTCCGCCGCCGAAGGCGAGGTGCGACCGGTTGCCCATCATGCTGGCCTTCAGGTCCGGCCGGATCCGCGGGTCGATGTTGCCCGGCGCGGGCGCGAACAGCAGTCCGTCGCCCCTGCGGATCTGCCGCCCGCCCAGCTCGGTGTCCTGCTTGGCGAAGTAGGCGAACACCGTGCTGAACGGCGGCTCGTCCCACAGGGACTGCTCGACCGCCTGCGCCACGGTCATCTGGCCGCCGTTCAGCTGGGCCCGGAAGCCCGGGTGGGTGAGGACCATGCGCAGCGCGTTGGCGAGCAGGTTCGCCGTCGCCTCGTACGCGGCGATCAGCACCACCCGCAGGTGCTCGCGGATCTCCTCGTCGGTCAGCCCGGCCTCGTGGGTGACGAGCAGCCCGGCGATGTCCTGGGCGGGCTCGGCGCGCCGGCGCGCGGTGAGCCGGGCCAGGGCCTCCTGGATGTACGCGTTGCTCGCGATGGCGGTCTCGGTGCCCTTGAGCATGTCGCGGGCGCAGTGCACGATCCGGTGGTTGTACTCCTCCGGCATGCCCAGCAGGTCGCACATCACCGCCATCGGCAGATGCTCGGAGTACTGGTGGACCAGGTCCGCCTCGCCGCGCTCGCAGAACTCGTTGACCAGTGCCTGGGCGCGGCGGTAGATGGACCGGCGCATGATGCGGTGGTTGATGGGTGCCATGGCGCTGGTGACCGCGGAGCGCAGCCTGCGGTGCTCGTCGCCCTCCGCGTGGGAGCAGACGGGCTGCCAGGCGATGTGCGGCATCAGCGGGTGGTCGGGCTTGACCCGGCCGTCCAGGAGCGGGGTCCAGATCCGGCTGTCGCGGCTGAACACCGCGGGCGTGTTCACCATCCGCAGATTCTCCGCGTGACCGAGGACCACCCAGATCGGTACGTCGTCGTGGAGCAGCGCGGGCGCCACCGGGCCGTGCTCGGCGCGCAGTTCCTCGTACAGGGAGCGCAGGTCCAGCGGCTGGGGTCCGTACAGCCGGCGCAGCCCGCCGGACTGGAGTGCGTGCGCGGGACAGCCGGGGGGCGGGGCGGGCGGGAGGCCGTCCGTGCCGGTGGTGGTGGGGATGTCAGACGTCACGGTGGGTCGCTTTCCAGGCGTCTTGGGCCGGTCGTCACTTGAGCCGGCCGGTCAGGGCGAGGTTGTGCAGGAAGCGCATCAGCGTCATGAGGACGTCACGGCTGGAGGCGCGGCGGCGGGCGTCGCACTCGATGATCGGGATCTCCGGCTCCAGGTCGAGGGCGGTGCGCAGCTGCTCGACGGGGTAACGGGGCGCGTCGGGGAACGTGTTGACGGCCACCACGAACGGCACGCCCCGCTCCTCCAGGCGCCCCATCACATCGAAGCTGACCTGCAGGCGCCGGGTGTCGACGAGGACGACCGCGCCGAGCGCACCCTCGAACAGGCCGTTCCACAGGAACCAGAACCGCTCCTGGCCGGGGGTGCCGAACAGGTACAGCACCAGCTTGTCGGAGATGCTGATCCGGCCGAAGTCCATCGCCACGGTGGTGGCGGTCTTGGTGTCGGAGCCGAAGTTGTCGTCGACCCCGATACCGGCCTGGGTCATGGTCTCCTCGGTGGTCAGCGGCCGGATCTCGCTGACCGAACCGACCATGGTGGTCTTGCCGACGCCGAACCCGCCCACGATCACGATCTTCACCGCGGCCTGTGCCGTGTGCGGCAGCTGGTCCTCCGCGCGCGGGCCCGGGATGGTGTCAGAGCTTTTGAAGTCCATGCATCACCGCTTCGAGGAGGGAACGGTCGGGAAGCGCCTGGCGGACGATCGGGGCCCGCGCCTGCACCAGCCCGGCCGACAGCAGGTCGGCCAGCAGCGCGGAGACCACGCTGAACGGCAGCTGGAGGTAGGCCGACAGCTCCGCCCCGGAGAGCGGGGACTCGCACAGCCGGACCACCGCGGCCTGTTCGGGCGGCAGCGAGCTGGGGTCGTCGGTGCGCGCCACGATCAACGTGACCAGATCGATGTCGGCGGGTCCGCCGTCGCCCTCGCCGATCAGATAGAGCCGTTCGGGGTGCTTGCCCTCGTTCTCCTGCGGGGGTGCGGGCTGCGGTTCCTGCCGGGGGGTGCGCCTCTGGCGTCGCGGAGGAGTCATACGCTCCGCCCGTTCCGCCGGGGCGGACTGGTGAGGTGGGTGCCGAGGCGCACGATCAGGTCCCGCATCCGGCCGCTCATCAGCCCCGGTTCGGTGCGGACGTCGGAGAGCACGGCGATGTAGGCGTTGGGGCCGGCGTTCATCAGATAGAAGTAGCCGCCGTCGACCTCCATCAGCAGCAGCCGCATCTCGCCCTTCTCGCTGGCGTGGATCTCGCCGGTGATGGCGTGGGCGAGGCTCTGCATGCCGGCGCAGGCCGCGGCGACCCGGTCGGCGGCGTCGGGGTCGCCGCCGTAGCGCGCGATGCGCAGGCCGTCCGCCGACAGCACCACGATCATCTCGATGCCGAGCGTCCCGTCGACGAGGTCGCGGAGCATCCAGTCGATGTTTCCTTGCTGCTGGATCACGTGAGGTCCCCCTTGTCCTCGGTGTCGGCGTCGGCCTCGACGCCGGCGTCGGCGTCGGCCGGTCGGTGCTGGTTTTCCTTGAGCAGGTGCTGGTAGGCGGCCGGGTTGACGGTGAAGGCGGTCGGGTCACCCGGGTTGTCCTTCTTCAGCCCCTCGTAGAAGGCCTCGACCCACATGCCGGGCAGGGGCCGTTCCTTCTCCGGCTCCGGTTCGGGTTCCGGCTCCGGCTCCGGCTCGGGCTCGGGGTGCAGGGGTGCCCACGGGTTGTCCTTGATCTCCTGGGCGGCGGCCCGCTCGGCGGCTTCCTTGACGGCCTGGTCCCAGGCCGCCTCCTCGGCGATCCGCTGGCTGAACGAGGTCTTCACCCGGCTGCGGCGCTGCGGCAGCCCGTTCTCGGTCCACTCGGTGACGACGGGGATGTCGTCCTCGAGGGACACCCCGGCCGGGATGCGCGGGTTGGTGGGGCGGCGGATCTTCGGCTTGCGCTGGGGGCCTTCGAGGGCGTCCGGCGGACGCGGGGCGATGGACTGGGCGCCGATGCCGTGCGGCACGAGGCCGAACACACCGGGCTGGTCGGTCATCATGATCCGCGGCAGCACCAGCACGGCCCGCAGGCCTCCGTACGCCGATGAGCGCAGGGAGATCTGCATGTCGTACTCCGTGCACAGACGGCCGACGACGGCGAAGCCCACCCGCGGCAGGTCCTCGATGACCTCCAGGTCGGAGCCCTCCATGGCCATGGCCAGCAGGTCCTCGAGGCGGCCGCGGGACTCCTCGTTGAGCGGCGGGCCGCAGTCCTCGATCTCGATGGCCACGCCGTACTGCACCTCGTGCGCGGTGACGTGCACCTTGGTGGTCGGCGGCGAGTAGCGGGTGGCGTTGTCGAGGAGTTCGGCGAGGGCGTGGATGACCGGCTCGACGGAGACGCCCCGGATGTTGACCCGGGCGATCGACTTCAGCTCGATGCGCCGGTACTCGAGGATGCGGGACATGGCACCGCGCAGCACGCTGTAGAGCGCGACCGGCTGCGGCCACTGGCGTCCGGGCCGGCCGCCGCCGAGGACGGAGACCGAGTCGGCGAGGCGGCCGATCAGGGCGTTGCCGTGGTCGATGCGCAGCAGGTCCTGGAAGACCTCGTGGTTGGTGCCGTGGTCCTCCTCCATCTCGCGCAGTTCCTTGGCCTGCTGGTGGACGATGGCCTGGACGCGCTGGGCGACGTGCACGAAGGACTGCTGCGCGCCCTGGCGCCGGGTCACTTCGCTCTCGACCGTGTCCAGCACCCGGTACAGCAGGTCGGCCTGCGGTTTGCGCAGGTCGCGGAAGCCCGGCTCGAACTGCTCCAGGCGGGCGACCGCCTCATGGGTCCGCATGCCCTTGCGCAGCCACTTGACCGCCCGGGGCAGCACGTCCTTGGTCAACCGGTCGACCAGCAGGTCCTGTTCGGCCAGGCGCTGCTCCAGCAGGGCGGTGCGCCGGGCGTGGTCGGCCTGCTGGCGGCGCAGTGCCCGGCCGCGCCGGGCCGCCTCGGCCGCCGTCAGCACGACCAGCAGCGTGGCGATGCCGCCGCACAGTCCGACCGCGAGCCGGGCCGCGGGCGCGACCACGGCGACGGCGGCTCCGGTCGCCGCCGCCATCACTATGGCCGGCGGCAACAGCACGCGCGCGTAGGGATGTTCACGGCGCGGACGGGTTTGAACACTCACCATGTGGGCCCTCTGAAACGAATCGACTGGGTGTCGGGCGAGGTTGCGGGGGGAAGAGTCATGGAAACGTTGGGGTATAAACGACAAAAGGGAACAGACGCACGAATCAGCGCAACTCGGTGCGCTGCGGGCGAGCTTAGTCCGACCGGATCATCGGCGTGTCATATTCAGCAACCGCCTGAAGCGGGCTGCGGACACGGGGTACGCTCGACTCCATTTGCACAGCCCGAGTTCATTCGCATACGTGTGGTAACGGCGAACGGGCACACGAAAGCCGCCCACCCAGCGGGTGAACGGCTCACGTGACGGAACGACGACTCACTCAAGGGGCGCGGGGAACCGCGACCGGCCAGGACGCACCCGCACCCGCCCACGGCGGACTACCCCGCGGCGGACTACCCCACGGACGAGTAGGCGACGACGCCCCGCAGCAACCCCTCGACCGCCTTGCGCGCGGCCTTCGGCACGGTGGAGCCCTCCGCGGGAGCCGCCGCCTGGATCTGCCCCAGCACGTCGATCACCTGCTTGCACCACCGCACGAAGTCGCCCGCCGGCATCTCCGCCTCGCGCAGCACCTCGTCGAGACCCTTCCCGGAGGCCCACATGTACGCGGCCCAGGCGAAGCCGAGATCGGGCTCGCGCTGCCCGACGCCCTCGGTCTGACTGATGCGGTACTCCTCCTCCAGGGCGTCCAGCCGTCCCCAGATCCGCACCATCTCCCCCAGCGCGGCCTTCGCCTTGCCGGACGGCAGCTTCGGCGCGAGCGCGTCGTCGCCGACCCGCGCCTCGTACACCAACGCCGAGACGCACGCGGCGAGTTCGGCCGGCGCGAGGCCTTCCCAGACCCCGGCCCGCAGGCACTCGCTGGCCAGCAGGTCCAGCTCGCCGTAGAGCCGGGCGAGCCGCTTGCCGTGCGCGGTGACCTCGTCGTCGCGCAGGTAGTCCAGCTCGGTCAGCAGCGCCACGATCCGGTCGAAGGTCCGCGCGATGGTGTTTGTCCGGCCCTCGATGCGGCGCTCCAGCTGCTTGGTGTCCCGCAGCAGCCGGTGGTAACGCTCCGCCCAGCGGGCGTGGTCCTCGCGGTCGCTGCACCCGTGGCACGGATGCGCCCGCAGGGCCGCCCGCAGCCGGGCGATCTCCCGGTCGTCGGCGGCCTGGGAGCGGCGCCCCCGGTGCCGCTCCGGCTCGATGTGCCCGGCCTTGGTGCGCAGCGCCGACGCCAGGTCGCGCCGGGACTGCGGCGAGCGCGGGTTGAAGGACTTCGGGATCCGCATCCGCTCCAGCGGCTCGACCGGCACCGGGAAGTCGATCGCCGCGAGCCGCTTGACCTGCCGCTCGGCGGTGAGCACCAGCGGGCGCGGCCCGTCGTAGTGGTCGAAGCCGCGGTGGCCGTTGGAGCGTCCGGCGGGCAGGCCCGGGTCCAGCACCAGCGCCAGCCCGGCGTACTTGCCGGTCGGGACGTGGATGACGTCACCGGGCTTGAGCCGTTCCAGCGCGACCGCGGCCTCGGCGCGCCGCTGGGCGGCGCCCTGCCGGGCCAGCTCGGTCTCGCGGTCCTTCAGCTCCCGGCGCAGCCGCGCGTACTCCTCGAAGTCGCCGAGGTGGCAGGTCATGGAGGCCTTGTAGCCCTCCAGGCCCTCCTCGTTGCGCTGCACCTGGCGGGAGATGCCGACGACCGACTTGTCCGCCTGGAACTGGGCGAACGAGGTCTCCAGCAGCTCGCGCGAGCGGTGCCGCCCGAACTGCTCGACCAGGTTGACCGCCATGTTGTACGACGGCTTGAAGCTGGAGCGCAGCGGATACGTGCGGGTGCCCGCGAGTCCGGCCAGGTGCTCGGGGCTCATCCCGCGCTGCCAGAGCACCACCGCGTGGCCCTCGACGTCGATGCCGCGGCGGCCGGCCCGGCCGGTCAGCTGGGTGTACTCGCCGGGGGTGATGTCGGCGTGCTGCTCGCCGTTCCACTTGACGAGCTTCTCCAGGACCACCGACCGGGCGGGCATGTTGATGCCCAGCGCCAGCGTCTCGGTGGCGAAGACGGCCTTGACCAGACCGCGGACGAACAGCTCCTCGACGACCTCCTTGAAGGTCGGCAGCATGCCCGCGTGGTGGGCGGCGATACCGCGCTCCAGGCCCTCCAGCCACTCGTAGTACCCGAGGACGTGCAGGTCCTCGCGCGGGATGGAGGCGGTGCGCTCCTCGACGAGCGCCCGCACCCGGTGGCGCGCCTCCTCGTCGTTCAGCCGCAGCCCCGCGTACAGGCACTGCTGGACGGCGGCCTCGCAGGCGGCGCGGCTGAAGATGAAGGTGATGGCCGGAAGCAGGCCCTCGGCGTCCAGCCGCTCGATGACCTCGGGGCGGCTCGGCGTCCAGATCCGCGAGCGCTGGCGGCGCTCGCGCTCCCGGTCGGCCTCGCGCATCGCCCGGCCGCGCCGGCGGTCCGGGTACGACGGCCGGGTGGCCTCCATCCGCGCCATGCGGGTGAGGTCGGGGTTGACGGCCTTCTTGTGGCCCTCACCCTCCTCGAACAGGTCGTACATCCGGCGCCCGGCGAGCACGTGCTGGAACAGCGGCACGGGACGGTGCTCGGAGACGATCACCTCGGTGTCGCCGCGCACGGTGTCCAGCCAGTCGCCGAACTCCTCGGCGTTGGACACGGTCGCCGACAGCGACACCAGCGTCACGGACTCGGGCAGGTGGATGATCACCTCTTCCCAGACGGCGCCGCGGAAGCGGTCGGAGAGGTAGTGCACCTCGTCCATGACCACATAGCCGAGGCCCAGCAGGGTCTGCGAGCCGGCGTACAGCATGTTCCGCAGCACCTCGGTGGTCATCACGACCACCGGGGCGTCGGAGTTGACGCTGTTGTCGCCGGTGAGCAGGCCGACCTTCTCGGTGCCGTAGCGGCGGCACAGGTCGTTGTACTTCTGGTTCGACAGCGCCTTGATGGGGGTCGTGTAGAAGCACTTCTTGCCCTGCCGGAGGGCGAGGTGGACGGCGAACTCGCCCACGATCGTCTTGCCGGAGCCGGTGGGCGCCGCCACCAGCACGCCCTTCCCCGCCTCCAGCGCCTGGCAGGCCTCGATCTGGAAGGCGTCGAGGCCGAAGTCGTACATCTCGCGGAAGGACGCGAGCGCGGTGGCCTGCTCGGCTGCCCGCCTGCGGGCTGCCGCGTACCGCTCGGCCGGTGAGAGGTCCTGTGTCATCGTGCTTTCGAGCGTACCGGGCCGCACTGACAACAGGACGATCATTCTCCGGATCCGGGCCGGTGAATCCGGCGATAGAACCAGCTCAGGGGCGTATCACCCGGACCGCGGCGGGCACGCAGCGCGCGGTCAGCGGCAGCGGTCCGAGGGGCTCTCCGTCGGCGTACCCGGTGATGCCCGCGGCGGCGATCTCGATCTTCGCCGCCCGGTGCACGGTGACCTTGGGATGGTCGACGTGCCCGCCCCGGTACACGCTCGGGAACACCCGCAGCAGGGTCCGCCGCGAGCAGTCCCCGACCACGGTGATGTCGAACAGCCCGTCGGTGAGGTCGGCGCCGGGACAGATCCGCATCCCGCCGCCGTACGACGACCCGTTCCCGACCGCCACCAGCGTCGCCTCGACCTCCCGTACCGCGCCGTCGTCCAGGGTGATCCGGTAGGGGAAGGGCCGGAACGCGGCCAGCTCGGCGAGCATCGCCAGGTCGTACTTCAGGCGCCCGGCGGGCCGGCGCATCCGGTTGCCCCGGTCGTTGACCCGGGAGTCGAAGCCGGAGGCCAGTACGGTCCCGAACCAGCGGTTCCCCACCCGGCCGAGGTCGATGTCGTCCAGCCGGGAGCCCTTGAGGGCGCCGGCGATCAGCCGAGCCGCGGCGGCCGGGTCGCGCACGGGCAGTCCGAGCGCGCGGGCGAAGTCGTTGCCGGTGCCGACGGCGACCAGGCCGAGCGGGACGCGGGTGCCGGCGACGGCCTGGAGCGCCAGGCCCGCCATGCCGTCCCCGCCGACGGCGATCAGCGCGCCGGTGCCGTCCGCGACGGCGGCACGCGCGCGGGCGAGGGCGTCCCCGGCGTCCGTGCCGAGGACCGTCCGCACCGAGAATCCGGCCGCCCGCAGCGCGGAAGCGGCCGGCCGCGCCGCACCGGCGCCCCGGCCGCGGCCCGCGGTGGGGTTGACGAGGAGGGTGATCTCGCTGGTCACGCCAGTGACCCTACGAGCTGTGCCCCGGTCCTCAGGTCACGTCGTCATAACCGTTGACCCGGTCCCTGGTGGCCTGCTCGGGCAGCGCGGGGGCGGTCGCCACGGGTTCGACCTCGCCGATGTCCTCCGGGGTCAGATCCAGCTCGGAGGCCTCGTCGTCGGCCGGGCCCAGGGCCTCGCGGCGCCGCCGGCGGGCGTCGTTGACGAGGGAGAAGGCCACCGCCACGAAGTACAGCACCCAGATCGGTCCGGCGAGTCCCAGCATGGACACCGGGTCGGTGCTGGGCGTGGCGACGGCGGCGAAGACCGTGATGCCCATGATCATGCCGCGCCACCAGCCCGCCATCCGCTTGCCGGAGATGGCGCCGGTCAGGTTGAGCATGATCAGCAGCAGCGGCAGCTCGAAGGAGAGGCCGAAGACGACGACCATGCGGGTCACGAGGTCCAGCAGGTCGTCCAGGGGAAGCAGGTTGTCCACGTCGATGGGCGTGAACTCGATCAGCACCTGGGCGGTGGTGGGCAGCAGCTTGTAGGCGAAGAAGGCGCCGCCGAGGAAAAGCGGGAAGCCCGTGCCGACGAAGACGTACGCGTACTTCTTCTCGTGCCGGTGCAGACCGGGCGCGACGAACGCCCACAGTTGGTAGAGCCACACCGGCGCGGCCAGGACGACACCGGCCATCAGGGAGACCTTCAGCGCGAGCGTGAACGGTGTGAGCAGACCGTTGATCGTGATGTTCGCGCACGGATCGGCGTTGTCGCCGGCCTTCGCCAGTTCCTCGAAGGTCTGCTTGCAGCCGACCGACTTCAGGATCGGCTCGGTGAAGAAGTTGATGATGTCGTTGTAGAAGAAGGCGGCGACGACCGTGACCGCGACGATCGCCAGCAACGCCTTCGCGAGCCGGTTGCGTAGCTCACGGAGGTGCTCCGCGAGGGGCATCCGCCCCTCGGGATCCTTCTCCTTCTTGCGGGCAGACTTCAGCAACCCACGTTCCCATCTCGTGCGGCGGACCGGGAGTCACCGGCCCTGCGTCAGCGCTTGGTCGTGTCCGTCGGCTCGGTGACCGGACGGGAGCTGGACACGTCGCCGGGGGCGGCCTGGATGACGCGCTGAGCGGGGGGCTGCTCGTTGCCGGTGTGCGGCGGGTCGGCCGGCGCGGAGGTCTTGTCGTCCTCCTTCATCGCCTTGGCCTCGCTCTTGAGGATGCGCGCGGACTTGCCGAGCGAGCGGGCCATGTCCGGAAGCTTCTTGGCGCCGAACAGCAGGATGATGACGACGAGGATCAGAATGATCTCGGTAGGTCCGAGCCGTCCCATAAGTCTTTACCTTCTCACCGAGGCGGGTGGATGGGTGGCTGTCCGACCGGTCGGACAGGTGTCCGAGCGTCCGGGCCGACAGCGATCGTAACGCTCACGGGTAAACGTCCGGCAATCCCCGTGCGTACTCCCGGTCCGCGGTCCGGGCCTCGTTTTCCGGACCGCGACCGTCAGCGTACCTGCCGGGTGGGTCAGGTCGACAGGGCGAAGCGGCCCAAAGCACATCAACCGGCAGGACTCACAGGGGCCGCACCCCACACCTCACAGGGCGTCCGCGGAGCGGGCCGCGCTGACGGCGGCGCGCTCCAGGTCCTCGGCGGCGCGGTTGATCCGGCGGGCGGACTCCGTCACCTGCAAGCCGAGGCGCCGGGCCTCGACGAACACCCGTACGGCCAGCACGCCGAGGACGGCGAGACCCAGGAAACCCACAGCAACCGCGAACATCGGCCAGAACATGACGCCGAGCCTAGACCGTCTCAGACGGTGGAGTGGAGCCGCAGGGTCCGCACCCCGCCGCCGGTGAGCAGTTCGACGATCCGCTCCCCCGCCGGCTTGCGGACGGCCGCCCCGCACTCGGGACAGGTGAAGGAGTAGAACGTCGTACGGCTGCTGGCGCCGATGGCCAGCCGCAGGGCGCTCGCGGCGAGTTCGAAGCGGCCCCGGCAGTCCGGGCAGCCCGCCTTGAACACCACCGGGGTCACCGCGCGCATCCCGGCGAACGCCGAGGCCACCGACACACCCGGCGCACCGGCCGCCGACTCGCTCACCGTCCCTGCTCCTGCCTTTCGAACAGCCCGTGGTGGTCGCCCCCCGGCACCCGCTCCGCCTGCGCCGGTGCCGCGGTCCGGTCGTCGTACTCCCCCGGCGCCTCGGCCTCCTCGTACGCCGCCAGTGCCTCGCGGGCGGCGCGGCGGGCGCTCTCGGCCAGCTCGGCCGGGGCGACGATCCGGCCGTCGGCGCCCAGGCGCAGCGCGAGCCGGCGCAGCGAGGCCGGGTCGGGGGTGCGCAGGGTGATCCGCAGTCCGCCGTCGGCGAGCTCCTCGGCGCTGTCGTGCGGGTAGTACTCGGCGACCCAGCGGCCGGCCGGGCCGACCTCCACGATGACCTCGGGGTCCTCGGCGGCGGGCTGCACCAGGCCCTCCGACAGGTCGCGCAGTTCGATCTCGGGCGGCGCGGACGGCTCGTCGAGGATCCTGATCTCGGCGACCCGGTCGAGCCGGAAGGTGCGGCGCGCCTCGGAGCGGCGGCACCAGGCCTCCACATAGGTGTGGCCGACGCTGACCAGCCGGATCGGGTCGATCTCGCGCTCGGTGACCTCGTCGCGGGCCGGCGAGTAGTAGCGGATCCACAGGCGGCGGCGCTCGGAGATGGCGCGGTCGACGTCGGCGAAGACGCCGCCCTCGGACTCGAAGGTGACCGAGAGGCGGGAGCTGGCGCCCGCCGCCTCGCCGGCCGCGGTCTCCACCTTGGCGGTGGCGCGCAGCAGCGCCTGCCGGTCGCTCTCGCGCAGCCCCGGCAGGGTGGCCACCGCGCGGGCGGCGACCAGCAGCGCGGTCGCCTCGTCCGCGGCGAGCCGCAGCGGCTCGGCCGCCTCGGCGCCGAGCGCGGCGGGGTTGTGCCACCAGATGCGCTCGCCGTCGGTGTCGATGTCGAGCAGATCGCCGCCGCGGAAGCTGGTGCCGCACATGGGCAGCACGTCGAGGTCGGAGACCAGCTCCTCCTCGGTGATGCCGAAGGCCCGGGCGACGTCCTCGATCCGGGCGCCGGGGCGCTCCTTGAGGTACGTCACCAGGGAGAGCATCCGTCTGGTCTGGTCGATGGCGTTCACGGGCCTGACCGGTTTGCCTGCCACTTGTCTGTCCCGCTTCCCCTTAGCCCTTGGCGACGGCACGCAGCCGTTCCACCACGTCGGCGCGCAGCTCGGCGGGTTCGAGGACCACCACGTCCGGCCCGAACTCCACCAGCCAGGCGTCCAGTCCGTGCCCGTACGGAATCTCCAACTCGTCCCAGCCGTCGCCGAGTTCCCGCACGGCGGTGGCCTTCGCCCGCAGGGGGTACCCGGCGCCGGCGCGCAGCCGGATGCGGGCGCTGCGGTCGGCGATCTCGCCCGCCCAGCCGGCGACGGTCTCGCGGACGGTGACGACGTCGGGCACCGGCGCGGTGAAGCGGCCGCCGCGCGAGCGCACCTTGCCGGTGATCCGCGACAGCCGGAAGACCCGCTCGGCGCCCCGGTCGCGGTCCCAGCCCGCGAGGTACCAGTGGCCGCGCCAGCACTCCAGGGCCCACGGCTCGACGTGCCGGGTCTCGGGGCGGGCGGCGGTCGCCTTGCGGTACTCGAACATCACGGGGCGGCGGTCGCGGCAGGCGAGCATCAGCGGCTCGAAGGCGGCCTCGTGCACGGGGATGCGCGGCTCCAGGGCGCCGTGCGCCTCGTAGGGGTCCACGTCCTCGGGCAGTCCGGCCGCGCGCAGCTTCTGCAGGGCGCCGCTGGCCGCGCCGGCCAGCCGGGCCTGCTGCCAGACCTTGGCGGCGAGGCCGAGGGCGGCGGCCTCCTCGGCGTCGAGGGTGATGGGCGGGAGGCGGTTGCTGTCGCGGCGGGCCAGGTAGCCGACCTCGCCGTCCAGGTTCTCGACGGTCTCGATGACGAGCCCGAGCTCGCGCAGGTCGTCCTTGTCCCGCTCGAACATGCGGTTGAAGGAGTCCTCGGACCCCGTGGCACCGTTCTCCGGCCCGAAGGCCTCGACGTACGCCTCGATGGACTCGCGCAGCTCACGCTTGCTGAGCGGCCGCCGCGTCCCGAGCAGACACAGCGCGAGGTTCATCAGCCGCTCGGCCTTGGCAATGGCCATCGACGCCCTTCGCCTTCCCTATGGTGCTTCCGACCGATGACCGTACCGCTCCGCGGTGCCCGGGCAAAAGCCGAGGGCCCATGCCCGGACAGGCATGGGCCCCGGATGATCGGAACCGATCGGATACCGCACGCGGTGCGGACGACGATCGGAACGTCTCGTGATCTTTTGCGACTCCGGTCCGGCGGTCAGACCGCGAGGAGGTCGACCACGAAGATCAGGGTCTCGCCGGGCTTGATCGCCGGGGTCGGGCTCTGGTTGCCGTAGGCGAGGTGGGCGGGGATGGTCAGCTGGCGGCGGCCGCCGACCTTCATGCCCTGCACGCCCAGGTCCCAGCCCTTGATGACCCGGCCGCCGCCCAGCGGGAAGCGGAACGGCGTGCCCCGGTTCCAGCTCGCGTCGAACTCCTCGCCGGTGCTGAAGGCGACACCCACGTAGTGCACGGTGACGGTCTGACCGGCCTTGGCCTCGGGACCGTCGCCCTCCCAGATGTCCTTGATCTCCAGGTCCGCCGGGGGCTCGCCGCCCGGGAAGTCGATCTCGGGCTTCTCGATGCTCACGTCTTCAGACTCCTGCGTGTGTACGACAAGTAACGCGCCCAGTCTTTCATCCCGCCCGGCGCGGCGCGTGACCAGCCACTCCGGCGAAGGCCGTGCCGGGCGCCGAGCCGGGGAGGCGGCGCTCACATCTTGGCGAGGATGTCCACCGTGAACACCAGCGTCGCGCCCTTGGCGATGCCGCTGCCGCTCGGCGGGTTGTCGCCGTAGCCCAGGTCCGGCGGGATCACGATCACGACGCGGCTGCCGACCTTCTTGCCGGTCAGCCCCTGGGACCAGCCCTTGACGACCTGCTGGAGCGAGAACGAGGTGAGGGCCTTGCGGCCGTACGTCGAGTCGAACTCCTTGCCGGTGTCCCACTGCACGCCCTTGTACTGCACGAGGACGCTGTCCTTGGCGCCGACCTCGGCGCCGTCGCCCTCCAGGACGTAGTTCGCCACGAGCTTCTTCGGCGGGTCGCTCTTCGGGATCTCGATGGACGGCGCCTTGCCGTCCGTGTTCGTCCCAACCTTCGGCACGGCCGCGTCGTCCTGCGCGGCCTCCTTGCCCTTGGCGGAGCTCTTGGCGTTGAACGTGCCCTGGAGGTCCACGACGAACACCAGGGTGTCGGTGCCCTTGATGCCCGCCTGGGGCTGGCCCTGCTCGCCGTACCCCCAGGCCGGGGGGACCGAGAACTCAACCCGGCTGCCGAGCTTCTTCCCGGCCAGCGCATGGCGCCAGCCGTCGATGATGCTGCCCTGGGCCAGCTGGATCACCAGCGGCGTCTTGCGGTCGTAGGAGTTGTCGAACACCTTCGCGGTGTCCCAGATCTGGCCGAGGTAGTGGGCCTGGACGTAGTCGCCCTCGGCGACGGGCTGGCCGCCGCCCGCGATGACGGTCTTCACCGCGAGATCCTTCGACGGCGCGCCGCCGCCCTTGGCGATCGTCGGCTTCTCGTCGAACTTCGTCCCCGCGGTGATCGCCGGCAGCGGGCCGTCGACGATCTTCGGCGAGGGCGCGGCGGACGTGGCACCGCCCGTCGGCGAGGCACTGTCACTGGCCTTGCTCGAGTCGGCCTTGTCGTCGCCGCATCCGGCGAGTGTGACGAGTCCGGCGGGAACGGCGATCATGAGTGAGCGTCGGCGCACGATGGGGGCCTCGTAATCGGTCGATCTTGTGGATGGCGTGCGCGCAACTCTACGGCGTGAGAAGGGCGCCGTACGGGTAACGTACGGCGCCCGTGTGGCGTTCCGGCATGAAGTGCGGAATACGCCGCGGCTCACATTCCGGCGATCAGCTTCTCCACCCGGTCGTCCACCGAACGGAACGGGTCCTTGCACAACACGGTGCGCTGGGCCTGGTCGTTGAGCTTCAGGTGCACCCAGTCGACGGTGAAGTCCCGGCGCTGTTCCTGCGCGCGCCGGATGAAGTCGCCGCGCAGCCGGGCCCGTGTGGTCTGCGGCGGGACCGACTTGCCCTCGAAGATCTTCAAGTCGTTGCAGATCCGGGCGGCTTGGCCCTTCTTCTCCAGCAGGTAGTACAGGCCACGACGGCGGTGGATGTCGTGGTAGGCGAGGTCTATCTGGGCGACCCGCGGATGCGACATGGTCATGTTGTGCTTGGCCCGGTAGCGCTCGATGAGCTTGTACTTCATGACCCAGTCGATCTCGGTGTCGATCCGGTCCAGGTCCTCGGTCTCGATCGCCTCCAGGGTGCGGCCCCACAGCTCCAGCACCCGCTCGACGGTGCCGGTGCGGATGCCGCGCCGCTCGCAGAAGTCCAGCGCCTTCTCGTAGTACTCGCGCTGCACCTCCAGGGCGGAGGCCTCCCGGCCGCTGGCCAGGCGCACCTTGCGGCGGCCGGTGATGTCGTGGCTGACCTCGCGGATCGCCCGGATCGGGTTCTCCAGGGTCAGGTCGCGCATCACCGTGCCCGCCTCGATCATGCGCAGCACCAGGTCGGTGGCGCCGACCTTGAGCAGCATGGTCGTCTCGGACATGTTGGAGTCGCCCACGATGACGTGCAGCCGGCGGTAGCGCTCGGCGTCCGCGTGCGGCTCGTCGCGGGTGTTGATGATCGGCCGGGAGCGGGTCGTCGCCGACGAGACGCCCTCCCAGATGTGCTCGGCGCGCTGGCTCACGCAGTACACCGCACCGCGCGGGGTCTGCAGCACCTTGCCCGCGCCGCACAGCAGCTGCCGGGTGACGAGGAACGGGATGAGGATGTCCGCGAGCCGCGAGAACTCCCCGTGCCGGGCCACCAGGTAGTTCTCGTGGCAGCCGTAGGAGTTGCCCGCCGAGTCGGTGTTGTTCTTGAAGAGGTAGACGTCGCCCGCGATTCCCTCCTCGTGCAGGCGTCGTTCCGCGTCCACCAGGAGTCCTTCGAGAATGCGCTCGCCGGCCTTGTCGTGGGTGACCAGTTCGATCACGTTGTCACATTCGGGTGTCGCGTATTCCGGATGAGAGCCCACGTCAAGATAGAGGCGGGCGCCGTTGCGCAGAAACACATTGCTGCTGCGGCCCCATGACACGACACGGCGGAAGAGGTACCGCGCCACCTCGTCAGGCGACAGACGGCGCTGTCCCCTGAACGTGCACGTGACGCCGTACTCGTTCTCCAGCCCGAAAATGCGGCGGTCCATGACTGAACATTACGCCCGATCCCCTGAACTGAAACGGGGTTCGACGGCACGATTTGGATCATTTTCCGATGAAGACGCAACGACCGCGGTCCGCGCGGGAGCTGCGAGTACCCTCCCGGTGGCCAGCAGGACCAGCAGGGACGCCCCGCCGGCGGCGCCCGGCACCGCGAATCCCCACAGCGTCCCGCCCCACTCGATGACCGGCCCCGCCAGGCCCGTTCCGACCGAGGCACCCACGGTGAACGTGGTGACCAGCCAGGAGAACGCCTCGGTGACCGTGCCGGCCGGCGCGTGCCGGTCCACGATGACGAACGCGCAGGCGATGGCGGGTGCCAGGAAGACTCCGGAGAGCGCGGCGAGCGCCGTCATGGCGACCGGGCCGGGCATCAGCATCAGCGGCAGATAACAGACCGCCAGCAGACCCACGAGGACACGCAGCCGCCGCTCCGGAGAACCGCCCCAGCGCCGCGCCCCGTACACCGAGCCGCCGGCCAGCGCGCCGAGCCCCAGGGCCGCCATCAGCCAGCCGTAGACCGCGTCGCCGCCGTGGTCGTCGGCGTACGACACCGCCGCGACCGTGATCGAGCCGAGCGCCACGCCGACGAACAGGAACGCGACCAGCAGGGCGATCAGGCCGGGTGAGCGCAGGGCGCCGAGCCAGTGGGCCTCGCGCGGAGCCGACCGCCACGCGCGCGAGGGCGGCGACACGACCACGGAGAGGGCGCCGAGGACACCGACCACGTTGAGCACCAGCAGCGCGGCCCGCTCGGACCACAGGGAGGTGCACAGGGTGACCAGGAGCGGGCCGACGGTGAACATGACCTCCTGGGCCACGGCGTCCATCGCGTAGGCGGTGTGGACCTGGTCCTCCTTGCGCAGGACGGACGGCCACAGCGCGCGCAGGCCGCCTTCCAGCGGCGGGGTGAACAGGCCGGCCGCGGCCACCGCGGCGTAGGACAGGGCGGCGGGCTCGGTGCCGGCGAACGCGAAGACGGCCATGGCCAGGGCCGACAGCACCGCGGCGGGCAGCTGGACCCGCGGCTGGCCGCGCAGGTCCACCAGGCGGCCGAGCAGCGGCTGGCCGACCGCGTTGGCGACGCCGTACACGGCGGCCAGCGCGCCGGCCAGGCTGTACGAGCCGCCCTCCGCGCGGACGAACAGCACGATCGCGATCGGGGCGGTGGCGTTCGGCAGCCGCCCCACCAGGGTGCCCGTCAGCAGACGGGCGGCGTGTTTCGCCCTGAGGATCTCCAGGTATCCCGCGGCCATGTCCCCCGCCTTCCGGCTCATCGAGGTTTTACGTATAACGTCGTCCGTCATACGTACCATGTGCGCTGTTCGCACGTCCAGGCCGAGCCCGGGCGCGACCCCCACGAAGGAGCAGCCCGACGGTGGCACGAGCCAGCACCCGCCCCACGAGCCGCGACGTCGCCGAGGCCGCCGGAGTCTCGCAGGCCGCCGTGTCGCTCGTGCTGGGCGACAAATGGCGCGGCCGGGTCTCCGAGGCGACCGCCGAGCGGGTCCGCCGGGCCGCGCGGGACCTGGGCTACCGGCCCAACCTGGCCGCCCGCAACCTGCGCCTCGGCCACACCCGCACGGTGCTGCTGGTGGTCCCCGCCCTGACCACCGAGTTCTTCGCCGGCGTCTACACCGGCGCCGCCCGCGTCGCCGCCACCCACGGCTTCGGCGTCGTGCTCTACCCCTCCCCCGAGGGCATCGGCCCCGCCCGCGACCCCTTCGCCTCCGCGCAGGCCGCCCTGGACGGCGTCATCGCCTCCTCCATGGCCGCCGACGCCCTCACCGCCATCCGCGGCGACCAGCTGCCCCTCGTCATGCTCGACAGCGACCCCGAGGGGAGCCTCGGCGCGGCCACCGTCAACCTCGACATCGCCGACGGCGTGCGCCAGGTCGCCGAGCACCTCCTCGGCCTCGGCCACCGCCGCTTCCTGCACCTCGCCGCCGACGTCCCCTCCTGGACCTTCGAGATCCGGGCCCGGGAGCTCGCCGCGCGGACCGGCGCGGTCCGCGGCACCACCGTGCGCACCGCGCCCGCGCCGATCTCCATCGACGGCGCCCGCGCCGCCGCCGAGGCCGCGCTCACCGCGCCCGGCCCGCGCCCCACCGCCATCGTCTGCGACGACGACAAACTCGCCGCCGGCGCCTACAAGGCCGTCCGCCGCCTCGGCCTGCGCGTTCCCGACGACATCTCCGTCACCGGCCTGGACGACCTGGCCCTGGCCACCGCCATCGACCCGGAGCTGACCACCGTCCGGCTCGACGCCGAGCTGTTCGGCGAGCGCGGCATGCAGGCCCTTCTGGCGGTCCTGGAGGGCCGTACACCGGCGCGGGGGGACATCCCGGTGGAACTGGTCGTCCGGGGCTCCACAGCGCCTCCCGCGGCCTCCTGAACGCGCGACGCCCCGGTCCTTGACGGACCGGGGCGCCGGCGTTCACGCGCGGGCGGAGGTCACTCCTCCCCGGCGGACTCCGAGGACTCCGACGACGCGCTTTCCGTCCCGGCGGACGTGCCCTCGGCCAGCAGACGGGAGAGCTGCCCGCCGGTGATCCGCTTGAACTTCCGCTTCTGCGGACGCGTGCGGTCCAGCACCGCGACCTCCAGGCGCTCGGCGGGGATCTCCCGCTGCGACCCGTTCGACTCGCGGGACAGCGCCTGGACGGCCAGCTTCAGCGCCTCGGCCAGGCTCATGCCGTCCCGGTGGCGCTGGTCCAGGTAGGTGCTGATCAGCTCGGCGTTGCCGCCGACCGCGACCGAGCCGTGCTCGTCCACGATCGAGCCGTCGTGCGGCAGCCGGTAGATCTGGTCGCCCTCCGGCGTCTCGCCGACCTCGGCGACGACCAGCTCCACCTCGTACGGCTTCTCGCCGGCGCTGGAGAAGATCGTGCCCAGCGTCTGCGCGTAGACGTTGGCGAGGCCGCGGGCGGTCACGTCCTCCCGGTCGTAGGTGTAGCCGCGCAGGTCGGCGTAGCGGACACCGCCGATGCGCAGGTTCTCGTACTCGTTGTACTTGCCGGCGGCGGCGAAGCCGATCCGGTCGTAGATCTCGCTGAACTTGTGCAGTGCGCGGGACGGGTTCTCGCCGACGAACACGATGCCGTCGGCGTACTGCAGCACGACCAGGCTCCGGCCGCGCGCGATGCCCTTGCGGGCGTACTCGGCCCGGTCGGCCATGGCCTGCTGAGGAGAGACATAGAACGGCGTCGACACCGGTTATCCGTCCCTTTCTGTGGAAGTCACTGGATCACCCGACAACAAGAGCCCGCGGTCAGAGCAGGGCGGCCCGCGGGCCGTCCGGCTGCTCCAGACGCCGCTCCAGCACGGCCCGGGCGATCTGCGAGGACTCGTCCTCGGTGAGCCGGCGGAAGCCGTCCTCGGTGATCACGGTGACGATCGGGTAGATCCGGCGGGCGACATCGGGACCGCCGGTCGCCGAGTCGTCGTCTGCCGCGTCGTACAGGGCCTGGACCACCAGGGTGGTGGCCTCGTCCTCGGTCAGGTCGTCACGGAAGAGCTTCTTCATGGCGCCCCGCGCGAAGATCGAGCCGGAGCCGGTGGCGGCGTACCCGTGCTCCTCGGAGCGGCCGCCCGTCACGTCGTAGGAGAAGATGCGGCCCTTGGCGCGGTCCAGGTCGTAACCGGCGAAGAGCGGCACCACGGCCAGGCCCTGCATGGCCATGCCGAGGTTGGACCGGATCATCGTCGACAGCCGGTTCGCCTTGCCCTCCAAGGAGAGCTGCGCCCCTTCGACCTTCTCGAAGTGTTCGAGCTCCAGCTGGAACAGCTTGACCATCTCGACGGCCAGACCGGCGGTGCCGGCGATG
This sequence comes from Streptomyces sp. JB150, assembly GCF_011193355.1. GTDB lineage: Bacteria > Actinomycetota > Actinomycetes > Streptomycetales > Streptomycetaceae > Streptomyces. Next base: position 1,390,472 of record NZ_CP049780.1, read on the forward strand.
CCGACGGCCGAGTACTCGTCCGCCGGGAAGACCTTCTCGATGTCCCGCTGCGCGATCACGTTGCCCATCGTGGCCCGGCGGTCACCGGCGAGCACCACGCCGCCGGGGAACGTCACGGCCACGATGGTCGTCCCGTGCGGGGCCTCGACCACGCCCTGCGTGGGCGGGAGTTGCCGGTTGCCGGGCAGCAGCTCCGGCTGGTGCTCCGACAGGAAGTCCATGAACGAAGAAGATCCAGGCGTCAGGAAGGCAGCTGGTAGACGCCCGGTGCTACGAGTGTTGGCTTCCACGCGTTTCCTTCCGATTAGTCAACAGGCCGAGGCCGGAATTGCAGTTGAAGCACAGTACGACGGACCCTACCCGTCTTGTGGCGGTGATCCACATGCGGTGGCGGAAGCCGGTGGGCGAAGACAGCGCGGCGCCGGTAACGCGCGGCACCGGACTCGGCCGCGCGCTCCCGGCACCGCACCGGTGCTCCGCTTTCCCGGGCGCCCCTCGCCCTCTCCCTGCCTTCGGTTCGAAGGCGGGTGAGGCAGGACGCCTTTACTGGCCACCCTTCTGAACGAAGGAGCGCACGAAGTCCTCGGCGTTCTCCTCGAGCACGTCGTCGATCTCGTCCAGGACGGAGTCCACGTCGTCGCTGAGCTTCTCGTGCCGCTCCTTGAGGTCCTCGGACGCCTGCGCCTCCGCCGCCTGCTCCTCGACCTCCTCGGTGGACCGGGTGGCCTTCTGCTGTCCGCCGCCGGTGTCCTTGGTCGCCATCACCCTCACCCCGCTCGGTTCGCCCGACACAGTTGCTGGTTCAAGATCAGACCCTACTCGCCGGGTCTGACAATGGCCCCGCAGTTTCTCCAACGTACGGGGCCCGTATCGATGATTCCCGGAGCCGGTGTTTTCCACCCTGCCCGGCCGGCTCCTCCCGGGTACCCGCTCAGCCGCCGGAGAGCACCCTGACCAGGTCCTCGGCGGTGCGGCAGCGGTCCAGGAGCTCCTTGACGTGATTACGCGTTCCGCGAAGCGGTTCCAGGGTTGGGACGCGCTGCAGGGAGTCCCGGCCCGGGAGGTCGAAGATCACGGAGTCCCAGGAGGCCGCGGCGACGTCGTCGGCGTACTGCTCCAGGCAGCGGCCGCGGAAGTAGGCGCGGGTGTCCTCCGGCGGCTTCTGCTTGGCCCGCTCGACGTCGGCCTCGTCCAGGAGCCGCTTCATCCGTCCCCGGGCCACCAGACGGTTGTAGAGGCCCTTCTCGGGGCGTACGTCGGCGTACTGGAGGTCGACGAGGTGAAGCCGCGCGGCGTCCCAGTCAAGGTCGTCGCGGCGGCGGTAGCCCTCCATGAGCTCCCGCTTGGCGACCCAGTCCAGCTCGCCGGCCAGGCTCATGGGGTCGTTCTCCAGGCGGGTGAGCACGTCCTCCCAGCGCGCGAGCACGTCCTTGGTCTGCTCGTCGGCGTCTTCCCCGAAGCGTTCCTCCACGTACTTGCGGGACAGCTCGTAGTACTCCATCTGCAGCTGGACCGCGGTGAGTGTCCGGCCGCTGCGCAGCGTGACCAGGCGCTTGAGGGACGGGTCGTGCGAGACCTGGTGGAGGGTGCGGACGGGCTGGTCCACGGCGAGGTCGACGGCGATGAAGCCGTCCTCGATCATGGACAGGACCAGGGCCGTCGTGCCCAGCTTGAGGTAGGTCGAGATCTCGGACAGGTTCGCGTCGCCGATGATCACGTGCAGCCGGCGGTACTTCTCGGCGTCCGCGTGGGGCTCGTCGCGGGTGTTGATGATGGGGCGCTTCAGGGTGGTCTCCAGGCCGACCTCGACCTCGAAGTAGTCCGCGCGCTGGCTGAGCTGGAAGCCGTGTTCGTGGCCGTCCTGGCCGATGCCGACGCGGCCGGCGCCCGCGAAGACCTGCCGGGAGACGAAGAAGGGCGTCAGGTGGCGCACGATGTCCGAGAAGGGGGTCTCTCGCTTCATCAGGTAGTTCTCGTGCGTGCCGTAGGAGGCGCCCTTGTTGTCGGTGTTGTTCTTGTAGAGGTGGATCGGCTGGGCACCGGGGAGCTGGGCCGCCCGCTCGGCGGCCTCGGCCATGATCCGCTCGCCGGCCTTGTCCCAGAGGACGGCGTCCCGCGGGTTGGTGACCTCCGGGGCGCTGTACTCGGGGTGCGCGTGGTCGACGTAGAGCCGTGCGCCGTTGGTGAGGATGACGTTGGCCAGACCGATGTCCTCGTCGGTGAGCTGGCTGGAGTCGGCGGCCTCGCGGGCGAGGTCGAAGCCCCGTGCGTCCCGCAGCGGATTCTCCTCCTCGAAGTCCCAGCGGGCCCGGCGGGCCCGGTGCATCGCCGCCGCGTAGGCGTTGACGATCTGGGATGAGGTGAGCATGGCATTGGCGTTGGGGTGGCCGGGGACGGAGATCCCATATTCCGTCTCGATGCCCATTACTCGCCGTACGGTCATGCGGCCCTCCTTGCCCGGCGGAGTCCTCGGTCGTGGGCCCCGCGCAGATACCGCTTGCGCTCGGTCGCGTGTGCGGTGCCCGTCCCCGCACTGCGCGACGCGGCGGTACGGAAGAGCCTAGAACGCCTTTGCGCTGGTGGGGAGATCATTTGCGTCATTGCCTCGCGCGCCCTCGTCCCGGGCGTCGCCGGAAAAAGAGTCGGCTGCGGGTACCCGGAGAGGGCACCCGCAGCCGCCCTGCGTTTTACAGGTACTGACCGGTGTTCGCCACCGTGTCGATGGAGCGTCCGGTGTCCGCGCCCTGCTTTCCGGTGATCAGAGTGCGGATGTAGACGATCCGCTCGCCCTTCTTTCCGGAGATCCGGGCCCAGTCGTCCGGGTTGGTGGTGTTGGGCAGGTCCTCGTTCTCCTTGAACTCGTCCACGCACGCCTGGAGGAGGTGGGAGACTCGAAGGCCCTTCTGGTTGTGCTCGAGGAAGTCCTTGATCGCCATCTTCTTGGCGCGGCCCACGATGTTCTCGATCATGGCGCCGGAATTGAAGTCCTTGAAGTACAGGACTTCCTTGTCACCATTGGCGTAGGTCACCTCGAGGAAGCGGTTCTCCTCGGATTCCGCGTACATGTGCTCCACGGCCGTCTGGATCATGGCCTGGACGCACGCGCCCTTGTCGCCGCCGTGCTCGGCGAGGTCGTCCGCGTGCAGCGGAAGGCGCTCGGTGAGGTACTTGCCGAAGATGTCCTTGGCCGCCTCGGCGTCCGGACGCTCGATCTTGATCTTGACGTCGAGCCGGCCGGGACGCAGGATCGCGGGGTCGATCATGTCCTCGCGGTTCGAGGCGCCGATCACGACCACGTTCTGCAGGCCCTCCACGCCGTCGATCTCGGCGAGCAGCTGCGGGACGATGGTGTTCTCCACGTCCGAGCTGACACCGGAGCCACGGGTGCGGAAGAGGGACTCCATCTCGTCGAAGAAGACGATGACGGGCGTGCCCTCGCTGGCCTTCTCACGGGCCCGCTGGAAGACCAGGCGGATCTGCCGCTCGGTCTCGCCGACGTACTTGTTCAGCAGCTCGGGGCCCTTGATGTTCAGGAAGAAGCTCTTGCCCGCCGCCTGGCCGGTCACTTCCGCGACCTTCTTGGCCAGTGAGTTGGCGACGGCCTTGGCGATGAGTGTCTTGCCGCAGCCGGGGGGCCCGTACAGCAGGACGCCCTTGGGCGGCCGCAGTTCGTGCTCCTTGAACAGGTCCGGGTACAGGTACGGAAGCTCGACCGCGTCGCGGATGGCCTCGATCTGGTTGCCGAGGCCGCCGATCTGGTCGTAACCGATGTCGGGGACCTCTTCGAGGACGAGTTCCTCGACCTCGCTCTTGGGCACGACCTCGTAGACGTAGCCGGAGCGGGGTTCGAGGAGCAGGGCGTCGCCGGGGCGGATGGTGACGTCCAGCAGCGGCTCGGCGAGCCGCACCACCCGCTCCTCGTCGGTGTGCCCGAGCACCAGGGCCCGCTCGCCGTCCTCCAGGATCTCCTTGAGGGTGACGATGTCACCGACGCGCTCGAACTCCATGGCCTCGACCACGTTGAGCGCCTCGTTGAGCATGACTTCCTGGCCGCGCCGCAGCTCGTCGAGCTCGACGCTGGGGCTGACGTTCACCCGGAGCTTGCGGCCCCCGGTGAAGATGTCGGCCGTGCCGTCCTCGTTCGCCGCGAGGAAGACACCGAAGCCGGCCGGCGGCTGCGCGAGCCGGTCGACCTCTTCCTTGAGGGCCACGATCTGGTCGCGGGCCTCACGGAGTGTGTTCGCGAGTCGTTCGTTCTGGGCGGACACGCCGGCCAGGTTGGTCTGCAGCTCGACGATCCGCTCTTCGAGAATCCTCGTGTGTCGCGGAGAGTCGGCGAGCTTGCGTCGCAGGACGGCGATCTCCTGCTCAAGGTAGGCGATCTGCCCGGCCGGGTCGTCGGACCCGCGTCCCGGGCGGATGCCGCGGTTCATGTCGTCGTCGTGGGCTGCCACGGTCCTCACCTCCTCCAAGGGGAGCTGGACGCTTCCAGACCCTACCTGGGTGGGTGTCGATTGAAACCCCTAGATCACAAAGACGGTCGGGGTGTGTCCGATCTTCACCCTTGCGCTCTCCCTCACGCCAGGGGAATACCCACCGAACGGGATTGGAAAGCGGCCAGAGGTAGGGTCGAAGTGTTCAACACCCGCCAGAGCTGGCCGGATTCCCGTATGGCTCGGCGTAGAAAAGGGCAGGAGAGATGACCGTGCAGCAGGAGGCCGGAGTCGGCGGCGAGGCGCTGGAGGTCTGGATCGATCAGGATCTCTGTACCGGCGACGGCATCTGCGCGCAGTACGCGCCGGAGGTGTTCGAGCTGGACATCGACGGTCTGGCCTATGTGAAGGGCCCCGGCGACGAGCTGCTTCAGGCACCGGGAGCGACAACCCCCGTGCCGCTGCCGCTCCTCACGGACGTGATCGACTCCGCGAAGGAGTGTCCCGGCGAGTGCATCCACGTACGTCGGGTTTCGGACAAGGTAGAGATGTACGGCCCGGACGCAGAGTGACCAGAACTGTACGGCTGGTTACTACTGTCTGATTTCTCACACCGCGCGGCGACATCCGTCACACACTGCGCGCGCCGGCGGGTGACGAGCGCACGAACGAGCCGTTCTCCCACCGCCACTTCGCGTGGTCCTCGGTGTCCGGGCAGCAGGTGGGCACGTCGGCGGACGAGTAGCCGAGCAAGGTGGCGGTCACGGCGCCGTCACGGACGGCGAAGTCCTCGACCGTGTAGCGGTCCTTGGGGTCGACCAGGGTGGCCACCAGCCGCACGGGGGCGTCGTCGGCTGAGCGCGTGAGCACGTAGACGCCGTCGGGCGGGGTGCTGATGCCCGCGTCGCAGTGCACGACGGCGACCGTCTCCGGCCTTCCGTCGCCGTCGAGGTCCCCGGCCGCCTCGCGCTCCACCACGGCCTTGACGGGGCCGCATTCGAGGGGGAAGTCCACGCCGTCCGTCGCGGGCGCGGCGGCCGCGGGCGCGGACTGGGGCCCCTGGCCCGGCTCCTGGGCGGCGGTGGCCGCGCCCGGCTGGAGGAGCGCGGAGAGGGCGACGACGCCGGCGAGCGCGGTGGCGGTGGCCAGCCAGTGGATGGGACGGGCGCGCGTGTGGGCCAGTTCCGGGACCGCGGGATGCTGCACGAGGAGTGTCTCCTGTGAGGGCTGTGCCGGTGGGGGTGGCCAGCATGGTGCCACACGTCACAGGGCGGGGGAACGGCGGGGTGAGGGGTGTTGCCGGCCGGGTGAGCGCCGGGGGCCGGCCGTGGGGCGGGCGGGGGCGGTGGAGCGTCAACGGCGCGGCGCCGTGGACGGGTTCCGCGCGGGGTGCGGGAACTCGTCCACGGCGCCGGGACGTTGAAGGCGGCACGGGAGACGACGCCGCCCCGGCCCGCGAGGCCTCGGCGGCGGCGCGCGGCCGGGCCGGCTAGCGGCCCATGCCTCCGTCGGCGTTGGGGCCCGTGTAGTCCTCGCCGTAGGCGCCCTTGGCGGGGCGGCGGCGGCGCATGGGCGGCTCGACGCCGTCCGCGAGGCGGCGGGCGGTGAGGAGGAAGCCGGTGTGGCCGATCATCCGGTGGTCCGGGCGGACGGCCAGGCCCTCGATGTGCCAGTTGCGGATCATCGTCTCCCAGGCGGTCGGCTCGTTGAAGCAGCCGATCTCGCGGATGGACTCGACGGTCCGGGCGAGCTGGGTGGTGGTCGCGACGTAGCAGCACAGGATGCCGCCGGGCACGAGCGCCTTGGAGACGGCCTCCAGGCACTCCCAGGGGGCGAGCATGTCGAGGATGACGCGGTCGACGTCGGTGTCCGACAGGTTGTCCTGCAGGTCGCCGACGGTGAGCTGCCAGGCCGGGTGCGGGCCGCCGAAGTAGCGCTCCACGTTCTGCCTGGCGATCTCCGCGAAGTCCTCGCGCCGCTCGTAGGAGTGCAGCATGCCCTGGTCGCCGATGGCCCGCAGCAGGAAGCTGCTGAGCGAGCCGGAGCCGACGCCGGCCTCCACGACGCGGGCGCCGGGGAAGATGTCGGCGAAGGCGAGGATCTGCCCCGCGTCCTTGGGGTAGACGACGGCTGCCCCGCGGGGCATGGACAGGACGTAGTCGGGGAGCAGGGGGCGCAGCGCGAGATAGGCGACGTTCCCCGTCGTACGGACAACGCTGCCCTCGGGAGCGCCGATCAGTTCGTCGTGCGGGAAGGAACCCTTGTGGGTGTGGAAGTTCTTCCCGGCCTCGAGCGTGAACGTGTAGTGGCGGCCCTTGGGGTCGGTCAGCTGTACCTGGTCCCCGACCTTGAAGGGCCCGCGGCGGCGGGCGGCACCGGTCGGTTCGGACATGTGAACAGCCTACCGGGCTTTGCCGGGGCGGCCGACCACGGCCCGGGCCGCCCGGCCGGTCGGCTGGGCGGCTGGGCGGGTCAGCTGGGCCGGGCCATGGCCTTGACGAAGGCGCGTTCCACGTCGGCGGCGGACAGCACGCCGTAGATCTCGCCGGTCTCCTCGACGACCAGGTACTCCGTGGCGGGGTGGGCGCGCAGGGCGTCCAGCAGCTCCTCGCCGGCCAGCTCGGCCAGGACCCGCATCCCGTCGGTGAGCTCCTGGGCCAGGCCGCTGACGGAGACCCAGGGGCGGCGGTGCTCGGGGACGCCGACGATGGCGGCCTCGCGGACGATCGACAGCGGGCTGCCGTCGGCGTCGACCACCACCAGGGCGCGGGCGCCGGCGGCGTTGGCGCGGCGCAGGGCCTCGGAGAGCGGGGTGTCGCCCGGGACCGGGACCGCGCGGCGGGTGAGGGCGCGGGCGCGCAGCTCGGGGAGGTGTTCGCGCAGCCGGGCCACGCGCAGGCTGTTGCCGGCGCCGGTCCAGATGATCGCGGCGAGGATCGCGGCGAGCAGGGCGTCCAGGACGGTGTCCATGCCGACGTTGTCCTCGGCGTCCGCGCCGAGCAGGCCGGACTGGGTGAGCAGCGGCAGGCCGATCAGGACGGACACGGCGAGGGCGCGGCCGACCCAGGCGGCGGCGATCGTGCCGCTCATGGGCTTGCCGGTGAGCTTCCAGACGACGGCGCGCAGCATCCGGCCGCCGTCCAGGGGCAGGCCCGGCAGCAGGTTGAAGACGGCGACGATGAGGTTGGAGATCATCAGACCGGCGAGCAGGACGCTCGGCACCGTGCCGGGCTCCACGGGCTGCATGGCGAGGTAGAAGACGCCGGCGAGGACGAGGGAGAGCAGCGGGCCGACGAAGGCCAGGACGAACTCCCGGCCGGGGGTCTCGGCTTCCTTCTCGATCTCGGATACGCCGCCGAAGAACTGGAGCTGGATGCGGCGCACCGGCAGCTTGAAGCGGAGGGCGGCGACCGTGTGGGCCAGCTCGTGGACGAGGACGGAGGCGTAGAAGGCGACCGCGAAGAACAGTGCCACCAGGTACCGGGCGCCGCCCAGCTCGGGCAGCATGTGGTCCAGCTGGCCGCCGAAGACCCAGGTGATGAGGGCGGCGACGAGGAACCAGCTGGGCGTGACGTACACGGGCACGCCGAAGGGGCGCCCCATCAGCAGTCCGCCGCCGGGCTCGGGGCGCCGCGGGGCGGGGCCCTTGGGGCCGGAGTGGGCGTGGGGGCGCTCGTGGCCGCCGGGGCGGGCGGCGTCGCCGGCGCCCGCGTCGGCGCCGGGGCGCTGGCCGGCGGGGGCGGCGCCGCGGGGCGGGGCCGGGGGTCGGCCTTGCTCGGCAGGGGGCTGCCCGGGAGAGGTGTGCGCTGCAGAGGGCTGCGCCGCAGAGGTCTGCCGTGGAGAGGGCTGCCCGAGGGTGGGCCGCTCGGCGGCGGGCCGCTGGGGCGCGGGGTGCTCGGGTGCGGACGGCGAGGGAGTGGGCCGCTCCGGGGCGAGCCGCTCGGGCGTGGGCCGCTCGGACGCGGGCTGGTCGGGTGCGGGCCCCTCCGGGGTGGGTCGATCGGTCATGGGTCGCTCGGGCGCGGGCTGCGAGGGGCCGGGGGTCTTGTCGAGGCCGGGCTTTCCGGCGGCGCCCGTCGCGGCGGCCGGGCTCGCGGTGTCGTCCCCGTGGGGGGCCGGTTCCGCGCGGGAGCCGGTGGTCCGGCTCGCCGCCCGGTCCTCGCGGACCGGCGCGTCGGGGGTGGGGTGGGGGGCCGGTGTCGCGTGGGGTCCGGTCGAGTCGTCGTTGCCCGACCGCGGCTGCCCGCTCCCGCCGCTCTCGTCCACGATGTCCCCTCGTTCGAAGCGTGTCCCGCACCTGCCGGGCGGAAGGTCTCGGGTCGATGGTATGCGGCCACGGGGGTGCGTTCCGCCCCGGCACCCCTTCTGTTTCCCCCGTCTCCGCCGGCGCACACGACCGTGGCGGAGGTCACTGTCAGTGGTGGGCCGTAAGGTCTGTGGACATGGAGACGAGCACCGAGGGCGTGACGGAGGCCCACAGCGACGGTACGGCGGAGCCCGCGCCCGCCGGCATGATCACGGCCGCGGCCGGGACGGCGGCGGACGCCGGTTCCGCCCCGGCCGTACCGCCCGCCTCCCTGTCCCCCTCCCGCGCCGGCGACTTCATGCAGTGCCCGCTGCTGTACCGGTTCCGGGTGATCGACCGGCTGCCGGAGAAGCCGAGCGAGGCGGCGACCA